>CAJOFE010000084.1 GCA_905233825.1 uncultured Prevotella sp. | reverse complement strand
AAACTTTACAGCGTTCATAGCCTTGCGGACGGTATCCGCATCATCCTTCCCGTTACATTTCCTTTCGTAAAACCGTTTGAGTTCGACATCGTGTACGACAGCAATCTTGGCTGCCTGCGATATGTCGGCTTTCGCCGTCAGGTCGCAGTGCTTGCGTGGCTTTGGCTTCCACCTCACAGTAGTGCCCGATGTATTCGTGTGAGGGGCGACGCCAATGTGCGAAGCATATTCCCTTGCTGTCTTAAACGCGGTGAAGTTCTGAGTGATGACAATGGCGTTGACGGCATTGACGAAGCCGATGCCCTTGATGGAGTCGAGATAGAGGTAGTTCTCCATGAGCGCCTCATCGTTCTGGATGATGTCGCGTATCTTCTCCTCGATGGAGTCGATCTGCTTGTCGAGCAGGGCAATCATCTTGTCCAGGCGCTTTGCCTCTTCCTTGCCTACGACCTGTCTGCGGTTCAGGTAGCACACCCTGTCCTCAACATAGAACTTGCGCTCCCTGTGCAGTTCACGTAGTTTCTCCATCGTCTTGTCCGGCACTCGGCTCAGCTTGATGGTGTCCTTGAAGCGGAAGAGGTAGTCGGCAATCTTGGCGGCATCCAGGCGGTCGTTCTTCTCGCGGGGCTGGATGGGATAGTGCTTGATGACTGCCGGCTCCAGCATCGTGTACCGATAGCCCTTCTTGTCAAGGAAGTGCTGCAGGCCGTCGGAATAGAAGCCAGTGTGCTCCATTCCATAGGTGCATGTGGAAACGTCCACATCGTGCTCCTTGAGCCATCTGAGCAGCTCACGGTAGCCCTGCTTGTCGTTACTTACCTGGGTATGGGTATACCCCTTCAAGTCACTGTTCTCAACGAAAATGGCCACGTCGAGCCATCTTTTCGACACATCAATGCCTATAAACCAATTCTTTTTCATAACTTTGCAGCGCGTTTAAGATCCTTTAAAAGGACCTCGGCCACACGGGGCGACCTATATTTCTAAATTGCCATGCCAGCGTCTGAAGGAGGGGCAGACCTAATCAAGCAAAGAGCTTTGTCTAAAATAGAAGATGGTTCACTGTCCCCTCCCGGCTTCCACCTCTTTATCGCACAATCGGGTGCAAAGGTACGGAAAATCATCGGAAAAACAGAGGAAGGGACAGCCTAAGTCTCTCTGTAGCCCTCATTCCGTGCTCTGAGAGAGTGCAGGTCCCTGTCCCTTCCGTGGCAAGGGTGTGTCGGGAAGGGGCAGGACTAAACCGAAGAAAGGCTCACAGCCACGAGCGAAGATGGCTCACCGCCCCGGTCCCGTCCTCACCCCTTGTATCCTTTCGTGTTGACGTATGGCTTGCCCCGCTTCACGACGGCGAACATACGCAGCACCATCTTGAACTTGACGGCGTTGAGGATTACGCCTGTGTGCTTCCCCTCGGCCTTCCTGCGCTGCCAGTATTCCCTGAGCTCCGCGTCGTGGGTGATTGCAGTCAGCACGCTGATGGACAGGTCGGCCTTGGCCTGCCGGAACCCCTGCTTCGACACTCTCGTCGCTCCCCTGACGCTTGTCCCGGACTCATGCGGGAAAGGGGCGATTGCGATGTAGCTGGCATACTTCCTCGGGTTGGTGAAGGCCGTGAAGTTCTCCGTCAGCACGATGGTCGTGACGGCGACCACGATGCCCACACCGGTGATGCTGGTCAGCAAATCATAGTTCCGCCTGATTGCGGGGTCGGAGTCGATGACGGACGTCATCTCCTTGTCAGTCTGCCTGATGTTCTCTCTGAGACTCGCCAGCTCGTCCTTTTTACGGGTGCGGGAACTGACGGAGTCATACACGGAGATGTCGCTCAGCTGCTGCCTGTACAGTACGGACTGCTTCACATACTGCCGCCGCTCGGCAAGGAGCCGTTTCAGCTTGAAGTAGGCCGCGGACGGCAGCCTCGACGGCTCCATGCTCTCATGGAACAGCGAGCAGTAGATGGCTATGCGGAAGGCGTCGGCCTTGTCCGTCTTCGTCTGGCGGATGCCCTTGATGCCCAGTGGCGGCGTGAAGTCGTGCATACGCTTCGGATCCACCACGTAGTAGGTGATTCCCTCCTGTTCCAGCCAGGTGCGGAAGTCATGGGTGTAAAGTCCCGTGGCCTCCATGCAGACGCGCAACCGGCTTTTCTCCGCATTCCTCAGGCGCAGCCACTTCTTCAACTCCCTGTAGCCGGAACCGCTGTTGTCCACTTTGATGTGGCCCTCGTTCCAGTCAACTTTACCACGGTACAACGCGATATCCAGTGTCTTCTTCGAGACATCTACTCCAATACATTCAAACTCTTCTCTTCTCATATCTTCTTAGTTTTACAATCTTCAAAGATGGAAACTAAGAAGAACTCCTGTGCACAGACCGAATCGGGGCGTAGTCAGAGCCTATAGGGGCAACTGGTTCTCCGTGGAATCTCTTGCGGACGTATAACGTATTCC
>CAJOFE010000083.1 GCA_905233825.1 uncultured Prevotella sp. | reverse complement strand
CCAGCTTGAGTTGGAGGCTGCGCAGGCTAATCTGCAGGCAGCCCTGGCTCAGGAGAACTCTGCCAAACTGGAGTATGAATCGAACAAGAACCTGTTTGAGAAGAAGATAGTGAGCAGCTATATGCTGAGCAACTCTGAGAATTCCTACAAGCAGGCCCAGGCTTCGGTGGCCCAGGCGAGGGCGGCTGTGAACCGTGCGAAGGTGAACCTCGGTTTCTGCACCATCACGGCTTCCGTATCTGGTGTTATCGGCGAGATTCCCGTACGTTCAGGTGACCAGGTGTCGCCAGGGATGCAGCTGACCATGCTAAGCGGCAATACGACGATGGATGCCGAGATTTCCATAACGGAGGCCGTTATCGAGAGTGCAGTGAAAGAAGGCATGAATGCTGCCCAAATAGAGAAGTACATTGCCCAATTGCCTCCATGAAGAATGGTACGGAGTATCCTCACAAGGGGCGTTTTGCCAGTCTGACGGGTGTCGTGAATGCCGCTACAGGCTCGTTGACAGCTAAGGTGTCGTTCCCCAACCCCGACGGCCATCTGTATTCTGGCATACAGGGTACGGTCGTGGTAAAATTCGACGAGAAGGACGTCATCGTCATTCCTCAGAATGCTGTGGTACGCCTTCAGGACAAGTCACAGGTTTATAAAGTAAAGGCCGATAGTACGGCTACTGCTGTCGAGGTAACAACAGAAGATACAGGTAACGGTAAGGACTTCATCGTAACCAGTGGCCTGAATGTGGGCGACCGTATTGTGACCACTGGCGCTAACAATGTGACGGAGGGGCTGAAGGTGCTTTATCCGCAGGAAGTGAAAAGTGAGAAGTGATAAGTGAAAAGTAATACTCCGCATGAAGAATAATATTTTCATCAATAAATATGTGATGGCATGTGCCATCTCGATTGTGATAGCGCTGGTGGGCTATATCTCCATGAGCACACTGGCCGTGGAGCAATACCCCGACATTGCGCCGCCTACAGTGATGGTCACCACCAGCTATTCCGGTGCTGACGAGAACACGGTGATGAAGTCGGTCATCCAGCCTTTGGAAGAGGCCATCAACGGTGTGCCGGACATGACCTATATAACCTCTAAGGCATCCTCTAACGGTGAAGCAGAGATTACTGTCTATTTCAAGCAGGGCACCGACCCCGACATGGCGGCGGTGAATGTGCAGAACCGCGTGACCCGTGCACAGGCTTTGCTGCCAGCCGACGTGAATAAGGTCGGTGTGACGGTACAGAAACGTCAGAACAACATTCTGCTGATTTTCGCTGTGAGAAGTGCCGACGGTAAGTATGACGAGGATTTCGTATCAAACTATGTCGATATCAACATCAAGCCGAAACTGATGCGTATCACTGGCGTGGGTAATGTACTGAGCTTAGGTAACACATACGCCCTGCGCATCTGGCTGAAGCCCGA
The DNA here is from genome assembly GCA_905233825.1 of uncultured Prevotella sp. Lineage (GTDB taxonomy): Bacteria > Bacteroidota > Bacteroidia > Bacteroidales > Bacteroidaceae > Prevotella. The sequence continues at coordinate 732 of CAJOFE010000083.1, read as the reverse complement.
TGTGATGGCACAGTACGGACTGACCCCTAACGAGATCTTCGCAGCCATCGGTGGACAGAGTTTCGTGGCTGGTGTAGGTTCCTTGGGTGAACAGTCGGAGAACTCCTACCAGTATTCTATGCAGTACAAGGGTACGCTGAAGACCATCGAGGAGTTTAATGATATCGTATTGCGCACCAGTGGCGGCGGTATGCTGCACTTGAGTGATGTGGCAGAGGTGAAGATTGGTGCCATGAGCTACAACTTCGCATCGAACATCCAGGACAAGCCAGGTGCCCTTTGCATGGTGTTTGCGGCTCCTGGTGCTAATGCCACTCAGGTGAACGCCAGCATCAACAAACTGTTTGAGGAGACGAAGAAGTCGATGCCAGCCGGACTGGAGTTCGTCACCATGATGACCAGCGACGATTTCCTGTTCGCCGCCATCCACAACGTGGTGGAGACACTTGTCATTGCCATCATCCTCGTGGTGCTCGTGGTGTTCTTCTTCCTGCAGAACCTCAAGGCCACGATTATTCCCTCTATATCGATTATCGTCTCGCTGTTAGGCACCTTTGCCATCGTCTCGCTGGCAGGCTTCTCGCTCAACATTCTTACGCTGTTCGCACTGGTGCTCGCCATCGGTACGGTGGTGGATGATGCCATCGTGGTGGTCGAGGCCGTCATGGCGAAGATGGAGGGCGGCATCAGCGATGCCCGCGAGGCCACCCGTCAGGCCATGAGCGAGGTGTC
>CAJOFE010000082.1 GCA_905233825.1 uncultured Prevotella sp. | reverse complement strand
TCTTGAATTGCAGCAGACGATATTCCGAGGCATGGTGGCCCTGCAGTCGAACGAGGATAACGTCATTGAGGGCTTTTGGCAGACGCAGAACACCCAAGATATGTTCGAGAAGGTGCCCACCCTTGATGGTCGTCATCAGGCGATGGCTAAAGCCTTCAGTGTAGCGTTGTCGGCTGCTTCAGCCTGTGTCAGCTATGTCGGCAAGGCCAACCTGGGTGCTGCAGAGCAATATGTCAGTGAAATGTACACAGAGGCCTATACGCCGTATGCCCTTACCGTCGAGATGAGTGCTGTGAACGGCACGTTCTGTCTCAGTCTGATGCAGCGGTTTGCAGACGATAACTACCTTGATGCTTTCCTCGACGAGCTTCTCCAGATAGGCATCAGCTATCGCATTGCCACACGCCATCCGGTGACGGTGGCACCTATAGCAGACTATCGGAAAAACTAAAGAAACAAAAATAAAGCAGAGCCTAATCGTCCTGAACGAAGGAGTCTGGATGAAATCGTGAAGTTCTTCTAAAAGTATGACGAAAAAAATATGGATGATGGCTGCCATCCTAATCTGCAGCCTTGGAATGACATCGTGCAGCAAGGATGACGATGACATTGTAGTAGTGCCGACTCCTGAAGAGCAGGTTGTGCTGAACTGCGCGAAGCCTGACTATCTGAAAGCGGGCGACAGGGTGGCGATGATTTCTCCCTCGTACTATACGCCGATGGAGACCATTGAGAAAGCAGCCGACGTGGTTCGCTCATGGGGTTTTGAACCCGTCATCGGCCCCAATGTCGACAAGGTGCTGGACGGAAAGATTGGAGGAACGGTGGAAGAGCGCGTGAGTGATATCCGCTGGGCTTTGAGTGACCCAAGCATCAAGGCCATCCTCTGCAATCGCGGCGGCTATGGCACTATCCAACTCATCGACCAGCTTCCATTCGACGAAGTGAAGGCTGCCAGGAAGTGGATTGTCGGCTACAGCGACATCTCCACCATTCATGGGTTTTGGAGCCGTGCCGGAGTGATGAGCATCCTCGGCACCATGAGTACCACGCTGGCCAAGGGCGGTACCGACAAGACCTGTACGATGATGCGCGACCTGTTGCTGGGCAAAGTTCCCCGCTATGAAGTTCCTGCACATCAGCAGAACATTCTGGGCCAGGCCAGTGGCGTGCTCGTTGGCGGCAATCTCTGCACCTTCGCGCCCAACGTCGGCTCTCGGGCTGATGCCACCAAGGCCAAAGACCTGATTCTTTTCGTGGAAGAAATCGGTGAGAATATGCGTAACATCGACCGCCAGATGCGCTTGCTGAAGATGAACGGCGTGTTCGACCGTTGCAAGGGAGTCATTCTCGGCGAGTTCATCAGCTGCGGCACGGAGTTCACAGACGAGAACGGCAAGGTCATAAGTATTGAAGCCATGCTCCACGAGCTGTTGGCTGAGTACCACATTCCTGTGCTTTGCGGATTCCCAACTGGTCACGGCGACGTCAACCTGCCATTGGTGATGGGTGCTCCCGTCACCATCGACGTGCGCACAGACGGAGCTTCCCTACAGTTCGACATCGACGGAGATCAGCAGACGGTCAATACCGCCACTATCACCGCCACGCCGACACCAGCGGCAACTCGTATGAGGTTGGCAGGAAAGATTGAATAGGATGTGCCGTTGTTGCTGGAGTTTATAAAGGGCATAGCCCGATATGAGAAGATGGAGAACGAGGTAATTGCCTCTGGGGACGTGCTGGAACGGGAAATGTTTGATGAGCACAGGGCAGAAGCCGTTTTTGCCGTCATGGATGGGCGTGAGGTCGGCTTCGCGCTCTTCTTCTACAATTTCTCAACGTTCATCGGACATTCAGGATTGTATCTTGAAGACTTGTTTGTTTGGCCAGAAGAGCGCGGCAAAGGCTATGGAAAGGCATTGCTATTGCATCTGGTCAAGATAGCACGGGAGCACCATTGTGGACGTATGGAGTGGTCGTGTCTGAACTGGAACCAGCCCAGCATCGACTTCTACCTCTCCCTTGGAGCCGTACCTATGAAGGATTGGACAGTGTATCGGCTGGATGCTGCAGCATTAGAACGATTGTCGAAATGAGTATGATTCAGAAGCATTGTTATGAGTGTGGAACGGCACTCACGGAGCGGGAATTAGAGGGTGAGGGGATAGTACCATACTGCCCTCAGTGTCAACAGTATCGTTTCCCGATGTACAATGTGGCCGTGAGTATGGTGGTTATCGATGAGCAAACTGGACAGATTCTGCTTATTCGGCAATATGGGAAACCGCACTTCATACTTGTGGCAGGTTATGTCAACCGTGGTGAACAGCTGGAACATGCCGTCTCCCGTGAAGTGAAGGAAGAAACA
>CAJOFE010000081.1 GCA_905233825.1 uncultured Prevotella sp. | reverse complement strand
TGGCATTGAAGTAGCAGTCTTGGTTGTTGATGTAGATATTCATCGCATGTCCCAAGTTGTGCCCCTCGATGAGAATCATTTGTCCCAAGCCTGCTACGGTGAACGTAGAGTCGGCTTTCTCAGGGTCAGTCAGCCGGACACGCTCAATGACGGGCTGTCCGCCTCCGTCTTCGTCACTGCACGATGTCAGCGTCAGGCTGCTGCCAATGGCCAGCAGCGACACGATGCACGTCAGGATATATTTCGAAATTTTCATAATGCTCTTACGTTTTTATTCGTTAAAGTTATAATGCTCCGGTTCGCGCTTCAGATACGGATTCTGAATGACGTCGGCCTCAGGATAAGGCAAGAAGATGTTGTCCTTGGTGATAACTGGTGTCACATCGGGTGCCACTAGGTCGCCGAACTCGGTCGAGACGACTTCTTCCCAATCGTTGTCAGGATTGTGGTAGAATGACAGCTCGTTGTCCATTCCCACCCGCACCTCATTGTAGGTGAAGCCGCGATACTGGTTGTTCAGGTAGTTGAGCATGAAGTTGGGCTTCCACTTATACCACTCCAGCATGCTGTACCAGTTCATATATTCCATGCCAAACTCCACGCGACGCTCACGGATAATGTCCTCGAGGGTGATGGATGCAGCCTCGTCGATGCCTGCACGACGGCGTACGGCATTGAAGTACTGCAGGCCCTCGCCGGAAAGTGATGAGTTGTTGCCTAAGCAAGCCTCGGCATAGATCAGATAGACATCAGCCAGACGGATGATGTAGGTGTTCAGCGGAGAGCACATCATGTCCACAAAGCCGTCGTTGTCGTCGTTGGGGCCGCCCACCACACCTTTCTTGATGGGAGCAGCCGAGCCTTCATAGGTGTAGCCGCCGTCGGCAATGGCGATGTAGTCGTAGTGTACGCCATTGGTGCAGAACGAAGCGTCACGTCGTGTCACCTCCCACTTGTAGGCACCGTTGCTGCCTTTGTAGCGATACTGCATCAGCATGTCGGGCGAAGCATTCAGGGCACTCCAGCACATTACGCCACCCAGCATCTTGCTGTCGGCACAGAGGTCAGAGATGGTGGCGTTGCAGACGTACCACTGCATGGTAGTTGATTTGTACCACTGGCAGGCCAGCAGCGACTCCTCGTTGTTGTTGTAGCGGTACTTAAACAGATTGTGATAGTCGTCGAGCAACTTGCTGCCGCTGTTCTCTATCACGTCCAGAGCATACTTTTTGGCCTGTGTCAGGTCAGCCTCGTCGCGCTGGGCCTTGTCCCAGCCGCATGGCCTTGGCACTCCAACTGGTTGCACGTCCGGCTGCATAAGGCGTTTCGGGCAAGTTCTCGGCAGAGTAGGTCAGGTCGTTGATGACGAATTGGAACACGTCCTCCTCTGGGTTGCGCGGACGAACGGGGTTGTCCACGACCTCCTGATTGTGCTCGAATAGTACCAGCGGCCCCCAGACGTGCATAGCATAGAACAGGGCCACACCGCGCATCAGGCGGGCCTCGCCGATGGCTGTCTGCTTTGCCTCCTCCGAGACATTGTCGGTTGATTTCGTGTTGATGTTGTCGATGGTTGCATTGGCCATCGTGACCACCGAGAAGAAGCCAGCCCAGATGTCGCTCAGGTATTCGTTCAGGGCTGTGACGGTGAACATACCGTATTCCGGCCAGTTGTAGGGTGAGTAGGCATCGTTGGCCCGCAGGCTGCCAAGGAGCAGCATGCCGCGTGTGTTATAATCGAACCATGCACGGTTGTAGAGCGGTGCCGTGGAGGCATAGAGGGCTTCGTCCGAGTCGTAGAAGTTGTCCTCGATGTATTCTCCGTCAGGTGTCTTGTCCAGGAAATCGTCGCTGCACGAGACGGTCATCATCAGCAGAAGTGCTGCTGTCGCGATATATATAAATTGTTTCATATTTCCATGTCTGTTTAGAGGTTATAGATTCAGATTCAGTCCAAACGTATAGATGCGCTGCGAAGGATAGCGGGCATAGTCCACACCACGCAGCAACACTCCCTGGTTGTAGGCACCCACCTCGGGGTCGTAGCCTTTATAGCCAGTAATCGTCCAGAGATTCTGTACGTTGAAGTAGACGCGCAGGTTCTCAATCTTCACCTTCTGCAGCCATTTCTTCGGCACGGTGTAGCCGATGGCCAGGTTCTTGATGCGGAGATAGGAACCGTCCTCGATGAAGATGTTGCTCATGCGGCTGTTCTCGTTGGCTGTGGCCTGGTCGATGCGGTAGGTGCCGGCTCCGGGATTGGTCATCTGCATGTTGGCCAGGGTGCGTTCGCCCGCGGGATCAATCAAGTCATACTTGGCATAATTGCACACTGACTTCAGCGTCACCCATCGGTTCGTAGGGTTCGACTGCTGCTGGGCCAGGTAGTTGAACACTTTGTTTCCCACCGAGCCAGTGATGAAGAGATTCGCGTCGAAACCTTTCCAGTGGAAGTCGTTGTTGATGCCGAAGGTGAACTTCGGTTCCGGGTTTCCAAGGAAGGTACGGTCCTGCTCGTCAATGACACCGTCTCCGTTACGGTCCTCGTAAATATAGTCGCCGTACCAGATGCCAGTACCCTCGTTGACTTCCTTGCCCTCGGGCAGTGCCACGATCATCCGGTCGCCTTGGGCATCGAGCAGGTAGTCGCCGTTGATGTCCTTCTGGTAGAAGTCGTCCTCCTTCTCGAACATGCCGATGACGTTGTAGCCATAGAACTGCGCCACAGGCTCGCCCACGGTGGTGTAGGTATAGGTCAGGCCGTTGATGTTGCCCTGCATGCCCGAACTCTCGGTGTAGAGCCTGGTCACCTTGTTGCGGTTCAGCGAGAAGGTGATGCCCGTGCGCCACTCGAAGTCCTTCTTTGAGATGTTTACTGTGTTCAGCGTGAACTCAAAGCCCTTGTTGCGCATGGCACCCGAGTTCACCATCGGCGAACCGATGATGCCGCTGATATACGTGGGCAGGGCGGCGCTCATCAGCAGGTTGTCAGTGTTCTTCAGATAGGCATCGAAGATGAACTCGATGCGGTTGTTCAGGAAGGTCAGGTCGAGACCGATGTTCCATGCCTTGGTCTGTTCCCACTTTAGCTTGTTGTTGGCAAAGCGGCTGGGATAGAAGCCCGTGCC
>CAJOFE010000080.1:2209-4191 GCA_905233825.1 uncultured Prevotella sp. | reverse complement strand
AGCAGCCTTCCCCGTGATTAAGGACTGTATGGTTGACCGTAACGCTTTCGATAAGATTATGCAGGCTGGCGGCTATACCACCATCCGCACCGGCCAGGCTCAGGATGCCAACGCCATCCTGATTCCAAAGGAGGATGCTGACGAGGCTATGGACTGCGCTTCTTGTATCGGTTGTGGCGCTTGCGTAGCCGCTTGTAAGAACGGCTCTGCCATGCTCTTCGTATCCAGCAAGGTTAGCCAGCTCGCCCTGCTTCCCCAGGGTCGCGTAGAGGCTGCCCGTCGTGTGAAGAATATGATTGCCAAGATGGACGAACTCGGCTTCGGTAACTGCACCAATACTCGCGCCTGCGAGGCCGTCTGCCCGAAGAACGAGACCATTGCCAACATCGCTCGCCTGAACCGCGAGATGATCAAGGCCAAGCTGGCTGACTAATACTCACCCCATCCTCTATTCCCCTCCCCACCAAGGGGAGGGGGCAGGGGTGGGGTCTTTCCTTCTCATCTCCATCGCTCTGACGGTGACAGGATATAATCATTAACCATGGACTCATCCCTATCAAAACATCCTCCCGCTGCAGCATTGTTGCTGAGCAATTTGAAGTCAGCCTTCCTCTTGACTGCAGTAGCCCTATTGTCTCTGATGACTTCTTGTTCAAAAGATGACAACACCGGCAACCAGCCTACGCTGAATGCCGTCATCACATCGTATAACGAATTTGGTGCCGCCATGTTGGACGTCAAGGAAGAAGACATGTCGAAGGCTGGCTTCACGCTTGGCGACATTATCAACATAACCTTAGACGGCAAGGACATCGTCATGCCATACTACGATGGCTTCTATACCCGCAACGGTGAGTATCTTTGCGTGGCCTATCCCACCTATCCCAGCATCTGCTTTACTGCCAACAACATCGGCCTGCCTGAAGAACTCACGGGGCTGGAGGGCCACAGCGTAGTCATCAAGATGCAGGAAAAGGGCGGAAAGATTGACGTGCAACGGGCACTGAGCATGAAATACTCCAATGAACGCACTAAATATTCCAACATCACCGATGCAGAGTTTGCCAATGCCCGCAGCGTGACTGCCGGCAACATTGCAAGCGGCGTGCTCCATCGCGCTTCATCGCCATTCTGCAACGACATAAACCGAGCCAAATATGTTTCGGAATATCTGGAGCGCGAGCAGGTGAAGACGGTGCTCGACCTTGCCGACACCGAGGCTATGATGCAGTCATACGAAATGCCCTCATACAGCCGTTCGCTTTGGGAGGGCGGCAACGTGATACTATGTCAGCTGAAGGCTGATCCTACTGCCGACGACTACAACAAGCGACTGATTGAGGCGCTGAAGGAACTTCCGTTGCGTCAGGCTCCCTATGTAGTACACTGCATGGAAGGCAAGGACCGTACAGGATATGTGTGCGCACTGCTGGAGGGCCTCTGCGGAGCAACGTACGATGAGATGGTGGACGACTATCTGCTAACGTATGACAACTATTATCAGATAGATCCTGAAAAGGACGCTGACCTGTGTAATACGCTTGTGTCATTGCGGCTCAACACTTGCCTAATGTACTATGCCAACATCACCAACGAGGCACAACTGCCCACAGTGGATTATGCAAAGGCTTTCACCAGCTATCTCCTCACGCATGGCATGACTCAGCAGCAGGTTGACGCACTGGTTCAGGCACTTTGTAAGTAAATCCAGGAAGTCATCGGAGAGGGCCATGGGGACAGGAATGAAGGTTGTGAATTGAATAGAAAGGCATTAGCTCTACATTTGAAATCAAGGTTGGAATCTTACAAGATACCGCTGTTGTATAGTAAGACTGATAAAATTGAACGTACCTTTAATGGCAAGATTAATAGAAAATATTATATTAACCCAACTTTAACGCTTTGAACTTTTTTCAAAAAAGTTGCATTTGATTTTCAGTCAGTTAGCCTCGGAAAGATGCCAAACCCCCATTGTAGAACAC
>CAJOFE010000080.1:0-2173 GCA_905233825.1 uncultured Prevotella sp. | reverse complement strand
AGGTGAGTACGAGAAGTACTACCGGCTGAAGGAATCCTACCGCAATGCCAGCGGCCGGGCCTGCACCCGCATCCTGCTGAACGTTGGGTTCATCCACGGCTTGAAGCCAGAGGAGATCCGCGACATCTCCTGCGGTCTGACCTACAAGTACGAGCATCAGGGCGAGCGTGAGCTTTGGGAAGACCAGATGGCAGTGTACAGTGATGTTGTCCGCCATAAGATAGACGAGTACTGGCAGCGTCTTGTGGAGGAGAAGAAGCTTGACGTCATCCACCAGGCCTTTGAGGCGAGCAGGGCGAAGGCTGAACGGCGTATCGACGTTGACACGCTGGAACACAGGGACGCCCGCGACATCGGTGCCGAGTGGCTATGCCTCCAGGCCATCCGCCAGATTGGCTTCGACCGCTTCCTGCGCTCGCTGGGATGGGACGAGGAGCAGGTGAAGCTTGCCATCGGTCACCTTATCGTGCGTACCGTATATACTCCGTCAGAACTGAAGTCGATGCGCATCATGCGCGACAACTCCGGTGTGTGCGAGCTGCTCGACCTTGCCATCGAGTCTGTCACGCAGCGCAAGGTGTACAGCGTGGCCGACTGGTTCCTCAAGGAGAAGGAGAAGATTGAGAGGTATCTGTGCCAGACGACCGACGACCTGTTCCGGCCCACGAACCGCATCATGCTTTTCGACCTGACCAACTTCTACTTCGAAGGCCGTAAGGACGCAAGCAGGAAGGCACGACTGCAAGCTGCTGGTACTGGCACTTGCCATCAACACTGAAGGCTTCATCCGCTACAGTGCTATCCTGGAGGGTAACACCGCCGACCCGAAGTCACTGCCCGACATGGTGGACAAGCTTATCGCAAGGAATCCCGTGGGAGAGCCTGACGGCCAGAAGGTGCTTGTGGTGATAGATGCGGGCATCGCCTCGCAGGAGAACCTCGACCTGATAAAGGCCAAGGGCTACAATTACCTCTGCGTCTCACGCAAGGCCCTGACCGACTACACCGTCGGTGCCGATGCCAGGACGGTCGTCGTCCATGACAACAAGCAGCAGCCCATCAAGCTACAGGAGGTACATACCGACGGCGAGGACTACTACCTGAAGATAGACTCTCCGGCCAAGGCCCTGAAGGAGGAGTCGATGAACCGCAGCTTCCGCAAACGCTTCGAGGAGGGATTGAACACCATTGCCGCCTCACTGCAGAAGAAGGGCGGCACGAAAAGGTACGAGGCCGTCCTGAAGCGCATCGGCAAGCTCGAGGGCCGCTATCCCTCCATCGCCCGGTACTACCGCATAGACATACAGAAGGACGCAAAGGACAAGGCCACCGCTGTCACCTGGGCACTCGAAATACCCGAAAAGCAGGTCTATGGCACTTACTTCCTGCGCACCAACGTGAAGACGCTCGACGAGAAGGCCACATGGGACTATTACAACCTCATCCGTGAGATAGAGTGCTCGAACCGACAGCTGAAGACAGACCTCAACCTCCGTCCGATATATCACCAGAAGGATGACCGCTCGGATGCCCACCTCTTCCTCGGACTGCTCTCATACTGGATAGTGAACGTCATACGCCACCAGATGAAGAAAGAGAACGAAAAACGCAAGAAGGCAGACCCGAACCCGAAAGCGGAATACCCCACGCCATACTGGACGGAGATAGTACGGATCATGAGCACGCAGAAGGCGGTGACCTCAGAGGCCGTCAATGCGATGGGCGAGAGGGTCGAAATGAGAATATGCAGCACGCCAACAGAACAGGCCGCTGACATTTATTCTATGTTGAACTACAAGAAAATGCCGTTCCGAAAAATCAAAATCTGTAGAACACAGTCACCATAGCGAGAATGTGCAAGTCGCTGATTAGCAAGAAAAATCAAACTTACAGCGTCAAAGTTGGGTTAAGTCTGAACATTCTGATAACAATTAACGGATGCTTACTTACTAAGTATCTACAGCCGATATGACAATTTCAAGAAGACTCTTGGAATAACTATCGATTTCAGAAAGCGGGCAAGTATCACTTTTCGCTCAAAAAGGTCACCTGAAGGTCACCTAAAAAGAAAAAACACTTGCGAGAAACTCGTAAGTGCTTGATTTTCAGTGTGGACCAGGTAGGGCTTGAACCTACGACCTCCAGATTATGAGTCTGTTGCTCTAACCAACTG
>CAJOFE010000079.1 GCA_905233825.1 uncultured Prevotella sp. | reverse complement strand
TTCTGCGGCGGCATCCGACTGGATCTGCGTGAGGCCGTGATTACTGAGGATGAGGAGATCGACATCCACACTTTTTTTGGCGGCATCGAACTCTTCGTGCCCACGACGGTCAACGTAGAGGTAAAAAGCCAAAGCTTTATCGGTGGTGTAGGCAATCATGCCACACATACTGTTGACCCGAAGGCACCAACCCTCCACATCATCGCCAGCAATTTCCTCGGCGGCGTGGATATCAAGAATTAAGAGTTAAGTATTTAAGATGAAAAGAGTTGTTTTTTGGATGACAGCACTGGTGATTGCAATGTTTTGGGCAATGACGGTGCAAGCGCAGGAGTCGCAGGACTCTATAGAATCTGTAAACAAGTTGGTGGCGTTGCAGGAGGTCGTCATCAAAGGCGGCCTCCCCAACACCCGTCTGAAAGCAGGTGCGATGGTTACACGCATTGAAGGCACACCGCTGGCTCAGTCAGGCACACTGGGCGAGATGCTCATCAAGGTGCCAGGTATGACAGGTTCCGACGAAGCACCAGAGGTGCTGGGTAAGGGTTCACCTCTTATATATATTAATGGCCGCAAGATGCGCGACGCAAGCGAACTGAAGCGTCTGCATAGCGAGGACATCCGCGACGTGGAGGTTATAAACGCCCCTGGTGCTCAGTACGATGCCCAGGTGCGGGCCGTGGTACGCATCCGTACCCGTAAGCAGCAGGGCGATGGTCTGAGCCTGAATGGGACGCTGTTTAACGAGCACGACCTGCGCTACGATTTCGATCGTCCACAAGTGAAGTTGGGTGCCAACTATCGTGCCCATGCTGTCGATATCTTTGGCTCTATCTACTATTACCATCAGGACTATCGCCAGTACAGCACCATCGAGGACATCACCAAAACGAACAAGGTATTCCGCCAGTATGGTCCTTACACGATGACGTGGAAGCACGACAACCTTACCTATACGGCAGGTGTAAACTGGCAGCTGAACGAGAATCACTCGCTTGGGGTGAGAGCCGACTTTACGCAGCAGACGAACGGCGCCAATCAGGTGATTTACGACGAAGATGTGTTTGAGAATGACGTACATATCGACCATCTCTACTCTCATCAAACCAGCAAGGAGTCGAAACCGCTGGGCTGGCTCGTAAACACATATTACAACGGCAAAGTTGGCGAATTGGGCATCGACTTCAACTTCGACTACATGACGAGCGGCACTGATACCAATCGTGAGAACGTTGAGCAAAGTCAGGTGAACGACGATTTCGTCCTCAGCAAGTCAGGCACCAATAGCCGTCTCTACGCCACTAAGCTCGTGCTGTCCTATCCTCTCTGGAAAGGCACGATTGAAGCGGGTACGGAGATGACCTTCGCCAAGCGCCACAATACCTATTGGATTGACAAGGTCACCATCGCCAACACCGATGCCGACATCAAGGAGAACAATATTGCCGCCTTTGCAGAGTATGGTTGTGACTTCGGCCAGTACGGCAACGCCAGCGTCGGTTTGCGCTATGAGCATACACTCTACGACTATGACGATACACAAAACCAGAATTTCCTGCACCGCTCGATGGACGAATGGTTCCCCACCGCTGCCTATTCCATATCCTTGGGCAAGGTGCAGGCGGCTCTGTCGTACAGCATCAAGACCGAGCGTCCCAGCTTCTTCGCCATGAACGACGCCGTGACCTACATCAGCCGTTATACCTTACAGGCTGGCAACTCGCAGCTGCTCAACGAACGTCTGCACGAGCTGACGTTGAACTTGTCCTATCGATGGCTCACTTTCACTGCCTCCTACGAGCACACCAAGAACGCCATCACCCAATGGACATACATCAGCACTACGCAGCCGGATGCTACTCTTGTCAAACACATTAACCTCGACAAACCTGTCAATACGCTCAGTGCCTATCTCGCTGTCACACCTCGTGTCGGCATCTGGTCGCTCAATGCCACGGCAGGCATTGAGAAGCAGGACCTTTACCTCGACGTCACAGGCACGCTTAACGCCTTCAACACCTTTACGCTGAATCATGGCTGGCAGTTCGATATCAATCTGATGTACCGCTCCAAAGGCTACTCCTACAATTTCTACAACGATACTTACAACCTCCGTCTTGGTCTCGTGGCACAGAAGAGTTTGCTAAAGGATCGCTCGCTCACGCTCCGCTGTGCCGTCCTCGACTGCCTACAGCGCAACCGCGTCAACGAGTCAGGAGATTTAGGCTACAACCAGTTCCGTCAGTGCAACCGCTTTTCTACACACAAACTCCTTCTCTCCATTGTCTACCGCCTCAATGCCACCCGCAGCAAATACAAAGGTACAGGCGCAGGTAAGGAGGCACAGGCCAGAATGAGTACGTAAAATTCAACGTTAATCGTGTAGTTTTCGACTGCACCATGCGTCTAAGAGTTAAAATGAACAGTTAAACTGAATAAATTGTAATTATGAGAAAATTGTTTTTCGCCGTTGCCCTCGCTCTTGTTAGCTTAGCGAGCACGGCACAGACTTCGATGAAAATCAACATGGACCCGAGTGTGAAACCTGGTGATGACTTCTGGCAGTACGCCGTTGGCGGATGGCTGAAGGCGAACCCGCTGGATGCACAGCATCCTGAGAACGGAGCGTTTACCGACCTGTATGAACTGAACAACGACCGCATCAACAAACTCATCATGGCATACGCCGAGAAAAAAGATCTGCCGCAGGGTTCAGACGGTCAGAAGATAGGTGCGCTCTATCGTCTCTACATGGACAGCGTCAGCCGCAACCGTATGGGCTACGAGCCGATTATGCCTTACCTGAAGCAGGTGCGCGAGGTGCAGACCCGCGACGAGGCGCTGCGCCTGATGTACGCCCTCGATGCCAAGGGATTTAATACTGCTCCCTTCGGCCTCAGTCTGAGCCTGAACCCCTTCAACTCATCAGAGTATCTGATGTTTGCGGGGCATGGTGGTACCTCGCTGCCCAAGGAGTACTACGACCAGCCAAACGAGCAACAGCAGGCCACCGTTGCCGCCGTCAAGAGCATGAACAAGGACTATCTGAAGATGGTGGGCTACAGCGAAGCCGCAGCCGAGCAGAAGATGCAGGCCGCATGGGCCATTGAGTATAGAATAGGTATGAAGACACTCGACCAGGTGGCCCGTCGCGATCCGATGGCTACGAACCACCCGATGTCATGGGAGCAGCTGCTCAACGACTTCAATGGCATCGATTATGTGGCCTATCGTGATGCATTAGGGCTGCCGAAGGACATCGACGTGGTGAACGTCGGTGAGTTCGATGCGATACACGAGGTAGAGAAAGTGCTGGCCGAGACGAGCGTAGAGGACTTGAAATCATATATGGAGATGCACGTCATTAACGCCTACGCAGGTTTTCTGAGCGATGCCTTCACCGACCGTGCCTTCGAGGCCTCAAAGGTCATCAGCGGTGTGCAGGAGCAGCAGCCCCGCTGGAAGCGTGCCGTCGCTACCATCAGTGGCAATCTGGGCGAAACCATCGGCAAACTCTACGTCAAGGAATACTTCCCGCCTTCGAGGACCGTCTGAAGGAGAACACCTGGATGAGCGACTCGACTAAAGCCAAGGCTCTGGAGAAGCTGCACGCCATGCACATCAACGTAGGCTATCCCGACAAGTGGCAGGACATGGAGAAGTTCATTGACATCCGCGAGACGGAGAACCTCGTAGAGAACTTCATCCGCATCAAGCAGGAGTCGCGTCAGGCTGGGTTGCGCAAGTACTGGCATCAGCCCGTTGACAAGACTATGATGCCCTGCTCGCCGCAGACGGTCAATGCCTTCTATCACCCGCTCTTCAACAGCATCAATTTCCCTGCTGCCATCCTACAGCCCCCGTTTTTCGACCCCGAGGCCGATTATGTATGCAACTATGGTGCTATAGGAGCTGTCATAGGCCATGAGATGACCCACGGCTTTGACGACCAGGGCTGTCAGTTCGACAAAGACGGTAATCTCGCCAATTGGTGGACGGCTGGCGATAAGGCCCGCTATGATGAGCGTACCAAGGTTATTGCCGACTGGTTCAGTGAGCAGGAAGCCGTGCCTGGTCTGAAAGTGAACGGTCAGAAAACCCTCGGCGAGAACGTCAGCGACAATGGTGGCCTGAAGATTGCCTATCGTGCCTACAAGAATCGCATGGCCTCTGAGCCCCTCGGCGATGTCGATGGCTTCACCCCTGATCAGCGTTTCTACTTGGCTTATGCCCGCGTCTGGGCTTGCAACTCAACGCCTGAGTACACCGCCATGTTGGTGAACAGCGACGTTCACTCACCAGCTCGTCTGCGTGTGATGGCAGCCCTGCCGATGATCGATACCTGGTACGAGGCTTTCGGCATCCTGCCCACCGACAAGATGTTTATCCCCAAGGAGAAGCGAGCATTAGTGTGGTAAGTGCCACCAAAGCTTCGCTCGATGACATTTGCGCTCGGCAAAACTCGAATAAATTCGGTTTTACTCTCGCTTAATCATGTCATTCGTCACAGATCTACCGTTTATCACACCATTCGTCACAAACCCCTGCATAATATCCCACTTATGCAGGGGTTTCTGCAACTATCTGTAATTTTGCAGCGTCATATACAACAAATAAGTCAAAGAATCAATTAAAATGATAAATGATATGAAAAGAGTAAGTTTAAGATTCGCAGTGCTGATGGCTGCAATGATGATGACAATGATGAGTTTCGCTAAGACACAAGACTTTG
>CAJOFE010000078.1 GCA_905233825.1 uncultured Prevotella sp. | reverse complement strand
TAATAAATATGTGATGGCATGTGCCATCTCTATTGTGATAGCGCTGGTGGGCTATATCTCGATGAGCACACTGGCAGTCGAGCAATACCCGGATATTGCGCCGCCTACGGTGTCGGTTTCCGCCAGCTACTCCGGTGCTGACGAGAACACGGTGATGAAGTCGGTTATCCAGCCTCTGGAAGAGTCTATCAATGGTGTGCCCGACATGACCTATATGACCTCTAAGGCTGCCTCTGACGGTAGTGCTGATATTACTGTCTACTTTAAGCAGGGCACTGATCCCGACATGGCGACGGTGAACGTGCAGAACCGTGTAACTCAGGCACAGGCCCTGTTGCCTGCCGACGTGATCAAGGTCGGTGTGAAGGTGGAGAAACGTCAGAACAACATCCTGCAGATCTTCGCCGTGAGGAGTGCCGATGGCAAGTACGACGAAGACTTCGTTTCGAACTACGTAGATATCAATGTGAAGCCGCGACTGATGCGTATTACCGGTGTGGGTAACGTGCAGAGCCTGGGTAACACTTACGCCCTGCGCATCTGGCTGAAACCCGACGTGATGGCCCAGTATGGTCTGACGCCCAATGAGATCTTTGCAGCCATCGGCGGACAGAGCTTCGTGTCGGCTGTGGGTTCGCTGGGTGAGCAGTCGGAGAACTCCTACCAGTACTCGATGCAGTACAAGGGTACGCTGAAGACGGTTGAGGAGTTCAACGACATCGTGCTGCGCACCAGTGGTGGCGGCATGCTGCACCTGAGCGATGTGGCCGAAGTGAAGATTGGTGCTATGAGTTACAACTTTACCTCGAATATCCAGGACCGTCCGGGTGCTATGTTCATGGTATTCGCGGCCCCGGGTGCCAATGCTACTGAGGTGAACGCCCGCATCAAGAAGGCGTTTGAGGAGTCGAAGCGGACGATGCCTGCCGGTCTGGAGGTAGTGACCTTGATGACCAGTGACGACTTCCTCTTCGCGGCCATCCACAACGTGGTCGAGACGCTTGTCATCGCTATCATCCTCGTGATCTTGGTGGTGTTCTTCTTCCTGCAGAACTTCAAGGCCACCATCATCCCCTCGATCTCGATTATCGTGTCGTTGTTGGGAACGTTTGCCATCGTTTCGCTGGCAGGCTTCTCACTCAACATCCTGACGCTGTTTGCCCTGGTGCTGGCCATCGGTACGGTGGTCGATGATGCCATCGTGGTGGTCGAGGCCGTCATGGCGAAGATGGAGGGTGGTATCAGCGATGCCCGTGAAGCCACCCGTCAGGCCATGAGCGAGGTGTCGGTAGCCGTGGTATCGTGTACGTTGGTATTTATGGCTGTGTTTATTCCCGTAACCTTTATGCCCGGCACCTCAGGCACGTTCTTCACCCAGTTTGGTGTGACGATTGCCTCTTCTGTCGGTCTGTCGTGTGTATCGGCCCTCACACTCTGTCCTGCGCTCTGTGCCATTATGATGCGCATGAAAGAAGGCAAGCAGGAGGGCAAGGGCCTGACCTACTACACGAAGAAGGCCTACACCGTGAGCTATAACGCCATCTACAACAAATACAGCAAGGCTGTTCAGAAATTCATCAAGCGCCCTGTCATGGCATGGAGCCTGTTGGCACTGGCTGCCGTGCTGCTGGTGTTCTTCATGAAGAGCCTGCCTTCAGGTCTTGTACCTCAGGAGGACCAGGGTGTGTTCATGGCTGAGTTGCGTGCACCGGAAGGAACCACGCTGAAGCAGACCCGTGAGATGGTGAAACAAGTAGAGGCTAAGGTGAAGAACATTCCTGAACTGGAGAGTTTCGCCGTATGCTGTGGCTACGGTATGTACTCAGGTGCCGGTTCCAACTTCGCCACCCTCATCGTTCGTCTGAAGAACTGGGACGAGCGTCCTGGCATGAACCACCTGCTGACCCTTGTCATGTATCGATTCTACTTTGATTGTCAAGACATCAAGGATGTACAGGTGCTGCCCTTCGAGTTGCCTCAGATTCCCGGCTATGGAACGAGTAACAGTGTGAGCCTGATTGTGGAGGATCCCACCGATGGCAACCTGTCGGAGTTTGCCAAACAGACCGAGCACTTCCTGAACAAACTGGCTGAG
>CAJOFE010000077.1 GCA_905233825.1 uncultured Prevotella sp. | reverse complement strand
GATGTGCCATGAGGATATGACCATCGGAGAGGAGTACAGCATCACTAATCTCACCTCGACCATCAGGGTCAAAGTAGCTCCAAGCAATCTGTCCGCCCTTAACGATATACATCCTGTGTTTCGTACTCTCGCCAGCGTAGAAGAAGTCGAAGTGGTCAAGGCCTCGGTTGGGTGCATGAGGTGGAATGGCCGAGGCCAGCGAAGAAAGCATTACTAATGCTATTAGAAAAAACTGTTTCATATATATAGTTGTTATAAATAATCTTTTATTTAAGACGATGTCAGAGCGGTGTTATACAGAGGTTTGAGATGGTTGCATGCTCGGCCTCGACTGTCATACGGCACACAAAGAGTCCGCTGCGGTGGCTAATCATGGTGCGTCGGCCTGCTATCTCCACGTCTACAAGGGAACCGCCCAATTTGGGGTCGCCTATTACGATGATACGAAGTGGGAAGGACGAATCAATACCGCACAGATGCTCTATTGCATAGTCTGTGGCATGTTGGGGCTCACCACCTTGTCGCAGACTGCGTCCTTCGCCGAAGCGAGCGGTGGCCTCGCTTAAATCCAATGTCCAAGGGCAAGTGCGCCCGCTTTCATCCATTAGGTTAATGACGACTTTGCCATCTTTGTCTGGCAGGACGGTGCTGGTGAGCAGGAAGGAGGTCTCGTCGCACGAACCTTCCCAGTGTTCCCCTTCATTGATTGTCTGGCATAGAAGACGTGTTTGCCCGGCAGCTTCTGGCATCAGTTCTTGCATGAAACGTGAACCTAGACGTCCATCTGCATCTTGCAGCAGTTCGCGAATCACAAGCGGACCGCCCCAATGACGGTTGATTTCCACCCATCCTGCCATGACATAGCGTCCGTCGGGCAGCGGCGTAATGCTGGGAACGCTAAGTCCGTCGTAGAAATCCAGTCCTTGACAGACCATATCCTGATACGCTTCAATGGGAGCATTGGCTGGCTTCATCCACATGTGGGTAAAGCCTCCGACGATGTACTCGTAGCTGCCCCAACGGAAGATGAAGGTGCAGTCGCCGCCTGGCGGGAAGTCTTCGCTGACTTGGCGCCAACCGCCATCTAGATGGTCGGATGTCCAAGTGCCTCGTGCACCATAATTGGCCAGCATCATCAACCTGCTTTCATCGGTTGTGTAGATAGTGGGATTTTCAGCGGGATGAATGAGAATGCGTGATTTGCGGAATTGGTTGCCGTCGGCATCTGTGCTGGTGCTGTAGGATGCTCCCGAAGGAATGCGACCAGAGAGTTCGGAAAAGGGTAGTGCTACGCTATGTCCCAACGCACGGATAGAGTCCCATTGCATCGGTGTGGCAGTGGCTTCGTTCGGGAAAAGGCGAGAGGTGTGCATTCCGTAGCTTAGGAAGAGCGAGTCGTGAAGTACGAATGGTGTGCCAGTGCCTATTGTCTCCCATTGCTCGTCGATAGGCACGGCTGCCTCATGCTCCGTCCAATGCAGGAAGTCGGCGGTGGAAAGGTGCTCGAAGTAATGTCCGCCACGCCCGAACTTGCTGCGATGACCTCGGCGGTCGAAGAGATAGAACAGATGGTAACGCCCGTTATGATGAATAGCCGCCACGTCGCCTACCCAAGCGTTGTGACCTTCGGGAGTGAAGTACTGAAGAGGAGAAGAATAACCTCCCTTCCTTTGGAGGGGGCGGGGGAGGCAATTCTTCCTTTTTGCTTTCAGCGCAGGTTGTACAAGACTCCATTTGCCCACAGCCTTTTTATTGACAATGAGAGCCTTTTTATCTATCATCCCTGAAGGCTCACCGAAGGGGAAATCATTGTCCATCAGCAGACCGTCAACGTAGAGTGTCAAGCGTGCTTCCGTATAGCTCAGCACTGCCTGATGCTTGCTCCAAGGCTGAGAAAGGCGTGAAAGCGGAACACCCACACGCATCTTCTGGACGGGATGACCCTTTGTTGGCAGCCTAAAGCTGAGTACCGCTTCGAGAACATAATCGTCCCCTGGACGCCGGCCATCGACGATACCAACTGTCAATACTCCGGGCACTTCTAAAAGCTGGGTGTCAACAGCAGGACAGAACGTGAAGCAGATGGAGAATCCTTGTCCGTCGGTCTGCTTCTCGAACTCCCATTTGTTCGGCAAGAGTTGCACAAGGCCCTCGGCACGAAGCAGATGGAAACCGAAAGAAAGCAGCAACGAAAAGATAATGACTCGGTATTTCATCACTGTAGGTCTATTTTAAAGAGTTTGACGGCAGAGGTAACGGATGGATTTTAATGTTAATCTGACGGCTTCAAGGCAACATGACCTTTCGGGCGAAGGCACGGCTTCCTGTGCTGAGGCTGAGGATGACGGGGCCGTGGGCAT
>CAJOFE010000076.1:2301-3002 GCA_905233825.1 uncultured Prevotella sp. | reverse complement strand
TTTGACCTGCAGGGTCGCAGAGTAACACAGCCCCAAAAGGGTATTTATATAGTGAATGGCAAAAAGGTCGTGATTTAGTAATTGAGGGGCATTTGCTCACACAAAATGCCCTTTTTCCATCTTTTCAAGCGGAAGATACAAATGAATAGCCTCGTGTTACAAATGAATATGCCTATATACGCAGAAATGGCGAACTTTGCAAGCAGAAATCAAAAACTATAAATTAATATGAAAAGAATTCTGAACTTTTTAGTGCTTTTGATGGCCATGATGCCAGTCATGGCTGAGACCGTGCTCTTTGAGGGTAGCACAACCGTAGAATACGGGAGTACTTCTGTTAACATTGATGGCAGCCTGTTTGCCGATGCTGTTGCAGGCGACATAGTGACCGTTGAGGGAGAGAAACTCGACGCTGAGGCCGCCGGCTGGTGGTGGCAGATGACCATCAACATCAACGATCCGTGGACAACGATAGCCCAAATGGGCGATGAAGGTCTGCCCGTCACCTACACTCTGACCACTGACGACATCACCAAGATACAGGGCTCTGGTCTGCAGATACAGGGTCACGCTGTCACGGTGACAAGAGTCACTTTGACATCTGCCACATCTGGCGGAACAGACGAGCCGACCACCACAGGGGATGTAAGTCTCTCTGTCGCAGACATGCAATTCGACTGGGGCGGCTATGGTGGCTCAGC
>CAJOFE010000076.1:0-2273 GCA_905233825.1 uncultured Prevotella sp. | reverse complement strand
GGCAACCTCAACACGAATATTTATACCCGCGTGGATATGACCTTTGCGCAGCCTGTAAATTTCTATCGTGTCTATGTCAGGGCATATTATGAAGGTTATGCCGGTGATGGTGATAACGAGAACAAATCGGAAACCGAAATTGTTTACGGTGAATCGAAAGTATATCTTGATCTTAAAGCAGATAAGAAACTTACCAAGATAGAACTGCAGGTGAACGACTGGGACAGCCAGAATCCTGACGGTACGACGTTTAAGTTCTATTTCACAAGCATCACCATCGTCGGCAGTGGAGGCTCCGGCGGAACAGACGAGCCGACTACCTACGAGGATGTCGCCCTGTCTGTTGCCGATATGCAACTGCCGGAATGGGGTGCCACGAAGGATGCCGACGAGAAGAGTTGCACCTTTGGTGATGTCTGGAGCGAGAACTACTGGACGGTGGGCAACCTCAGCACGGATGTCTACACCCGAGTAGATATGACCTTTGCTCAGCCTGTTAATTATTATAAGGTTCGCGTGAAGGCTGTCTATAGCGACAATAGCGAGACCGACACCGAGGTGACCTACGGTGCCGAGAGCCACAGCGTGAAACTCGATGCTGGCAAGAAACTCGTGAAGCTCACCATGAAGCAGTTCGACCAGAAGAAACTTAACGGAGGTGCAACGGTGAAAGTATATTTCAACGACATCATCATCCGCACGGCGGAGTCGGCAGCCGCAGTCACACCTAAGACGTGGACATCGTCATTCAAGTTAGGTACGGACAGAGCCAACCCATTATTGGACTTCCACTACATCGCTGACCCCACCGCCATCGAGTATAATGGTCGCCTCTATGTCTATGGCACCAACGACCATCAGCAGTATGAGGCAGGAACAGCATCGAACACCTACGAAGCAATCAACTCACTCGTTGTCATCTCCACCGATGACATGGTGAACTGGACCTACCACGGACTGATTGACACCAAGAGCGTAGCCCCGTGGATCATGGCATCGTGGGCTCCCACCATCATCAGTAAGAAGCAAAGCGACGGCTCGACGCTCTTCTCACTCTACTTCTCCAACAGCGGCACAGGTTCTGGTGTTATTCAGGCAAAGTCGCCCTTAGGTCCTTGGACATCACCGCTCACAGAGAACCTGACTGGTGGCTTCGACCCGGGTGCAGTCATTGACGCTAATGGTGACGGTTGGCTTGCCTATGGCACAGGAGAGTCGTATATTGTGAAATTAGGTGATGACCTGCATTCCATTGCCGCTGGTCCTGTCAAACTGAATGCGCCTTACTATTTCGAGGCGAATGAACTCAACTATATCGGCAGCAAGTACGTGCATACCTATAACAACGACTGGAGCAGTCATGAGCCGTGGACCTATGGTGGTGAGAAACCGACTGGTTGCAGCATGAACTACTTCACGACGACCACTCCGCTCGACGCCGACTCATGGACGTATGGCGCCAACTATTTCAAGAATACGGGTGAGAACGGCATGAACTACGGCAACAACCATACCCACCTGCACAAGTATCAGGGCAAGTGGTACCTGTTCTACCAGTCGAACGACCTCGAACCGTCATTAGGTACCAACGGCGGATTCCGTAGCCTCTTTGTCGATGAGATAGAGGTGGACGAGGAGAACGTCATCATCAAGGAGTGTACTCCGACCTTTACGGGTGTGAGTGCCATCAAGAACTTCGACCCCTATACAGAGCAGTATGCCGCCACTTGTGCCGCCACCTTCGGCATCGTGTTTGAGCAGGCAGAGGGCAACGGTCATACCGTGGCAAAGGTTGGCTCGCCGAACATGACAGCCGACAAACCCACCGAGGGCATCTTCGAGGTGCGTAATGTTAACTTTGCTGATGGTCTTGGTTCACTGAAGATGCTGGTAAAAGGTAACGGCAGTGTATCGATGCGCCTTGACGACAAGGACGGCAGCGACCTGCTGACCATCAGCAGCACTGGTGATAACTGGCAGACAAAGACCGCCAACTACGACGGTACGGTGTCTGGCGTACACACAGTGTTCTTCGTGCTGACGGGAAGCGTGCTGTTTGATACCTGGCAGGCTACTGGCAGTGATGTGGAAGACTTTGAGTCCGCCACACAGGCAGTCAGCAACATGAAGATAGGCTGGAACTTAGGTAACACCCTTGATGCCATCAATGGCACCAGCCAGGATGTCAACTCTGAGACCTGCTGGGGACAGCCCAAGACCAAGGCAGAACTGTTCCCGATGTTCAAGGACGCAGGCTTCAATGCTATCCGCGT
>CAJOFE010000075.1 GCA_905233825.1 uncultured Prevotella sp. | reverse complement strand
CCCATTCATGGTAGGTGAGATATTGCTGTGAGTCAGTGACAGAGAGGGTTGGCGTACTGCCAGTACCCCATCCGAAGAGGTCTATCCAGCCGTCATAGTTGTTGCCGATTGCCTCATTGTTGCACTTCACGCCGTTTTCATATACGTTGCCTGCTGTCGCATCACCAACTACGTCGTACTGATGCTCGGCAAAGCGCCAGATACGGGTGGATGCCCGATACTGCAGGTTGCCCTGAGAGAACTGCACCTGCTGTCCATCGGCATTGACCGAGAAAGTACCCGGCAACACACCGTTGCTCCAGGCGATGGGTTTCACGCCGGGTTCAGAAGCAGGATTGTCATCGCTACTACACGACGTGAATAGTCCTGCAGCGAAAAAGATAGTCGTTAAGATTGTTAGTTTTGAGGTTTCCATATTTTCTTGCTGTTTCCGTCGCTATAGCGGATGATGTTTAAGCCTGGCAGCAGACTGCTGCGGCGGATGCCCTTAGGTGAATAAATTTGCAGGGGGAGTGACTCTCCTTCTGTCTTTGTACTGCGAATGGTTGTTGGATGATAGCCTAACTGTTCGTCGAGCCAGGCGATGCGGGCTGCAGCGAAGTTTCTGACGTAGGCCACCTCCTCTGCGTATGTGGTGGCATCGAGGTAATGGTTCTGGAAGATCACCTCTCCCCAACGGGGCCATGCCTGATGGTCACGATCTGCAGCACCGTAGGCTGTCAGCAGCGTTGACAGCGAGTCTATGACGGCCGGTACGTCTGCATAGCGGCCGTCACGGTATTCGGCATAGCGGGCTTTCAGTTGAGCGATATACGAGGGGTCTGACATGAGGCGATCGAACCAGAAGGGCATCTTCGTGCCTAATCCAGCATCGTTGTTCTTGTAGGTCCAGATGTCGGTCATGTAGCCCGTGTGGATGTTATCGAAATCGGGCAGTCCCCATGCCAGGTCAAAGTCCCACAGCGTCATTTTGAAACGTGGGTCCACGCTGTCGCGATGCTTGTAGAGATATGTACTCAGCCGATAGCCGTCGATGTTGTTGGCAATCTCGGTGGCCAGCTGGTAGTCGATGAACGAGATTACGTCGATGTGCTGCCGATAGCCCTGGCTTTCATCGCTGAAGTTGTCTCCAGCGAGCGCATCTTCGAAGGCATCAAAGCGCCCGTCGATGTAAGCCAGTTGCTCGTCGGTGATCTCGTCAGGCTCCGGCTCCTTGTGCTGCACCCAGATGGTATTGTCGGTAAACACTTCGCCGGCCGAGTTCGTCGGGTGATACTTGCTGGCGTGCGTTTTCGGCTCGTCGTTGCGGTCTATGCATAGGATGTAGCCGCCTGTCAGCTTGTCGCCATCCACGCCCGCCTTCTTGATGTCTAACCGCGAGTCGCCGCGAGTCACCTTCTCCGTTAGGCTGTACACGCCATAGTAAATGCCGTCGAGTATCAGTTCACAGAAGCGGGCCTGCGGAACGTAGTCCATATAGCCCTGAGCCAGCGCGAGGGTCAGATTGTTGCGCAGCAGCGAGCGGTCGTTGTAGGGTGCCAGCAGTGCCCAGTCATTGTCGCTGCCCATACCCAGCAGCGGGGCCTTGCGCTTCGTTCCGCCACGCTCGTAGCTGTCGGTCAGCAGCTTGATGGCGTAGGGCTTCTTGGCAGAGTAGGTGAACGACGAGTTACCGCGATACTTGATGCCGATATAGCCCTCGTAGTCGATGGTCTGACCGTGGTGTGCTGTCGTGTCGTCGTAGTTCACCCCGTCCGCATTGTTGATAATCTTCATCCATGCCGACACACGGTTGTCCTTTTCTATCTCGTGCCCCAGCGTTTGGATGAACACAATGGGCAGATTGGTCGCACCGATGTGGATGTCCTTCACCACTGGCGGATAATTCTTTTCCTGACACAAGCTGGCAGCACTTGTCAGTATGGAAGCGGCCAATACTATTATACATCTCTTTCCTTGCTTCATTTTTTTTTCGTTTCTTTCTTTGACATTTCTCGGATGACCTCCTTGTATTTCTTGATAGCATCCCGCATAATCTCGTCATGGTCAAAGGCCAGTTCTGGCAACGCTGACAATGGGAACCACTGTGCCTTTGCTGCATCATCCTGACCGTTGACAGCCATCGGCGCATCAATGATAGCGAGATAAGCCACAGTAACCGTCCTTCCTCGTGGGTCACGTTCGACTTTGGAGTAAGCACCAACCTGATGTACCTCATTCACCTTCAGCCCCGTTTCTTCTTCCAGCTCACGAATGGCACATTGCTCAGTAGTTTCATCCATGTTCATGAAACCACCGGGGAATGCCCAGCATCCCTTGAATGGTTCGTC
>CAJOFE010000074.1 GCA_905233825.1 uncultured Prevotella sp. | reverse complement strand
TGTAGCTCTCAAACAGCAGGTGGTCATCATACTGCTCAAAGCGGGTGGCAATCTGTGTCCATAGGTTGACGTATTTCTCTGAGATTTCGTCGATGTTGCTCAGGTCGGCATCCAGCCATCCGCCGTTGGTGTCGTGGTGTACGTTGAGGATGACATAGAGTCCGGCATCCAGGCCGTATTTCACTACCTCTTCGACGCGGTTCATCCATTTCTCAGTCACCTGAAAGTTATCGTCGGTATGAGGGAACCATGTCACTGGAATGCGCACGGCATTGAAGCCGTTGGCCTTCACGGCGTTGAACCAGTCGGCCTTGACGAGCGGGTTGCCCCAGCAGGTCTGAAAGGTCTCGATGGGGTCGTCCGTCCAGTCGAACCACGTACCGTAAGCCTCCAGCGAGTTGTAGAGGTTCAGGCCAATCTTCATGGCATTGCCAGCATCCTCAGCCGAAATCCATCCGAGGGGATCCACGTAATTGGAATTCTGCACAACGGCCAGTATTGCTGTCTGTCCATTGCCCGTCAGGGTGATGTTGGCCGTACGCTGCTGCCCCGTTGTGTTCTCTGCCACAGCCACTTTCAGGTGGAGTGTCTTGCCCGTCATGGGTACTCCGGAGTGGTTCGAGAGCGAAATCCAGTCGGCATCGCAGCTCACCCGCCATTCGATGTTACTCTGGATATCCACCATCTGGAAACTGCTCCACTTGGAAAACGTCAGCTGACTGACGGCACTCGTCGTGTCGTTAACGGCGCAGAACTGCACCTTCGGGTTGCTCACGCTCGTGCTGTCGTCGTTGCTGCAGGCAGCCAGCGCCAGGATGCTTGATTTTGTAAATACGGAAGTTGTCATACGCAACGGCGAACCAGACGCCCTCTCTGCTCTCGAAGTCGTGGTAGATCTTGAAGTTGCCGTCGTCACCAGGAGCTGCGCCCACGAGGTCGCCATAGGTACCCTCGCCGAACTTGGTCAACGGGATGGCCACACTCATCCATTCGCCGACAAGGGTCTTGCCTGTGTATTGGTCGGCAATATCGGTTCTGTCAACAGTACCGCCCATGAAGGTAATCTGGGTGTAGCAGGTAGCATCCGGCATCTGAGGCAGATAGACCTCATAGCGCAGTTCGAGGTCGGTCAGCGGTGTGCTGGCATCAATGCCAGCTGGAGCCTGCTTGCCATTGAACTGTATGTTGTGGTCCCACCATCCGGCGTATGCTTCGAAGCCAATCCACCCGCCAGATGCAGGCTCTACGGTGAACGATGCAGCATCCCACCAGGCACCACGAACATCGGTACCCCAGTTCCAGTTCTGGGCTGTGCCATGGTCGTCGAAGTCCTCTAAGATCCAGTCATAGCGGTAGAAAGGCAGCTCGGCCACGCCGCCCAGGGTTCTCAGTTTGATGGTGCCCGTGGCAGAGGTTGACGGAATCTGGTCGGGCATCTTGAACGTCACCTTGTCCATCTCGTCGCTGACTTTCACGTCATCGAGGTTGATATCAATCTCGCCGCCAATATTGATGGCCGTCAAGTCAGATAGATACTTACCTGTCAGGGTCACGGTCTGCCCGGGTATCGGCATGTCGGGATACACACCGATGAGTTCAGGAGCCATGGGCGACTTCGAGAAACCGCAGTAGGCTGTACCTGCAAAGCATTTCATGACGAGGATGCCCTGAACGGGAATTGTTGCGGGCATCGTCACGTAGGCCACGGTGCAACTGTCGTTGACTTCCCAAGAAGGACAGTCCGCAATCTTCACCGTGTCGAGACCTGCCACATATATGGATTCAATCTCGTGCAGCAGCGAACCGTGCGTTCAGCGGCATATCTGCTTTGTAGTAGTCAATGGACGGTGTGCCGGCAATGACGTGGAAGCCATAGACAGCTGTTCCGTGTGTGGTCTCCACACGGATCTCCATCGGCAGCGAGTTGTCTGCTCCATAGACGATGAGGTCTGCGGGAATGGTCAGGATGATATGCGTGTCCGTGTTGTAGTTGGCATTGAAGTAGCAGTCCTGGTTGTTGATGTAGATGTTCATCGCATGTCCCAGGTTGTGACCCTCGATGAGGATCATCTGTCCCAAGCTGCCCACGGTAAAGGCAGAATCAGACTTCTCGGGGTCGGTCAGTCGAACGCGCTCAATGACGGGCTGTCCGCCACCGTCGTCCTCACTACACGCCGTTAGCATAAGATTAGTGCCAATGACCAGCAGCGATGCAAGGCACATTATTATATATTTATATGTCTTCATAATGCTGATACGTTTTTTATTCGTTAAAGTTATAATGCTCCGGTTCGCGCTTCAGATACGGGTTCTGAATGACGTCGGCTTCAGGATAAGGCAGGAAGATATTGTCCTTGGTGATAACTGGTGTCACATCGGGTGCCACCAGGTCGCCGAACTCAGTCGAGACGACTTCTTCCCAGTCGTTGTCAGGATTGTGGTAGAACGACAGTTCATTGTCTGTTCCCACACGCACTTCATTGTAGGTACAGCCGCGATACTGATTGTTCAAGTAGTTGAGCATGAAGTTGGGCTTCCACTTATACCACTCCAGCATGCTATACCAGTTCAAGTACTCCATGCCGAATTCCACGCGGCGTTCACGGATGATGTCCTCAAGGGTGATGGACGCTGCCTCGTCGATACCGGCACGGCGACGTACGGCATTGAAATACTGCAAGCCCTCACCAGAAAGAGATGAGTTATTACCCAAGCAGGCCTCGGCATAGATCAGATAGACATCGGCCAGACGGATGATGTAGGTGTTCAGCGGTGAACACATCATGGCCACATAGCCGTCGTTGTCATCATCAGGTCCGCCTACCACACCTTTCTTGATGGGGGCGTAACTGCCATCGTAGGTGTAGCCTCCGTCGGCAATGCAGATGTAGTCGTAATGTACTCCTGGTGTGCAGAACGAAGCATCACGACGTGTTGTCTCCCACTTATAGGCACCGTTGCTGCCTTTGTAGCGATACTGCATCAGCATGTCGGGCGAGGCATTCAGGGCACTCCAGCACATCACACCACCCAGCATCTTGCTGTCGGCACAGAGGTCGGAGATGGTGGCGTTGCATACATACCACTGCAGGGTAGTCGATTTGTACCACTGGCAGGCCAGCAACGACTCTTCGTTGTTGTTGTAACGATATTTAAACAGGTTGTGATAGTCGTCGAGCAACTTACTGCCACTGTTCTCTATCACGTCGAGGGCATACTTCTTAGCTTGGGTCAAATCAGCCTCGTCGCGCTGCGACTTGTCCCAACCCGAACGAGCCAGATAGACCTTGGACAGCATGGCCTTAGCACTCCAGCAGGTAGCACGCCCAGGAGCGTATGGACTTTCAGGCAAGTTCTCAGCTGCGTAGGTCAGGTCATTGATGACGAACTTGAACACATCCTCCTCAGGGTTACGCGGACGGACGGGATTGTCCACCACCTCTTGATTGTTTTCAAACAGCACCAGCGGCCCCCAGACATGCATGGCATAGAACAGAGCCACGCCACGCATCAGACGAGCCTCGCCAATGGCGGTCCGTTTGGCATCCTCCGTCACATTAGCCGTTGACTTGGTTTCAATGTTCTCAATAGTGGCATTGGCCATCGTGACCACAGAGAAGAAGCCGGCCCAGATGTCACTCAGATATTCATTCAAGGCCGTGACGGTGAACATGCCATATTCAGGCCAGTTGTATGGTGAGTAGGCATCGTTGGCACGCAGACTGCCGAGCAACAGCATACCACGGGTATTATAGTCGAACCAGGCACGGTTGTAAAGCGGTGCAGTTGAGGCATAGAGGGCATCGTCAGAATCATAAAAGTTGTCCTCGATATACTCTCCGTCGGGTGTCTTGTCCAAAAAATCGCTACTGCACGAGACGGTCGTTGTCAACAGCAGTGCTGCGGCTATCGTGATATATAGATAGTGTTTCATTTGTATATCTTGTTTAGTGGGTTATAAGTTCAGGTTCAGTCCAAAAGTATAGATGCGCTGTGAGGGATAGCGGGCATAGTCCACACCACGCAACATCACATTCTGGTTGTAGGCACCTACTTCGGGGTCGTAGCCGTTGTAGCCGGTAATCGTCCAGAGGTTCTGCACGTTGAAGTAGATGCGCAGGTTCTCAATCTTCACTTTCTGCAACAACTTCTTCGGTACGGTATAACCGATGGCCAAGTTCTTGATGCGGACATAGGTGCCATCCTCAATGAAGATATTGCTCAGACGCGAGTTTTCGTTGCCCTTGGCCTGATCTATGCGGTAGGTGCTGGCTCCGGGGTTCGTCATCTGCATGTTAGCCAGTGTTCGTTCACCCTCAGCGTCTATCAGGTCGTACTTGGCAAAGTCGCAAACGGGTCTGACTGTTGCTGAGCCAGATAGTTGAACACTTTGTTACCCACTGAGCCAGTGATGAAGAGGTTCACGTCGAAGCCTTTCCAGCGCCAGTTGTTGTTCAGACCGAAGGTGAACTTTGGCTCAGGATTGCCCAGGAAGGTACGATCCTGCTCGTTTATGACACCGTCACCGTTCTGGTCCTTGTAGATATAGTCGCCATACCAGATGCCCGTACCCTCATCTACCACCTTGTCTTCTGGCAGTGCCACAATCATCTTGTTGCCCATTGCATCGAGCAGATAGTCGCCGTTGAGGTCTTTCTGGTAGAAGTCATCCACTTTTTCGAACATACCGATGACCTGATAGCCGTAGAACTGCGCTACGGGCTGCCCTACAGTGGTATAGGTATAGGTCAGGCCATTGATGTTTCCTTGAATGCCCGCACTTTCAGTGTAGAGGCGGGTCACCTTGTTGCGGTTCAAGGAGAAGGTGAGACCAGTGGTCCACTCGAAGTTCTTCTTCGATATGTTCACCGTATTCAGTGTGAATTCAAATCCCTTGTTTCGCATGGCACCGGAATTCACCCAAGGTGCGCCGATGACACCGCTGACATACGTTGGCAAGGCTGCTGGCATCAGCAGATTGTCGGTATTCTTCAGATAAGCATCGAAAATGAACTCAATGCGGTTGTTCAGGAAGGTCAGGTCGATACCTACGTTCCAGGCCTTGGTCTGCTCCCACTTCAGTTTATTGTTGGCGAAGTTATTGGGATAGAAACCCGTACCGTAGGCGGTAGCCACATTGGCCATCGTGGCGCCGTAGGCGTAGGCACCGGCATTCTGGTTACCAACCAGACCCCATCCGAAGCGCAGCTTACCGTTCGACAGCCATTCGACATTCTTCAGGAACGACTCCTGCGAAAAGCGCCAGGCCAGAGCTACTGAAGGGAACCAACCCCAGCGGTTGTCGGGACCGAATGACGATGAACCATCTGCGCGCAGGGTAGCCGTCAACAGGTAGCGGTCGTCGTAAGCGTAGTTCAGACGTCCATAGTATGACTCGATGCTCGACGAGCCTTTCTGATTGTTGTTCGTGGCAGTCTTTGCGTCGCCCACGTTCAGTTCGTGGACAGTGTTGAAGAGGTAGCCTGTACGCCCAGCAGATAAATTCTCCCATGCTGACTCCTGTGCCTCATGACCAACCATGATGTTCACGCTGTGCTTCTTGGCAAAGGTGTTCATGTAGGTCATGTACTGTTTGAACGACCAGTAACTGCTGTTCGATGCACCGCGGCTGCCCGAACTGGTCTGCGACCAACTGCCCAAAGTCATATTGGGTTGGTAGTAGTAAGTATTGTTATAGTTATAACTGCCACCATACTCCATGCGGAACGTCAGCCCTTTGCAGATGTTCATATTGGCGTAGCCGTTGAGCATCAGTTGCAACCCCTTCTCGTAGTTTTCCTTAGTCAGGGCATCGGCCAGCGGGTTAGAATAATAGGTGGCCAACTGGTTGGTCTCCTGATAGCCCCACGATCCGTCAGGGTTCTTGGCAGGCATCTCTGGCAACTGCTTCAGTGCCGTCTCAATGACGTTGCCGTCGTCAATGGTATTGTTCTTCTTTGTATGCGCAAAAGAACTCTGCACACCCACCTGCAGCCACTTGCCAATGTGCGAGTCGGCATTGACACGGGCCGAGAAGCGCTGGAAGTCAGAGCCTACGGCTATACCGTCCTGCTTCAGATAGCCACCGCTAATCAGATACTGACCGGCCTCATTGCCACCGCTCACCGACAGTTGGTGGTTATGCATAGGTGCGCTACGGAATATCTCGCTCTGCCAGTCTGTACCGTCACCCAGCACTGACGGGTCGGCAAACTCCTCACGTTCACCCCATCCCAGGGCATCTACGCGTTCATTATATAATACGGCATACTCACGCAGGTTCATCGTCTCCAATTTGTTAGGAATCTTCTGCACGGCGTAGTAGCCCTCGTAACTAATAGTAGGCTTACCAACCTGTCCCTTCTTGGTGGTGATGAGTACCACACCGTTAGAGGCTCGCGAACCATAGATGGCCGTTGCCGAGGCATCCTTCAACACCTCCATCGACACGATGTCCGAGGG
>CAJOFE010000073.1 GCA_905233825.1 uncultured Prevotella sp. | reverse complement strand
GGCGTCCTCCGCGCTCTTCATGGAGTACGTAGCCGAGACGGTGTAATTGGCATCGTACACGAAGAGCTTGTCACCTTCGCTCCACACCAGTTTGTCATCGTCGCCAAAAGCGGCACGCGTATTCTGTCCGCCGAGCGAGGCGGTCAGCTCGCTATTGCCATGACCTCCGGCGCCACCACTCAGCATGTCAAAATCGTCGCTACAGCCTGCCACCAACATAGCGGCCAGGGGTAGCATTGCAAACATTTTCTTCTTCATAGCTTCTTCAGTTAGTCTTTTTTTAGTTACCATCTTTCGGGTGTCGGGTTCTCAAAGCCTCCATTAGGGCTTCCTGCCAAGAGGCATCCGCCGTGCTTCAGTTCCACTACCAGCATTGAGGGCTTCTGGTAGTCACGTCTCAATTCTTTTTTCTTCATAATTTGTTAATAATTTAGTGAATGAATAAATGTTAGGTTATAAACTCTCGTTTCCCCATGGGCACACTGCCAAGGGGCGCACTTCCATGCGCCAACCAACGACAACTAAATATTCTTGGAAACGAAGACTCCCGCGCGTACCTCTTCAAGTATATAAATACACTTAACGTGGACAGCTAACCTATCCACGTTCAGAGGTACTTGCAGGAAACCTTTTAGTTAAGATAAGTTACGCCCACGTTTCACGTGAGCATCCACTTTTTATTCCTAACTAAATCCATTCTACCTGCAAGTTTCCTGAACGTTTCTTGAATAAATAGCAAATGCTAATTTGTTCGCCCATAAGACGGACTGCCAGCCAAACGCCATTGACCACAAAGTCCGCTGCAAAGTTAAGCCTTTTTGTTGAAACCTCCAAATTTTCAGGCAGAAATTTTTTGCATAGAGTTTAGAATTCCTAAATCCTAATATTGGATAGCCACTTTATGGGCAGAAAATTTGGAGTTGTCAGAATAAGTTAGTACCTTTGCAAGCGGATTAATTTTAAAATCTAATCATTATGGAACCGAACAGAGAAAAGAAAGGAGCCAAGCGAATGGAAGTAGCAAACCCGATTTACGACGCGGTATTCAAGTTCCTGATGGAGGACGACCGCGTGGCCCGCACCATCCTCACGGCGCTGCTGAAGAAGGTGGTGCTGAGCGTTAAGATGCGTCCCCACGAGTACAGCAACTCGAGGAAGGAGTCCGTGTCGATGTTCCGCATCGACTTTGCCGCCAACGTGCGCCAGGCCGACGGCACTGAGCAGATGACGCTGATAGAGGTGCAGAAGTCGTGGGTGCCGAGCGAGGTGCTTCGCTTCCGCCAGTACCTCGGCGTGCAGTATGAGAGCGAGCGCAACATGACCGACGCTGGCTATGGCCTGCCGATGGTGGCCGTCTATCTGCTGGGCCACAAGGTGGGTGACATCGAGGAGCCGGTGCTCTATGTACACCACGAGCCGCTCGACTACGACGGCAACGTGGTGACCCGTGGCATTCCCGACCCCTTTGTGAGCAGCCTGACGCATGAGAGCATCATCGTGCAGATACCGCGCCTTCGCGGAAAGATCAACAACCGCCTCGACGCGGTGCTGAGCTTGTTTGACCAGTCGCGGGCGAACGCAGAGACCAACGAGCACACCGTGTTCGTCGAAGATGACCGCTATTCTGAGGATGACTCAGAGATGCAGCGCATCCTTCGCCGCCTGCTGATGGCTGCCGTGAGCAGCGACGTCCGCCAGGACATGAATGTGGAGGACGAATACTACTCGTATCTTGAGCACAAGGAGACGGAGGTGATGATGAAGGACAAGATTATAGCACAGAAGGATGAGCAGCTCTCGCAGAAGGATGAGCAGCTCTCGCAGAAGGATGCCCAGCTTATGAAGTCGATAAAGCTGCTGCTTAATGCTGGTCTTTCTCCTGAAGAGGTAGCGGAAAACCTCGCTGTCGATGTGGCGGTTATCAGGGCTTGCCAGCCCGTGAATCAGCGGAGAGGGAATGTAGGATAATGCCCGCGCTCCTGCCCTGAACACAAGAGCCAGAAAAATATCTAATTCTCTAATTCTTGATAAAAAAGATGGGGAAGCAATGAGTCTCAGGATAAGATTCGCGTTATTCGCTGTATGCCTTCTCGCCAATAGTCTCCTGCGAGCCGATGGTCATCTGGCGCAGGTCGTAGAAGGAGCCATTGTAGATGTTGAAGTCCACATTGCCCTTGATGCCGGGCAGCCGGCCCACGTCGGTGTGCTGCCAGAACTTCCATGGCCCCTTATACTCCAGCGAGTCGACGTAGTAGTGGGCAATCCAGTAGGGGTACTGGTCGAAGATGGAGTCGTTGAGGTAGCGCATCTTAAATTTAAAATAGGTGTAGATGATGGGCTTCACCTGATAATGCTTCTCGACGATGTCAAGCCACTGGAGCACGGAGCTCCTGAATTCCGCATCAGTCTGGTTCTTGGGCTTATGCTCCACATCGAGCACGGGCGGCAGGTCGCCGTTTTCGAGCTTCACCACATCCAGGAAATGATAGGCTTGCTGTTCAGCCGGCGTGTGTACGCTGTAGAAATGATAGGCGCCTCGGGTAAAGCCGTATTCGCGGGCCTGATAGAAATTCTCACGGAAATTCTCATCGGTCT
>CAJOFE010000072.1 GCA_905233825.1 uncultured Prevotella sp. | reverse complement strand
ATCGTGCCGCCTCGCTATTATATCCAGGCTATGCGCAAATTGATGATTATGGGCGTGGGCATAGAAGACGTGGCTAATGAGGTAGCTGTGCTGGCATCTATGACGGTGGTACTGCTGGCTATCGCGCTGAAGAAGTTTAATGTAAGATTGAAGTAACAGATATGGTACTGAAATATCTCATACAGAAAGAGTTCCTGCAGATACGTCGCAATGCGTTTCTGCCCAGACTCATCGTCGCCTTTCCCATTGTCATCATGTGTGTCATGCCATGGGTGATGCAGATGGAAGTGAAGAATATCGTGGTGGATGTGGTGGACATTGATCACACCGTGGAGTCGCAGCGATTGACACAGCAGATAGCTGCCTCCAACTACTTTATTTTCGGTGGGCAGAAGGCCACCTATGCTGAGGCAATGAAGGATATAGAGAAGGGAAAGGCTGATGTCATCCTCGAGATACGTGACGGCAAGTATCTCATCGCAGCTAATGCTGTCAACGGCACCAAGGGGGCGATGGGCTCAGCCTATCTCTCGCAGATAATAAGACCCAGCCTTCCCTGTGAGGGAGGCTCTCTTCTTCTCTACAACAAAGGCCAGAACTACAAGCTCTTCATGATTCCCGCTCTTTTTGCCATTGTCATGATGCTGATGACCGGATTCTTGCCCACACTCAATATCGTTGGCGAGAAAGAGGCTGGCACCATCGAACAGATGAACGTGACACCAGTATCCAAGTGGTCGTTCATCCTTGCCAAACTTATCCCTTACTGGCTCATTGCACTGTTTGTCATCACCGTGTGCTTGCTGTTGGCTTGGCTCGTCTATGGCATCACGCCTGCGGGACCTGTGTGGCTCATCTATGTGCTTGCCATGTTGCTGGCGCTGTTTTTCTCGTCGTTCGGACTCATCGTGTCCAACTATTCCGACACCATGCAGCAGGCCATGTTCGTGATGTGGTTCTTTGTGGTAAGTATTATGCTACTCTCAGGACTTTTCACCCCCACGCGCTCCATGCCCCAGTGGGCCTATCTGACCACCTACATCAACCCCATGCACTATTTCATCGATGCCATCCGCACCGTATTCATCCGTGGTGGCGGACTGCACGAAACAGCCCACCAGGTCTTAGCCCTTGCGGGCATCGGCACACTGATGGGCTGTTGGGCGGTGCAGAGCTATAAAAAGAACAGTTAATCTAAGGACGGCGCTGGCACCATGACATGTTGCCCGAGGGTGTTATTATATCAGGAAGTATTATCATAGATTGAAATCTAAGGTTTAAAACCCGTCTGCCAGACGGCTTTGACACCTTCGCAGAAGTCGTAGAGGATATGGCGACCCTGGATGCGACGACCGGCAGGGAGGAAACCACAGACGATGCGGGTGATATGACGACGGATGTTGAAAGCCTTGGGATTATCCACACCAATGCTCTCCACACGAAGACTGAAACGTCCTATACCTGGAAGGACAACAGTCTGCCCCTCGGTAAGTCTCTGCTTCAAGATGTCCTGTAGCTCGGTTACTACACCCACAACGGCACCTTCTGAGAAGCCGCTGTTGCGACAAGCCTCAGCGGCTATCTCGTCAAGCGTTACCTCGCCCTGACTGACTGTTTTTGCAAAATATTTTCCATAAGAGCTGCTACTCTTGATATTGTTCTTGATAAGTTTGATATGTACTGCCATTTTTGTTTTTCTATTTTTCTAATTATCTATCACTATTTGTTGTAACTTGTTTATTGTCAGTTTGTTATATGAGGTGATAGATGTTTTCTATCTATCACTACCATCACTCAAAGTAAAACAAGTTGTTTTACTTTCTAAAGTGCCATCTTTCCCTATTGTAAAGACTATCTGAAGCATAGTAAAACAAGTTGTTTTACTTTTGTAGATTATATCTCTTCAACTCTGAATACTGATCCTTTGTTCAACCGTTTGTGTTCATAACCCATTTTAGTCAACCTTCTTCCGAGTTCAACGTCCGTTCCTTTCGTAATAGTAAAGGTAGGGAATTGTTTCTCAAGTCGCTTCATGATTAACTGGAGGGATACGAAGACTGCATCTTCGGATGTCTCTTCGGGTGCCAGAAAGGTGAGGGCAATCATCTGTTCATAGTTGCTGACCTGCTGGAACTGTTCGTTCTGCTGCATGATACGGGCGTTCTCCTCGTCTTCGAACCAGTAGCGGCGCCCCTGCTGCAGCTCGGTATAGAGCTGGGCGTAGAGCATGTCGTAATTTATCAGCCCCGAGTTGTCAATCTCATCGGCGTAGACGCAGACAAAGCGGCGTGAGCCGGTGGGGTCAACGAGAGGACGGCGGTTGTTGGTGGTGGCGATGAACGAGGCAAACCTCTGGCGCTCTTCCATCGTCTTGCCGTATGGCGGACGGAACTTCACGTCGTTCTTCGATATCAGGTACTTCAGGATGGGCTGCTGGCTTTTCGACATGGCATCAAACTCGTCGATGTTGATGAGCGCTCTTCATCGAGATGCGGTCGTTGAAATATACCTGCAGATATTCTGGCAGCAGGCGGCGGCAGAAGGTGGACTTCCCTGACCCCTGCGGACCGATGAGCATGGGCACGATGGCATTACCGTGCTGGCGGTCCTTGCCGAGCCACTGGGCTGCCATCGAGAGCATCCAGGTGTGAAAGTCGTTTTCCCAGTGATTGTTGTCGGTCTTTACCCGTCGGGCCAGTTCGCCTACATAGTCGTGTTTGCCGTTCCATTTAGGCAGATGGCGCAGATAATCCTCCATGGGGTAATATTTGGGGATGAGATTCGAGTCGATATAGCGGTTCAAGTCCTTGTCCCACGATTCCACCCCCGCCTTCAGCGCCTTGATGGCCATGGTGTTGCGGGCAGCCTGGTCTAGCGGCTGGAACCCATATCCTACGGCGTTTATACGATATTCGGGCGTGCCTGTCATCACGTTGAGGCGCAGGGTATAGTGCTCCTTCATATAGGCCTCGGTCTTGAAGGCGAGTAGGGCAGAAGGACGGGTATATTTCATCGGGATGGTCTTCAGGGTTTCCTTGAGGTAAGCTGACTTGAAGGCGGACTCGATGGCATTGTTGTCAAGACTATCGGAAAACAGCGGGATGAATGAAGCGACACGTGCACACCAGGCCTGAGGCAATCCTATCTGACGACAACCGTCAGCCAGCTGTTCGAGTACGGCAATAGTGTATTCCTCATCATCACTGATGTCGCGAAACTTCTCAATGGCAGTATCGAGACAATCGTGGAACCGGCGCATTCGGCTGTTGCGCAGACTTAGACCAGGTATTTCCTCTGGATAATTATAGTCGCTAATGTCCTCCTGCATAGGTCGGAATTCGGGTGTCGCTTCCGGTTCTGAAGAAACGGTTAGGGCGATAGCCGATGGATTATAGAATGGCTGCGGATCGTAGCTTGCCTTGCAACTGGTTTCGAAGGTTGGCTCGTGCTCGGCCAAAGGCGTACCCAACTGCGACGAATAGATGAAATGCAGTTTGCGGAAGGCGTTGGTAAGGCTTTGAGCTTTGAGCATAAAGCTTTGAGCTTTATGATTACCTTCCGGGACTGGGGCTGCGATGGTGTACTGGCAAACGATGTGGAGTGAATGACCATCGTGCCCCATAAAGCAGAGTAGGGTATAGGGCTGCAGGATGGCCAATCGTTTATATTCCTCAACGGTACTCAGGTCGCGCAGATTTTCCAGCGAGAGCAGTGTCAGACAGTTGTTGCTTTTTGCTTTCAACTCGCCATTCTGTTTCACCCATTCTGCCGCAAAACACACCTCCTTGTTATAGTCGCG
>CAJOFE010000071.1 GCA_905233825.1 uncultured Prevotella sp. | reverse complement strand
TTCCACTTCGACCACCTGTCCGGGCTTGAAGCTCACCACTGTGCCCTCCTGATAGTCGTACTTCTCGCGTCCGTAGCGTATCGAGCAGCCGTCGCCCTGTTTCAGGAACAGCGCATACAGTCCGTAGTTCAGCCGTGAGTGGTTCAGGTCACTGGCCATTGGATTGGCATGGTTCACCACTGTCACCAACGGGTGTAGCGTCTCCCATCCATACAGTTTGTTGTACGCATCAACGCTGTCTATCTGGATGATTCTCTTGTTGGTCATTTCAAATTGTCGTGGAAGAATGTAGCAAGCTTGTCGAAGGGGATGTAGTTCTGTTCACCACCATCGTAGAGGTCGCAGTGGGTGGCACCAGGAACAATGTAGAGTTGTTTGTTGCCGCGAGTAACGATGAACGGCTCAGCAAGCGGTGCATTGAGCGGCTGCAGGTTCTCATCCTGTCCCTGCAAATCAACCTTTGCGCCCGTCATGTTCTCGTAGGCAGTGATGCCGAAATAGCGGCTGTGAGCCTTCTCACCGTGAAGAATCATGACGGCATTATCAATCTCGTTGGTGAACTTGAGGAAACCGGCATTGAGCCAGGGCAGCACGGATGTCTTGTTCCAGCCCTCGTTGGAGTTGAGACTACGCTTATGGTAGCCGCGAGGGGTCTTGTAGTAGGCATGATACTGCTGAACGAACCACGGCATGTTGGTCGTGTCTTCCACCACACCACCTGCACGCTCATAGGAGCCGCCCTGGTAGTCCTTCAGCCGCTGCTTGGCCAAAGCTTTACGCATCTCGTTACGTGCCTCTTTGCTGTCGCTATCATCGTGATAGCCGTTTTGCGACACACGGCTCATGTCGTACATCGTTGTCGCCACGGTGGCCTTGATACGCGGGTCGAGTGCCGCTGCATTGAGGGCGATGCCTCCCCATCCGCACACGCCGAGGATACCCACGCGATCAGGGTTCACATCATCGCGCGTCATGAGGTAATCCACCGCCGCAGAGAAATCCTCCGTGTTGATGTCGGGAGAAGATACATAGCGAGGTTCGCCACCCGACTCACCGGTATAGGACGGGTCGAAGGCGATAGTCAGGAATCCGTGCTCGGCCAGCGTCTGTGCATAGAGACCGCTCGACTGTTCCTTCACGGCGCCGAAGGGACCAGAGACGGCGATAGCAGCCAACTTCCCCTCTGCATTCTTCGGTGTGTACATGTCGGCAGCCAATTCGATGCCGAAGCGGTTCTTGAAGGTCACTTTCTCGTGAGTCACCTTGTCACTCTGCGGGAACACCTTGTCCCACTCCTGAGTCAATTGCAATGTTGTATTCATATCTTCGTTTGTAGTTTGTTTGTTCTCGTTGCAGGCCGTGAGCGTCAAGCCCATCAGCACTGCGGCAAATACTGACTTTCTCATAAAATTACTTTTTTACCATTTCTAATGAATATGCCTTTGCTTGGATTCTCTACTCGCTGACCATTCAGCGAATAGTACGCTCCGCTTTCTGCATTGGAGCGGACATTGCTGATACCTGTTGCATTGTTCAGCGACAACGTGACGGTGATGTTGCTTTCGCCAGCTTTGAGGAACGTGCGAAGTTCGCTCTCCGACAGGCCGTCGATCTTGCCCAAACGGGTGTAGCTCCACGAGTTCGTGCCGTAGAAGATACAGATGTTTGAACCGTTGTAAAGAATCACATCACCAGGCTGCGCATTAATCTGCTCGTTGCTTGTGGGCAGCGAGAAGCCCAATGCTCCCCAAATCTCAAAGCCCCCGCTGCTGTTCAGCGTCACAGTTACGGGAGCCTGCTGCAATTTCTCAACAAGTGTCTTTGTTGCTTGATTATCGACGAGTGTCACAGCCTGTGTCTGTCCGTCGATAGTGATATACATCTTGCTCATAGTAGTTTGTTTTCCTGCGAAATTCAACGTTGGCAGCCAGTTCTGTATCAGCGAAGTACGATTGCTGTGGTTGCTGGCATTGATCCAGAGCGCATCACCCATCCATGTGCAGTCTAGAACCAGTCGCTTAGCATCGGCCACCACGCCGCTGATGCCGCTACTGTGACTCGACACAATCAGCGCCACGTGCTTATCTGCCATCTGCGAACCATAATTAAATAGGTACGTCTGCATGATGGCCGCCATCTGGCTCCACCACAGTGGCGTCACGATGATGATGTTCTGATACTGCGAGAGGTCGGTGATGCTCACGGGGTCAATAGCTGGATAACTCGCTGCATCATTAGGATTGGCTTTAATAGCATTCAGCAACTGTGTGCCGATGGCATAGTTATTTGCCTCGTACTTCTGCGTCTTGTCGGCAGGCTCTATGCGCATTACGTCAGCCTGAATCTGAGCCGTCAACGACTCCACAATCTGCTGGCAGTTGCCCGTATAACTATAATACACCACCAGCGTCTTGCCAGCCTCCTGCACGGTGGCGGCCTTTGCCTCGTCGTCCTTCGTGCAGCAAACCATCAGGAGCGACATCAAAATCAATGTAAAATTCTTCATCTTCATTACGTTTTGAAATTTGCTGCAAAGGTACGTACTATTTTCTATACATCGACTACCCAAATCTTGGAAAGAAATACCAATTTTACGGAAAGTGCTATTTCCCCCTATTGTAGTATGTCATATATATCATCTGTTACAGGCTCTAACCACTCGTTAGATGCTCCATCCTGCACATCCTTATGATATGTTAGATGCTGGAACCACGAATCTTTGGCGGCGCCGTGCCAATGTTTTACTTCGGCAGGGATGGCGATAACGGTGCCGGGAGTCATTTCTACAGGCTCCTTGCCCCATTCCTGATACCAGCCGCGACCGGCGACGCAGATCAATACCTGCACCTGTTTGTGATGGATATGCCAATTGTTACGGCAGCGAGGTTCGAA
>CAJOFE010000070.1 GCA_905233825.1 uncultured Prevotella sp. | reverse complement strand
GACAGCCACATGGGCGCTGAACACGCTCATCGACCGCGGTAAGGCTACCGACTGGATGGTTCACATGCTGGGGCAGGCTGTGGCAGCCTTTACCGATGCTACTCACGGTCACACGCTGGCTGCCGTCAGCGGTGCCTACTATCGGCTGCTCATCAGCAAGTCGCCCGATGCCGTGCAGAAGTTCAAGCGTCTGGCTATGTCGGTGTGGGGTGTGTCGGATGAAGGCAAGACCGACGAGCAGATTGCTATGGAAGGTCTGGAGACGATGGAGCAGTGGATGCGCGAACTGGGGTTGGCCATGAATATCACCGAATGTGGTGCCAAGCCCGAGCAGATAGAGGAAATGGCCGATGCCTGTCCCATCTGTCAGGGCGGCTACTACATTCTGAATCGCGACGAAGTGGTACAGGTGTTGAAGGAGAGTCTTGGGAAATGAAGAGTGAAGAATGAAGAATTTGCTACCGCTATTGTTACTGACCATGATGGTTGTAACAAAAACATTTGCTCAGGGCGTGATGGATGTGCATAGCCACATCATCACTCCGGAGTTTTTGTCGGCTCTCGAAAGTGAGGGAAGGCTGACGGACGAGGGTTTCCCCTTGCCGAAATACAACGTGGCGAGTCATCTGAAGTGGATGGACGAGGCTGGTGTGCAGACATCGGTATTGACGTTGGCAGCACCACAGCCTTCATCGGCTGAGACTGTGAGAAAAGCCAATGAGGCTGCTGCTCTCACCAAGAAGGAACACCCAGGCAGATTCCTGTTTTGTGCAGCTCTGCCGCTGCCCGATGTTGCGAAAGCCATTGAAGAGGCGAAGTATGCCCTCGACACGCTGAAAGCCGACGGCATCAAGTTGGCAACGAATGTGGGTGGACAGTATCTCGGTGAGCCAGAACTCGACACGCTCTTCGCTGTCTTGAACGAGCGGCAGGCAGTCGTCATTCTGCATCCTCATCGCCCAGAACCCGTCAATCGTCAGGTCATGCAGCAGACACCACTCGCCATGCAGGAATACCTCTCAGAGACTACCCGCGCCGTCGCGAACATGATTTCACGAAACGTGCTGGCTCGCTATCCGAACATAAAGGTGGTGGTGCCCCATTGCGGTGCCTACCTGCCACTGGCCATTCCGCGCATGAAGTCGCTGACACCCGTGATGCAGGCAAACAATATGGTGGGCGAAATAGACTATGAGGCCAACCTTCGCGCCCTCTATTACGACCTCGCCGGAGCACACTCGCCAGAGGTCATCCGCATGCTGCTCACCATCACCACACCCGACCATCTGCTCTATGGCTCCGACTATCCCTACGTCGCCCCGCAGGTGCTCATGCAGAGTCTTGCAAGGATGAAGCAATATCTGACCAACGAGTCAGACCTCGCCCCCTACAAGGATATGATTCTATTTCAGAACGCAAAACAATTATTCAAATAACAACTGCATACGATGAGAAAGAGTTTTATAATGGTTATCTGCGCTATGCTCATGCTGTTGGGTAATAGCGCATCTGCAAAGACGCTTGTGGCGTACTATAGCTACACTAACAACTGCCGTGACATCGTGAACACGCTGACCAGCCAGATAGAGGCCGACGTGCTGGAGATTCAGCCTGCCGAGAAGGGACTGAAGTACGAGGCCAACAACTACGCGCTGGGTACACAGCTACTCAATGCCATCAAGGCGAACCCCAACGATGGGAGTAGTTATCCGGCCATCGATCCCGTCAGCACATCGCTGAGCGACTACCAGAACATCATTATCGTCACGCCCCTTTGGTGGAGCCAGATGGCGGCCATCATGCAGACCTTCCTCTTTCAGAGTGCTTCTCAGATGGCAGGAAAGAATGTCGGGCTGATTGTGTCGAGCCATTCGAGCGGCATCAGTGGAGTGGTAAGTGATGCAGAAAGACTGTTGCCGGATGTTACATGGATGGGCGATGCACTTTGGATTAATAATTCCAACCGCAGCAACTGCAGCACGCTTATCCAAAGCTGGTTGAATACGTTGAATTTCGCAGAAGCACAAACTACTATGGATAAAATCAATATTACCATCGATGGTGTTACGAAAGTGATAGAGTTGGCAGATAATGCTGCCACAAAAGCGCTTGTTGACAAGTTGCAAGAGCAGTCTGTCACCGTGACACTCAATACCAATAGCAATTTTGAGATTTGGGGCCCGCTGGGATTCTCGCTACCCACAAGTGACGAGTACATCAGTGGACAGCCTGGCGATGTAGTCCTTTATAATGGCAGCAACATCTGTCTGTTCTATGGGACTAACTCGTATAGCTACACACGACTTGGAAAAATCAGCGGACTCACAGCCAATGAGTTGAAGGCCTTCTTAAAAGGAGGTGAAAGCAATATCAGTGTCACCTTGTCATTGCCAAGCACTACTGCTGTCAGAAGTCTTTCGTCCGCACAGTCAACAAAAGGTAAAGAAATGTATTACTCGCTCAATGGACAGAAAGTGACGACACCACGTAAGGGCATCTATATCGTCAACGGAAAGAAACAAATCTATAAGTAATCATGATAACCATCGACAAATGATGAAGAAAGGAATTATCTTGCTGTACACCATCATGCTCTCCATCACGGCAGCAGCACAGGAAACGCTAACCCCAATAAATTGTAAGACATTGATAGTACGCCTTGCTGAAATCGAAGTCTATCCGCAGTATCTGACGGAGTACCTGAAGTATGCCAACGAGGTGGACCGCCTGAGTGTGGAGCGCGAGCCGGGTGTTGTCTGCCTGTTTCCGATGCAGAGTGCCGAGGACTCCACTCAGATTCGCATCCTCGAAATCTATGCCTCCGAGGAAGCCTATCAGAGCCACATCAAGACCGAGCACTTCCAGCGTTACAAGCAGGGCACACTCCCGCTCGACCCAGGAACAATGAAACTGATATTCAAAAAGCAACGATAATATGGAATACGTAAAACTTGGAAACTCTGAACTCCGTGTGTCGCGCATCTGTCTGGGATGCATGGGTTTCGGCGACCCGACCATCGGACAGCACTCGTGGACGATTGGCGAGGAGCCGACACGTGAGATCATACGCCGTTCGCTCAACCTCGGCGTGAACTTCTTCGATACAGCCATTGCCTATCAACTGGGCACATCCGAACAGTACGTCGGACGTGCCTTGCGTGATATGGCAAAGCGTGAGGATGTGGTGGTAGCCACAAAATTCCTGCCGCGAACCGACGAGGAAATCCAGCAGTGCATCAGTGGCCGTCAGCATGTGCTCAACAACATCGACAGCAGCCTGCAACACCTCGGCATGGACTATGTTGACCTCTACATCTATCACATTTGGGACTACAAGACACCTGCCGAGGAGATTCTTGAAGGCATGAACGAGGCTGTGCGCCAAGGCAAGGCCCGCTATATCGGCATAGCCAACGTCTATGCATATCAGTTGGCGAAGATGAATGCGCTGGCTGAGAAGCGCGGTTGGGCAAAATTCATCTCGGTACAGAACCACTACAACTTGATTATGCGCGAGGAGGAACGCGAGATGCAGCCCTTATGCCGTGAGGACAACATCGCACAGACACCCTACAGCGCACTGGCCTCCGGCAAACTGGCCAAGCGTCCGGGTGAGACCTCGAAGCGTCAGAAGGAAGACTCGTTTATGCACTTCAAGTATGATGCCACTGCCGAGCAGGACAACCACATCGTGCAGCGTGTCGTAGAACTGGCTGACCGATACGGAGTGGAGATGACACAGATATCGCTCGCCTGGCTGTTGACGAAGGTGGAATCACCC
Source organism: uncultured Prevotella sp. (assembly GCA_905233825.1). GTDB lineage: Bacteria > Bacteroidota > Bacteroidia > Bacteroidales > Bacteroidaceae > Prevotella. Next base: position 1,381 of record CAJOFE010000070.1, on the reverse strand, counting down.
ATTGTGGGAGCCACGAAACTGCACCACATAGAGGGAGCCGTGAAGGCGCTCGATGTCCGTCTGACAGCAGAAGACATCCGTTACCTCGAAGAGCCATACGTGCCTCATAACCTCTCTGGCGTGATGGCAGTCAACAAGCCTGTGATGAGCGAAGAACCCGTCTGGGTGGCAGCAAGCAGAAACAAATAATCATTGAAGTATATGAAGAAACTGTATCTATTGGCAATAACCTGCATGATGGCCATGCAAGGATTCGGACAGCGTTCCGTGGTGTATTTCACCAAGGACATCACGCCTGAGTCGCTTGTGAGCATCTACGAAGCATTGGGCGTGGATGCCAGCGGCAAGCGTGTGGCTGTAAAAATCTCTACGGGCGAGTCGAGCCGCACGAACTACCTGCGCCCGGAGTTCATCAAAAGTCTGGTGCAGAAGTTGGGTGCCAACATCGTGGAGTGCAATACGGCCTACGGTGGCAGCCGAGGCACAACGGCAGCACATCGCCGAGCGATCGCTGAGCGTGGGTTCAACGATATTGCCACCGTTGACATTATGGACGAGGAGGGTGAAATGCAACTGCCCGTCACCGATGCAGAACTACGACCTGATGGTGAACCTGGCCCACTTCAAGGGTCATGCCATGGGAGGCTTCGGCGGCGTGCTGAAGAACCAGTCCATCGGTGTGGCTTCGAGCAGCGGCAAACTCTACATCCACTCCGCAGGGCGCAGCACCTCGCGATGGATGAGCGATGACCAGGACGGCTTCCTGGAGTCGATGGCGGCAGCGGCCCAGGCCGTGCATAACTACTTCAAGCAGGAGGGGCGGGATATTGTCTATATCAATGTGATGAACAACCTCTCGGTGGATTGCGACTGTGACGGCAATCCTGCCTCGCCACAGCTGAAGGACATCGGCATACTGGCCTCGCTCGACCCCGTGGCACTCGACAAGGCCTGCCTCGACCTTGTGTTCAACCACCAGTCCGTTGCCGGTGACGATGCCTCACCGCTCATCCGCCGTATCGAGAATCTGCACGGCACTCATACCGTGGAATATGCCGAACAGCTCGGCCTTGGCTCGCAGCAGTACACGCTCAAAGACATCAGCCAGTCGTCGGACATCAATAACGTCCAGACAACAGCAACCAGTCTGTATAACGTCTATACGCTCGACGGCAAGAAATTGCTCACGAATGCCCGCAGTCTTGACAGTTTGGATGCAGGTACGTACATCATTAACGGAGAGAAACAAATCATTGGGAAATAATAAACAAAGGAATAAAAAGATGAAACAGAACATCGGACAGAAACTGGCACTCTATCCCACGCCAGCCACAGTTGTAGGTACTGTCGGAGAAGAGGGAAAGGTAAACTGGCTACTCGT
>CAJOFE010000069.1:5541-8847 GCA_905233825.1 uncultured Prevotella sp. | reverse complement strand
CCCCCGGCTACGAATTGCGTAAGGGCGACTACATCAAGATTCCGTTCCCCACATCAGAGAAAACGGCCAGACCTGCCCCCAGTGCAAACACCGAAATCAAGATGCCTACCAAACCCGAAGTGGTCAAGACCGACCCCCGTCAGCGTGAGGTCCGTTTGGGCGTCATGCTGCCCTTGCACAATGAAAATGGCGACGGCAAGCGCATGGTGGAATATTATCGTGGCGTGCTGATGGCTTGCGACAGTCTGAAGGCCAATGGTATCTCCGTCGATGTCAAGGCCTGGAACCTTGCCGAGGATGTCGATGTGAAGAAAGTGTTGCAAGACCCCAATGCTGCCGACCGCGACCTCATCATCGGTCCGCTGTACACCAAGCAGGTGAAGGCGCTGGGCGATTTTGCCAGAGCCAACGACGTGAGGCTGATGATACCTTTCAGCATCAACACTCCCGAGACTGCTGTCAATCCGAACATCTACCAGGTGTTCCAGAACGGCAACCTGCTCAACGATACTTATGTCTTCCATCTCTACGAGCGCTTCAAGAACCATCATGTGGTCATCATCGACTGCAACGACTCCACCAGTACCAAGGGGGGCTTTACGTCGGTACTGCGCCGCAAGTTGGAACAGGAAGGCCAGAAGTATTCCATCACCAACCTGAAGTCGGGCGAGAATATGTTCCAGAAGTGTTTCTCTACCACACAGCCCAACCTCGTCGTGCTGAACACCAGTCGCTCTACGGAACTCAACGTAGCCTTCGCCAAGCTCAACGGCATGACGATGACCCGCACCGACATCCAGGTCACCGTCTTCGGCTATCCCGAGTGGCTCATGTACACCAGCCGCCATCTGGAGAACTTCTATAAGTACAACGTCCATATTCCTTCCACCTATTATATGAATCCCCTGTCGTCACGAGCTGCACGCTTCAAGCAGAAGTATCGCTGGAATTTCCATCAGGACATGCAGAACTACCATGCCCGCTTTGCCGTGACGGGTTTCGACCATGCCTATTTCTTCCTGAAGGGTCTCCACATGTATGGCAAAAACTTCCGTGGAGCTGCCGGCATGGTGGGCTATACACCGCTGCAGACACCGCTGTTCTTCGAGCGACTGGGTGAGGGAGGTATGCAGAATCGCGCCGTCCTCTTTGTCCATTACACGAAGGATCATCGCATCGAAACCATCAATTTCTGAGCATGAGACGTCAACTGCTGTTGTTGCTGGCATTGTTGCCACTGATATTGAAGGCTCAGGTAGGCGAATACCGTAGCGAACTGGCCATCGGTGTCAATGGCGGCTATATGATGAGCAACGTAGGCTTCGTTCCCGAAGTGCCTCAGAAGATGCTGGGCGGCATGACGGGTGGCCTGACTGTACGTTACACTTGCGAAAAATATTTCAAGAGCATCTGTGCCATCGTGGCGGAAGTAAACTTCGCCCAGACAGGTTGGAAGGAGAACATTCTGGATATCGACGACCAACCCGTTTATTATTCCTACGACACCGAGAAAGCAAATCCGCTGGCCTATCAGCGCCAGATGACCTATGTCCAGATTCCGGTCATGGCCCGGTTAGGGTGGGGGCGTGAGCGCAAGGGCGTGCAGGCTTTTTTCCAGATAGGCCCACAGGTAGGCATCTTCCTCACCGATAAGATTACAAGCAATATAGAGGTTGGTTACGGAACCCAGACCGCCCGTGTCTCCAACGTTATCGCACAGGACACGATGGCTGTCGAGAATAAGTTCGACTATGGTATTGCCGGCGGTGCGGGCATCGAGTTCTCCATACCCAAGGTAGGCCATTTCATGCTGGAGGGTCGCTACTATTACGGTCTGGGCAACATCTATGGCAATTCCAAGTCCGATACCTTCGGCAAGTCCAACTTCGGACAGATTGTCATCAAGGCCACCTATCTCTTCGATATTGTCAGAACCAAGAATTCTAAAATTAAATAATAAATTATAAATCAGTAAATTGTTATGTTTGAAAATCAACCCAAAGGACTCTTCGCTCTGGCTTTGGCCAACACTGGCGAGCGTTTCGGCTACTACACGATGCTGGCCATCTTTACTCTGTTTATGCAAGCCAAGTTCGGATGGAGTGAGGGAGTAGCAGGTCAGGTTTATGCTATTTTCCTGGCTGTTGTTTATTTTTCGCCTGTCTTCGGCGGTATGCTGGCAGACAAGATTGGCTATGGAAAGTGTGTAGTTTTGGGACTCACCACCATGTTTATAGGTTATCTGGGTTTGGCCATTCCCACGGATGCAGGCACTACTGGTCTTGTCGCCATGATAGCAGGTTTGGCCTGTGTCTCGCTTGGTACTGGCTTGTTCAAGGGTAACCTTCAGGTGATGGTTGGCAATCTCTATGATGATCCGCAATATGCCAATCGTCGCGACGATGCCTTTTCATTGTTCTACATGGCCATCAACATTGGTGCTATGTTTGCACCCTCTATGGCCAAGTGGATTACCAATCAGTATCTTTCCAGCAAAGGTTTCGTCTACGATGCTGCCAATGTTGATCCAAGCTATCTGGAAGCCCTCTATGGCGGCTATGGCCTTTGCTTTGGTGTAGCCTGCATATCGCTGATTCTGAGCGGAGTTATCTATTTTGCTTGCAAGAGCTGGTTTGCCCATGCTATGAAGACTGTCAAGCAGGCACAGGACAGCGATGCTACCATTGAGCAACTTACACCTGCTGAAACCAAGGAACGTGTCACCGCTCTGATGCTTGTTTTTGCGGTGGTCATTTTCTTCTGGATGGCTTTCCATCAGAATGGTTCTGCGCTGACCTTCTTCGCCAAAAAGTACACCGACCTCACGGTGAGCGGCAATATGCGCATTTGGTTTAACATCTTCTCGTTGGCTCTGATAGCCTTGGCTGTCTATACAGGCTTCGCTTCTTTCCAAAGTAAGGTGAAGCGTACCCGCATCATTAGTGGTATCGTTACCATTGTTCTCGTTTGTATGGCTGTCGTGCTTTTCCTGAATATGGACAATCCAACGATGGCACAACCAAGTGATTTCCAGCAGTTCAATCCATTCTTCGTGGTCGCTCTCACACCGTTCAGCATGCTCTTCTTTGGGGCTTTGGCCGCTCATGGCAAGGCTGTCAGCGCGCCTTCTCGTATTGCCTGGGGTATGCTTGTAGCAGCCCTCGGTTTTGGCGTTATCACCTTGGCATCCATCGGCCTTACCTCTCCTATGGATTTAGGTAACAGCACTCAGAGCATTCTTTCGCCCAACTGGCTTATTGGTACCTACTTCACTCTGACCATTGCCGAACTGCTCCTGTCTCCCAT
>CAJOFE010000069.1:0-5424 GCA_905233825.1 uncultured Prevotella sp. | reverse complement strand
TGGAGCGTCTTCATGGGTGTCTGCCTCGTTGCCGCCATCTTCATGTTTGCCATGATGAAGCGACTGGAAAAAGTCTGCTAAATGTTAGCTGTTATCCCATTCCTGGTGCTGATAGCACTCATCACGTGTTGCGTTGCCGCGTTTGGCAACGCAACACTGGATGGGGCCAGTCAGGTTTCGCTGCTGACGGCTTCAGCGGTCAGCGTGCTGATAGGCCACTTTTCTAAGCGGTTGGAATGGGAAAACCTGGAAAATGAGATTACTGCCAAGATTGCCAGTTGTACCCCAGCCATTATCATCTTATTGCTGATAGGTGCCATCGGCGGCACCTGGATGGTATCGGGCATCGTACCCACGATGATTTATTATGGTATGCAGATTATCCGTCCGGAGATGTTCCTTGTCAGCAGCAGTCTGCTGTGCGCCTTAGTCAGTCTCATGATAGGTTCCTCGTGGACTACGGTTGCCACCATAGGCGTTGCTCTGATGGGAATCGGCAAGGCCCAGGGGTTCGATGACGGTTGGATAGCAGGTTCCATTATCACCGGAGCTTATTTTGGCGACAAACTGTCGCCGCTCTCGGATACCACTGTGTTGGCATCAAGTGTTTCGGGCACTCCGCTCTTCACTCATATCCGATATATGCTCTATACTGGTGGCCGGACTGATGATGAATCCTGCGGGCAGCGGTAATGTCGCTGAGTTTATGGAGGGCTTGCAGCGTACGTTTGTCATTTCCCCGTGGCTGCTGATAGTCCCCGTGCTGACAGGTGTCATGATTGCACGCCGCTGGCCTTCTATGGTGGTGCTGTTCTTGGCTATACTCTTAGCCGTTGTTGTGGCGCTGGTGGTGCAGACTGATTTGGTCCGTACCATTTCCGGCCATTCCGGTGTTGGCTTGTTGGCTTCCTATAAAGGCATGATGCAGGTCTGCTATGGCAGCACCAATATCGAGACTGGTTTACCCATGCTCAACGAGTTGGTACATACCAGCGGCATGGGAGGCATGATGCCCACCATCTGGCTTATCATCTGTGCCCAGACTTTCGGTGGAGCATTGACGGCTACGGGTCAGTTGCAGGATTTAATGAAGTATATCCTCCGAGCCGCCCATGGTACTGCTTCGCTGGTGGCTTCCACAGTCGGTACGGCTCTGTTCTGCAATATCGCAATGGCCGACCAATACCTTTCCATCATGCTGTCCAGTTCGATGTTCAAGGAAACCTATCGTCAGCGTGGATATGAGTCACGGCTGCTCAGCCGTTCCTGCGAAGACGGTGCTACCGTAACCTCAGTATTAGTCCCCTGGAACACTTGCGGACTTACCCAGAGCACGGTGCTCGGCGTGGCAACAATAACCTATTTGCCTTATTGTTTCTTTAATATCCTGTCGCCCCTTACCAGCATCATCGTCGCTTCCTTCGGTTGGAAAGTTAAGCGTCATGAGAAGTAGTCTCCTCTTTTTCCTCTTCTATCTCTGTTGCTCGTTGGCATCTGCCCAACGGATTACTTTGGTGGAACTCAACTGCGAGAACCTCTTTGATACAAGGCATGATGAGGGAAAACAAGACGAGGAGTATCTGCCGACTTCTGTACGTGAATGGACTCCCAAGCGCTATTGGCGCAAACAGAACAACATAGCTCAAGAAATCCTTTCCTGTTCCGATGATGGCATCCCCGACCTGATTGCCCTTTGCGAGGTGGAAAACGACTCCGTGTTGCGTGACCTGACGCATCGTTCCCTGTTGCGGAATGCTGGCTATGAGTACTTGATGACCCAGTCGCCCGACATCCGAGGTATCGATGTGGCATTACTCTATCAACCATTCACTTTCCGTCCCGTCTGCTGCGACTATTTGTCTATAGAACCTCTGCCCGATATGCGTCCTACACGTGACATCCTTTATGTCCAGGGAGAAACGGTAGGTCGCGATACGTTACACATCTTCGTCGTCCATGCTCCCAGCCGCTATGGAGGCGAACGGCCCACACGACCCAATCGTCGTTTGATAGCCGATTGCCTTTTGTCGGCTATCTGTCAGCTTCCTGCCGATGCCAAAGTCGTGGTAGCTGGCGACTTCAACGACTATGCCGACTCTCCCGCCTTACAGCATCTTTATGACAATGGCTTACACAATGTTACCCAGCATGCTCGTGGTTCGCATGGCGCAGAGGGCACCTATCGCTATCAAGGCCGTTGGCAGAGCATCGACCACGTGCTGGTCAGCTCAGCATTGGTTAGCAAAGTCCAACAGTCATTCATCAATGATTCCCCCTTCCTGTTGGAAGAGGATAAGCACTATGGAGGCCGAAAGCCCTTCCGCACCTATAACGGCTACCGCTATCAGCGTGGTTTCAGCGACCACTTGCCATTGGTAGTTCGTTTCCGGTTCTGAATCAAGTACAACAGGCCTAAGGCTTTTTTCGCTTATTCCCCGGAGCCTTCAGCAGCCATTGGCATCAGGCCGTCTTCCTCTTCCCACTGCTGATAAGCCGTCATACCGCTTCCATCCTCTTTCCTGCTTTCTACCGTATGATCCTGCAACCATATATGGTTCAGCGTGAAGGCTATCGACTCCAGCGTCTCTTCCCGCTTCGACGGCTTCAGGTCGCACTCCCATACCGTGATGCAGTGCCAGCCCATTGCAGCCAATTGGCGTAGCTCCTCCTTGTCCCGTTCCTTGTTGCGCCGTATCTTGTTTACCCAGAACTCCCGATTCGTCTTCGGAATCTTGCAACAGCATTTCTCACTTCTCATTTCTCCTTTCTCATTTAGCAAAGCGCCATGTCCATGCCAGAAGCACCCGTTCACGAAGATGCACGTTCTATACTTCCTCAGCACCAAGTCCGGATGCCCAGGCAACCGTTTGTGGTTCAATCTATATCGAAACCCTCTACACCACAACCCATGCCGTACTATCATCTCCGGCTTCGTATCCTTCGACCGTATTGCCGCCATGTTGGCGTGTCGTTGTTGAGCAGAGAGCTTGTCCATAAGTGCAAAGGTTTTCTCATCCGTCCTTCTGTTCGGATTCACGAGTGATGCGCTCCGCTTCATGTGAATACTTAATCATGTCTCTCGCAGATGTAGGCCGCAATTTTAAGTTGCGTCGGTTCTCGTTACCTTCGCTGAGAGTCTCTGCCTGGGCTCCCTCATGAGCCATATCGTATGTGATGAACGTGCGCCTTAAGTGATATTTGGGTATATAGGACGGCCGCTCGGCATCAGGCCAGTCGCCAATCATTTGCTTGTTTAGGTTCAGTTTCATATATCGACGTATCAGCTGAGGAGTCTTCAGTTTGTCGCCGAGTCCAAGTCGCTCGCGGTAACGACGGAAGAAATGGGGCTGTAGTATAACGAGTCGAAGACCATCTTCTGATATGATGGGGTTATAGACGTATATGCCGTCTTCGTTCTGAAGAGTCGTATAGATTACCGAAAATGGTACAGGAGGCATGCTTTTGCGTATGGTGTACAGAATAGTCCATTCATTCTGTGTCTTAGGTGACCGCAGTTGTTTTACCTGCGTAGCAGGCAGCGTCCCCATTCGCAGCAGTTCCTTTATGATAAATTTCTTCTGCATTGTTTGATAGTTCTCCAGCCAACGCACATCGGTCATTATCTCCCGCATCACGTCCTCAATATCCATTTGTGCTGTCAACATAAGCTATGTCAATAATTTATATATATATAGTTTTTACTTCTGTTTCATGTTCTCCACCACTAAGGCATCCGCAGGCAGCCATTTCACGGTGTTCAGTTGCTCCGTCCTTCCATTCGCCATACCCACGCTGAGTGGCAAATATCTTGTCATCCTTGCGGATGATAGCTGCTACGACTTCGATCCGTTTCATTGCTGCAAAGGTACAAACTATTCCTGAAACATCCAAATATTTTAACCCACATTGCAGCCTATCCGTCTTCAACTCCTTGATTTGCAGGCCCTTTATTTTTTGAGTTTTCAACTTGTGTCCCCACATCTTTTTTGCGTATGATGTATCGGACGGGTTTATATGGCAAGCTGTCAATCTTTGTGCATTGGTAGATTTCTGCAACCTTCTCCTCTGGCTCCGAGCATAGCTCCGTGACAACCGTTTCCCCGTCAAGGTTCTCCATCGTGGAGTGTACGGATTGCTGGGAGTCCATGGTCTGGACGATGAGCGTATGGACACGACGACCCAGTAGGCCAGCACTGCCAGGTGCAGGTGTGCCAGGCATCCCGTGTCCGACTTGTGGTAGACGGGCCGCATGTCGAGGTCGGTCTTCAGACAGCGGAACGAGGACTCGACGTTTTTCAGGATGTTGTAGATTGTCCAGACGGTCTCCGCCGCCTTGCCGTCAAGGTTGGTCTGCAGGAAATAGACTCCCGCGCTGTCGTATGACTCATGCTCGGACTTGAGTTTCCATTCGAGCGAGGTGACGTTGCCCGTGTCCCCGTCGACGGTTTTGGTGATGTCGTAGTGCGAGGCGACGCTGGGGTATTTCTGCTTGGCACGGCCTATGCGCTCGCTGACCTTGTCGGCCTTCTTCACGCCCCGGGGTTTCGTGAGCGAGGCGCGTATCTTCTCCAGCTCGGCCTCGAAGCGGCTGCTGAACTGGTCGCGCATGCCCTGCTCCTTGGCGGCCTTCATCTCGGAGCGCACCCAGTAGAAGCTCTCGCCCTCGTCGGCTCCCTCCACGCTGACGCGCTGCAGCTCGATGGGCTGGTGGCGGTTGTCCTCCACGCGCACCTTCTGCTCACCCTCTATCGGCGTGTAGGCCTTGGCGGAGGAGCGCGACACGCACAGGTACTTGTACCCCCTGCGGCGCAGCATCTCCAGGTTCTCCGACGTGGCGATGCCCGCGTCCATCACGATGGTGGGACTCACGCCGAGCGTCCTCATGTGCGCGTCCAGGTCGTCGATGATTATCCTCAGGCTCTCCGGGTCGGACATGTTGCCCTGCCGAGCGTCCTCATGTGCGCGTCCAGGTCGTCGATGATTATCCTCAGGCTCTCCGGGTCGGACATGTTGCCCTCGAAGAACTTGTAGTACTTGGGGAAGCCGTCCCTGTTGACCACCAGCGCCAGCACTATCAGCTTGCAGTCGGACCGTTTCTCCTTCGAGCGGCCGCGCTTGCACACCTTGCTGCCGGCCATTACCCCCTCCATGTAGGTGTTGGTCAGGTCGTACAGGATGATGCTGTCGTCGTAGCTGAAGAGTTCCTTCGTCCACGTGGAGAGGTGGCGCATCAGCCGCTCCCGGTTGTCGTACAGGCGGATGGTTCCCTGATAGAGATGGTCCTTTGTCAGTTCTCCGGCATCCAGGCCTGTCAGGCGGCACAGTTCGGAGCGCTCCCGCAGCCATTCGAGGGTGGCCAGCTCTGAGGCGGGATGGGCGGCACGCGCCGCTATCTGCGTCATCGCCAGCCGCACCTGCCAGTCG
>CAJOFE010000068.1 GCA_905233825.1 uncultured Prevotella sp. | reverse complement strand
GAAACGGCTTGTTAATGCTGCAAAATAAAACCGCATACGGCAGTATTGTACGTATGCGGCAATATAATTGAAATCGAAGTCATGCTATCGCGTCAGCCTGATTTCCTCGTGGTAGAAATAGTTGACCACGACGGGATGGCCATACTCTGAGCGACCATAGGGCAGGTCGTTGATGACGTAGGGCATCTGGTGCTCCTTCGTGTAGGCTTCCACCTGCAGGGCGAGCGTCTGCCAGTAGTCACGGCGCTTGCGCTTGTAGATGTCGTCGTAGAGCGGTAGCAGGTCGGGATGCTCTTCGCGGATGTACTGCATGATGGTGGGCTTGAACTGTCCGCGAAGGTTCAGGTTCTCCAGCCATACAAGGTCAGAATAATCCTTAACACGCTCGATGATGGCAAAGACATCGGTAATGCCTGGGAAGATGGGTGACACGAAGCAGACGGTGCGGATGCCCGACTCATAGACCTGCTTCATTGCAGCCAGTCGTCGCTCGATGCTGGGCGCATCGTCCATCGCTTCCTTGAACTGCTCGTCGAGGGTGTTTACAGACCACGATACCGTGACGCGCTTGAACGTTTTCAGCAGGTCGAGGTCACGCAACACGAGGTCGCTCTTCGTGGTGACGATAATCTCGCAGTCGGCACCCTGTAGCTGTTCCAGCAGTGCACGGGTACGCTTGTATTCAGCCTCCTGCTCGTTGTAGCCGTCTGTCACCGAACCGATGACGATGCGCTCGCCGTCGTACTTGTGCGGATTGGTTATGGCAGGCCAGTACTTCACGTCGAGGAAAGTCCCCCACGGCTCGGTATGACCTGTGAAGCGCTTCATAAAAGAGGCGTAACAGTACTTGCAGGCATGGGTACAGCCCACGTACGGATTGACGGAATAACCGCCCACAGGCAGCGATGACTTTGTCATCACCGACTGCACTTGTTTGTCATTTATAATCATAACCCTGTTGTTTTAATACTTCCTTAAATTCCTGTGGCAACTCCTGTACCATATTTGCCTCCCCCATAATGGGAACGAGGTCTTCCTTCATGAAAACGGGAATGTTCAGCCGGTGTGCCTGTTCTGTCAAATTCTCCACCCAACTGACTTCCGACACGGCCTTGCCCTTGCGCTTACCCGTTTCCGTTCCTATCACAATCCAGCTAATGCCGTGCAAGTCAACCTCTCCAATATCGTTGAACATCGGCTCGAAGGTGACATGCAGGTGAGTTGAACCTACATTCTCCCGCAACTGGTCGATACGCTGCTTTTCCTTCGAAGAGGTCACCGTGACTCCAAACCATCCGTTGTCGGGTGTAACTGACATGTGCAGCAGGTCGGGCCGTTTACTGAGAAACAGATATTGGTGCTGCACGTTCTGGCGCATCTTGTCGAACACCAGTTCACGCCATTCGTCTTTCCACCCCGCGAGGTCACTCATGCCTGTCAGCAGCCAGTTGTGGGGCTTCGGATTGCCCATCAGCCGCAGCTTGCCAGGATAGAATTCCGGCACAGAGAAATCGTCTGTAATGTGGTAGCGACGACAATTGTTGCGGGCATAGCAATAACTACAGCCGATATTACAGCCAATCACAAGATTCATGTTCTGAATCAGGTCTTTGATACAAACACTCATCGTCTCTCGTTTACTTGCTGACATTTACGCTCTCACCGTCCTCGGGAATGTGGACGCGCCCGGCCACTCCATGCTCCCTGGCAGCCTGAAGGAGTGCGGCACGGGTGACGTGATTGTGGTTCACGCCCTCCAGGTGGGTGGCCACGAAGGTGGCCTTCGGTGCGTAGTCCATCGTCTTCAGCACATCGGGAATGTGCATGATGACATGCCCTCCCACATGAAACTTGTTGCCGCCAGCATTGACTATCACCACATCGGGCTGCCAGCGGTCAAGGTTGCGACGCACACCACTATACCAGATGGTGTCGCCAGCCAGATAGGTCGTAGGCTCCGCAGGGTGCTGGAACACATAGCCGCAGGTGTGGCCGGCCTTCGGCAGCATCCACCAGTGGCCGTGATGGCTCTCAGCCTTCGACAGACGAACATCGCCCAGCTGCATCTCGCCCTCAATCACTTTCACCTGCTTGAACCCATGCGACACGACCACCTCACGGTCCAGCTCGTCCTGCACGACGATGAGCATTTCCTTCGGCAGCTGCTCATAAGCGGCATCGTCTATGTGGTCAGTGTGCAGATGGGTCAGCAACACGCAGTCCACATCCCTTAATAGTTCGTCCACCGTCATCGGCAGGTCGTGAATCGGGTTGCGCAATTCCTGATGGTGCGAGAACGGGAACGGAGGCATACAGCCCTTTTCGCCCAGCATGGGGTCTATCAGCATCACCTTACCGGCATACTCAATCTTAATCGTAGCGTTTCTAATCTGTTGAATCTTCATGTTCTTTTCTGTTTTTTTGATTTCTGGGTGCAAAGGTACGGCGAAATGTTAAAGATGTCTATACCAGAACAACATGTTGTTATGCCATTTTGATAAATCACGCTTTTTTCGTACCTTCGCAGCCGAAATCATATAAAGAGGTATGGCAAAAACAACATACAGGCTCGTAGAGGTGCCTTTCAGCAAGACGGAATGTGGTGTAGATTTCTTTATCAACACCGCCCATGGCAGTGAGCGGAGGGGCGTGCTGACGGAATACCCCGTGTTCAAGACCGATTTTTTCGAGATGTTCTTCTTCCGTAAGGCCAATGGCTATCTGTTGCTGGGCTACCAGAAGATAGAACTGCGCGATGGCATGGTGCTCATCCTGAAGCCCCACCAGCAGCAGGAATGGCACATTGACGAAGATGCCCTCGACTACGATTTCCTTATCTTCCGCAACGACTTCATGCGTACGTTTATTGCCGACAAGTTCTTTGTCTATCGCCTGCAGTACTGCCAGCAGACCGACACGCCACCATACTTCATGGCAACAGCCGACGAACTGACGGAATACGAACGGCTGCTGAAGAAAATCCGCAGCGAACTGCGCCAGCCTGTAGCCGACAGCTACCATATCATCGTCAGCGTGCTCTACTATCTGCTGGCCGTCTTGAACCGACGCTATACCGAGACATATAGTCTGCCCTTTGAACTGCCGAAGAACCACTACGCTTTCCTGTTTGTGGAGCTGATGGAGCAGCACATCCGCGACCTGCAGCGTGTGCAGGAATATGCCGACCTGCTGCACGTCAGCCGGGTGACGCTTAACCAGAGCGTCATGGCGCAATATGGTGTTCCAGCCACCGTCCTGCTGAAGCAACGCCTGCTGGCCGAAATCAAGAACGGACTGTTGTTCAGCCACAAGACGGTCAGCGAGATTGCCTACGACTTCCACTTCTCAGAGCCTTCACATCTGATGCGGTTCTTCAAGAAAGCCACAGGCAAGACGTGTACACAATT
>CAJOFE010000067.1 GCA_905233825.1 uncultured Prevotella sp. | reverse complement strand
ATTGGCTAATCAACTCGTTCTGGCCGAAGGAGAGGTCATACGACTCGCGGTCACCATTCTCGCAGTCCTGCTTGGTGTTTTTGTTCAGGCCACCTATATATATAATAAGGTCTGCCTTGCGGGCCTTCTCCAGGGCCTCGGCTTTCAGCCGTTCGTTCTCGGCAGGATCCACGGTATCAACCTGGTCGTAGAGGGCACGGCCGGAGGTGTAGCCTTGGGCGAAGGAAAGCCTCACCCCCGACCCCTCTCCGATTGGAGAGGGGAGTAAAGTGTTTTGCTGGTTGATTAAATCTTGAAGTGCCTCCAAGGGTGATATGTCGCGCAGGGTCTTCAGTTCAGAGGAGCCGCCGCCCTGCGTCAGTGAGCGCGTGGCGTTCTCACCAACAACGAGAATATTCCTATATTTCGTGAGGTTGAGCGGAAGGATTGTCTGACCACTCCCCTCTCCCTTTGGAGAGGGGGCGGGGGTGAGGCTGTTCTTCAGCAGCACGATTCCCTCCTCTGCAATGGCGCGACAAGCCTCATAGTGCGCCTCGGAGCACTGACTACCGATGACTTTCTTCGGGTTCATGGCCGTGCGGAAGATGAGGCGCAGCACGCGGCCAGCCTTCTCGTCGAGCACAGACATGGGTATCTTGCCCTCGCACACGAGCTGCTCCAGCGGACGGGCCATGTAGTAGTCATCGTAGGTGAACTCCGACTCCTTCACCTTGCCGTCGGTGAACGAACCCATCTCGATGTCGAGTCCGCCCGTGGCTGCCTGCCAGGTGTCGGTGGTGCCGCCCCAGTCGCTGATGACGGAGCCGTCCCACTTCCATTCGCCTTTCAGTATGCCGTTGATGAGCTCGTCGTTGTGGCAGCAGTGTATGCCCTTATACATGTTGTAACTGCCCATGATAGACCAGACGTGAGCCTCTTCCACGGCACGGCGGAAGGGAGCCAGGTAGATCTCGCGCAGTGCCCGCTCGCTCACGTTCACGTTCACGCCGAAGCGGTTGGTTTCCTGATCATTCAGCACGAAGTGCTTCAGACAGCAGGCCACGCCGTTCTCCTGTGCCGCCTGGATATAGGGCACCACCATCGCGCCGGCCAGATACGGGTCTTCGCCCATGTACTCAAAGGCACGACCATTCATCGGTGTGCGGGCGATGTTCACGCCAGGCCCCAGCATCACGTCCTTACCACGGAAGGCAAACTCCTCGCTCACCGAGTGGCCATAAAGGCGTGACAGGTCGCGGTTCCACGTCGAAGCCAGACACGTCAGCGAGGGGAAGGCCACGATCGAGTCGTTAGTCCAGCGGGCGGGGTTCCAGGTGTTCCATTCCAGTTCCTCGCGCACACCGTGGGGGCCGTCGTCCATGTTCAGCTGGCGTATGCCCAGTCGGGGCACGCCGGCACTGGTGAACTTGCTCTGGGCGTGAATCACCTGAATCTTCTCGTGGGTGGTCATGCGGCTCAGCGCATCCTTTACGCGCTCCTCCATCGGAGCCTGCTGGTCCAGATAAACCTGTGCAGTCATTGTTGTCGTTGTCATCGTCAGCATCAAGGCCGACACAAAGATGGTTCTTTTCATATATTTATGAATTATGATTTATGAATTATAGTCTGACGCTGACAGCTTTGCCATTGTAGTTCACCATCGTTCCCTCAGGGTTCTCAAGGTTGAGCTGTCGGGGTTGGTCTTTCGTGACATAGACTACGTTGAAACGGCGCTGCTTCAGCATGCCGTCGAACTGTCCGCTGCGCTTGCTGAAGGAGAGCGTGCGGCTGGCATCGTCGTAGGTAATGTCGATGGTGGCGTAGCGACCCTTCTCGTAGTTGTAGTTGGTGCCTTCATCCTCGTAGAGCGTGAACCGTGCATCGCGCCCGGCATAGACGTAGAGGTTGATAAGTTCGGCGGGCTGTTCGTCGCTCCACTGCATCGCCGGGCCGAAGGGGATGATGCTGCCTTCGGGCACGAAGACAGGGATGCGCTCGTAGGGAGCATCAACGATTAATTTACGATTTACATATTTACTATTTACTATTTGTTCGCCCGTGTAGAGATCATACCAGCCGCGCTCCTTGGGAAAATAGACAGCACGGCTGCGGGCCTTATATTCGCTCACGGGACAGGCCATCAGCGAGGGGCCGAACATCCACTGGTCCTTGATGTCGTGGGTCTCGGTGTCGCTGCCGAAGTCCATCACCAAGGCACGCATCATGGTGTAGTCGCTGAGGTGTACCCACCCGGTCATGGAGTAGAGGTAGGGCATAAGGCGGTAGCGCAGTTGGTCGTAATAGACGAACGAGCGGTAGCAGGGATGCTCCTCCGGTGCAAGATTCCATATCTCGCGCAGGGGCCACTGCCCATGCACGCGAAACAGGGGGATGAACGCACCAAACTGGCTCCAGCGGGCTTGCAGCTCGCGCCACTCCTTCAGGTCATCATTCTCCACGCCGGTCTTTTCATAGTTTCCCTGTGCCGCCATGTAGCGGTCTTCCACGCAGAAGCCGCCCTGGTCCATGCCCCAGAAGGGCAGACCCGACAGCGAGTAGTTCATGCCGGCAGTCATCTGCGCCCGCATGTCCTCCCAGCGCGTACCGATGTCGCCGCTCCACGTGGCTGTGCTGTAGCGCTGCAGACCGGCAAAGCCGCTGCGGGTCAGGAGGAATACGCGCTGATTGGGATTGACGCTGCGCTGCCCGTTATAGATGGCCTGGGCGTTGACCAAGGCGTAAGCATTGAAATATTCGGTAGAGGTGCCAAGGGCTGTAGGGCCTGAGAGTGCCTTGCGATACCACATCGGCGTACAATCGCGCACGTTAGGTTCGGAGGCATCCATCCACCAGGCATCAATATATTTACTATTTGACGATTTACCATTTAGAATTTTGCCAGAGAGGCCGGTGTAGAGATTCTCGTCCATCTGTCGCCAGAACATCTTACGGGCTCCGTCGCTGTAGGCATCGTAGAACGAGCCGACATAACCGGGACCTACCCAGTCGCGAAGACTGTCAACCACGGCCTGATGGTACATCCAGCCCTTGGCATCGAGTTCCTTATAATTGGCCGTGTTGCAGTAGAACTTCGGCCAGACGCTGATCATGAAGCGGCCACCCATCTTGTGAACGCTGTCGAGCATCTGCTGCGGATTGGGATAGCGTGCGGCCTCAAACTGGTGGCTGCCCCACTGGTCCTCGGGCCAGTAGTTCCAGTCCTGCACGATGTTGTCGATGGGTATCTTGCGGCGACGGAACTCGCCCAGCGTCTCCACAATCTCCTGCTGCGTCTTATAGCGCTCGCGGCTCTGCCAGAAGCCCATTGCCCATTTGGGATAAACAGGGGCACGGCCCGTCAGCGTGCGGTAGCCTGAGATGACCTCGTCCATCGACGCGCCGGCAATGAAGTAATAGTCCATGTCGCGCGCCATCTCGCTCCATACGCTGAGTTGTTCACGCTGCTCAGCCGTCTGTGGCTTGGCCACACGCAGGCCG
>CAJOFE010000066.1 GCA_905233825.1 uncultured Prevotella sp. | reverse complement strand
ATTACCGAAAGGTCGTAGTTTGCAACACGCTCCGCCTTTTCTACAAGTTCCTGATAAGCTCTGCTGACACGTCTGATGATTTTCGAGTCGTTAGTATTCCGGCTTCTGCCATCCAACGCTTTGTGAATCGCTTCTACAAGTGGAATGTCATGGACAGGCTTCTCGATAAACTCTACAGCCCCTTTCTTCACGGCATCTACCGCGGTCGGCACATCACCGTATTTGGTCATGATAATAAAGGGAATCGGCTTCCTGTTCTCGTTTATCCAGTCGAGTATCTTGATACCGCTTCCATCCGGAAGACGGAGGTCACTCAGAATAAGGTCGTAGTCCGTTTTCTTCAGACGGGTTAATCCCTCGCGTATGGACGTGACGCATTCCGATGTCATGCCAGCATCTTTCAGCCAGTTCACGACGAGACGGCTCAGGATGGTGTCATCTTCTACTATAAGAATCCTTATCACGCCTCACCTCCTTCCATTATCTCCTTTGCCTGACATATCAGTTGCTCTGCTGTAAGCACCACCTCATTGACAGCCTTATCCAGATTACCTTTTCCTTTCAGCGCGTCACCAAGTCTGATCATGGGCCTTGCTAGAATCCATGTTGCCTGTTTCCATCGAAGATTTCAGTTCCTTCATTTCTGTCTCTGTCTGCTCAATAAGAAGACTCAGCATTCCATTTACATCTTTCTCTCCCTTCAGAAGCATACCGAGATCT
This sequence comes from uncultured Prevotella sp., assembly GCA_905233825.1. GTDB lineage: Bacteria > Bacteroidota > Bacteroidia > Bacteroidales > Bacteroidaceae > Prevotella. Next base: position 8,565 of record CAJOFE010000066.1, on the reverse strand, counting down.
GCCTTGGGAATCTTCAGCGACTCATCATCCGTCTGGGATTCCTCATTGATGCTGTTGGCGATGGCCCTTGTCAGTTCCGCGTAGGAGAACGGCTTCAGCAGACAGCCACGGAAACCTGCCTTGATGAAGTCCTCGGCACTTCGTTCCGTTCTGCCCGTCATGGCAAGCATGGGAACAGTCTTCGAGTTTCCTATATTGGCATCGCGCAGCAGTTCCAGTAGGTCGAATCCGCTCATACCGCCCAGCATGATGTCGGTGATGATAAGGTCGTAGTCATTCTTGCGCATACGCTCAAACAACTCGTCCACCGTATGGCATCCGACTACCTGGACTTTCTTCTTGGCAAGCATCTCAACGGTCATCTTCAGTACGACGGTATCATCATCCAGTACCGCTATCCGCAAGCCTTCCGGCAAGACGGTTGACTCCATGACTGTCCGCTGCAATACTTCTTCATCCCCTTCCACCAATGGGAGTGTGACCGTGAAGAGACTGCCGAATCCGATGTGGCTTTCCACTTCGATCCTGCCGCCCAACAATTCTGCGAGTGCCTTGGCGATACTCAGACCGAGACCGAACCCCTCCTGTGTATCTGCATTCTCCAGTCGGTTGAATGGCGCAAAGATGCGCTTCACCTGCTCTTCGTTCATTCCCGTGCCGGAATCCTGTACTTTGATGGTTAGCGTGTTATCCCTATAGTCCACGCTGATGTTCACGGTGCCTTTCTTGGTGAACTTGATGGCATTCGAAATGAGGTTACTGCCTATCTGAATAATGCGCTTGCGATCACCCATCACCACGGTATCATCACCACTGAAAGTTCCTTCTATCGCTATGTCTTTGACTGCCGCCAAAGGCTCGTACTCTGCCAACAAAGTACGTAACACGTCCTTCACACGGAAGGGCATCATATCAACTTCGTCTTTGCCAGTATCAAGACGGTAGTAGTTCAGCAGGGAGTTGAGCAGGGCAAGCATGCGGTCTGACGATTGCCGGATGGCATCCTCATATTGCTTGCACGTCTCATCCTTGGCGGTCTCTTTCAGCAAGTCGGCATAGCCCATGATGGCAGTAAGCGGAGAACGGAGGTCGTGGCTCACCGTCAGCATCATGTTGTGGCGCAGCGTGAGCAGTTCCTCGTTGTGCTGGTTGCTCTTTTCAAGTTGCAACTCGTTCTCATGCCTCTTTTTGAGGTCACGATGCAGGAGCCAGAAGAAAACCACAGCCAAGATGAAGGCGGCAAGCCCGAACAACATAATCAACCGTATCGTCTGTTTCTGGTGATTCATCAGATGGGTTGAGCCAGCCTTGCGCATCTGTGAATCCTCTACATTGAACTCGCTTGCCAGTTGGCTGATTTTCTCGTTGAGCTGACTCCCTTTCCTGATAAGGTCGTTCATGTGCAGGAACAGTTGGCTGGCACTGCTTTCCTGAGATTGCTCAATGTCCGAAGCCAGCGATGCCAGGATCTTGTCCGTCTGCTGTCTCGCACGTTTTAATGCTTGCTGGTTACTTGCCTCAGTCTCTTCATTAGCTTTTTTCTTGCTTCTGAAAGCCCCGCCCAAGCCAGTTGTCTTACGTCGGTTCTCTTTCAAATTCTCGCTAACCTCGTCCGTCAGCCGCTGGTTGGCCCGGTTTGCCTGTTTGATGATCTCCGGCATCCGCTGCTTCATCAGTCCGTTCACATCACGCAACTGCTCCAAGTCCTCATGAACAGCAATTAGATATGCCTTCTTTTCGCAAACGAGATCTTTTATTTCCCTCACACGTCTCACCTGTGCCGTGTCTGGTATAGTCTGTATCATGGAGTCAAGAATACCCAGCACATTCTTCTCCTTCTTCTCATAGACGGCCATTCTTTCAGCATCCAGTATAGCAGCCTGTCCGTCCATCTGTGTCAGGTCGAACAACTGAAAGAACGCCCGTTCTGAGAGAGTACGACGTTCGATGTTCTCCTTGTACTTTATGCTGTTCGCCTCCAAGTCGCCACTCTTAGTGATGATGATGCAAGAGGCTATGATAAACACGACGATGAGCGAGACATACCCACCCAGCATCGTTAGATGCAGTCGCATCAAAGAATCATTATTATTCATTCAATCTTCTTACCTTTTTAATCTCTTGTCCAAATTGAGCCGACAAAACGACTAATTGTTATTCTGGACCTAATGCCCAATTCTGTCTAATCTCCTTTTTCCGTCAATACAGAAAAGCAACAGGGTGATGATAAGTATTCCTTTGCAAACTTTCTTATAGATAGCGAAGTGTCGCACGGCATCGTCCATCACCTTAACACGCGATGCTTCAGTGATGCCGTCAATACCCCGTGCAAAGTTTTCCAATTCAGCAATCCAAAGATAAATGCCTTGCAGCCCGTCTGCACCACCCCATAGCAGCAGAAGAGCGGCAACGACAACGACAACGAGGAAAAGAATAATGTAAAAAGTATGTTTCATTGCTCTCTTCTAATAGCCATAAACCAGCCCGTACTTCTCATGCAGTTTGCGGAGGGTGCCGTCGGCTTTCATCTGGGCGATGACGGCGTTGACAAGGGTGAGGAGATCATCCTGACCCTTGCGCATCAGCACACCAATCAGGCCATGCGTAAATGGTGAATTCAACAATGGGGCTGCGAGGCGCGGGTCATTCTGCACATACCACGGGGCCTCGGTGATTTCGGTAATCATCACGTCGGCATCGCCTTCAGCCACCTTCGCAGGGATCTCCTCGTTCTTCTGATGGACGATGATGGTGGCATGGGTCAGGTTCTCGTTGGCAAACTTCTCGTTCAGCCCGCCGGGGTTCACCATCACGCGCACCTCAGGTTTGTCGATGTCAGCCAACGACTGGTAGCGGTCGGCCTCTGTAGCACGGCACAGGATGGTCTTGCCATTGCATAGATAGCCGTCGCTCATCAGCATCGTCTCCTTTCTCGTATCGGTGATGGTGATGCCGCCGATGGCCAAGTCGAAAGTCTGTGGCTCGGCCTGCACATCGGCAGACAGCGTGGGCCACGAAGTTTGTACGAATTCAATGCCTACACCAATTCGCTCGGCAATCTTCTCCGCCATCTCAATTCCGAAGCCCCAATAGTTGCCGTCGGCCTCGCGGTACGAGAGAGGTCGATAGTCGCCCGTGGTGCCCACCAGCAACTTGCCTCGCTCCTGGATGCGGGCAACAGTTGGCTGGTGAATCTTGCGCCACTCTTTGGCACGTACCTTGATGTTCCTGGCCAGACACTCGCTGTAGAGCCACGGCTCGCAGCTGTGGATGTCGCCAACGTTGAGGAAGCCGCGGAAGGGTGGATATTCGGAGGCGCTGTAGTTGGTGGCCACGAGGACGTGATGCTCGGGCGAGACGGTGATGGTGATGGTGATGCAGATGTCGGAGCCGGCAATGAGGGGCAGCACGTACTTCACGTCCTTCACCGTGTTGTAGCAGATGGTGACGCCCGTGTCGGTCTCGCCCTCGGCGGGGCGGATGTGGCTGCTCGCGGCCATGTCAGCCTTGGTCACCTTGTAGCCCAGGACGTAAGCGGCGGCCAGCTGACTGTAGGTCTTGTCGTCGATGTGCTTCAGCAGTTCCACCACGGCCAGACCTCCCTGGCTGAAGCCTGCGATGATGAGCGGACGAGTCTTGTCACGCTGCGCCTGGAAAAGGTCGAAGGCCGTGCGCACATCTTCCATCGACAGGCGGGTGCGCTGATAGACGGTATCCTCGCTGTTGGTCATGAACGCCTGGATGGTCGTATGGCGATAATAAGGAGCATAGAACCGGTTGCCAGGCGACATGTAGGCCGCCACTTTCTTCATCTCCAGGTCGGCCATGTGGGCGCGGTGCTCGGGGTTCCACACGTCGGCGTAGTGGCACACCTTGCCGTCCGCTGTCGTCCAGTCGTCCTCCCACGTCGAGACCACATAGAAAATGTCGGCTCCCGTGCCGTCTGCGTCACCGTCCGCCGTAATCCACATCGTCGGGTTGCTGTAGTCAGGAGCCTGTGGGATATACTGGCTCTCGACCTTCTGTCCCGACGGATTATCATCGTTCGCCGTACAAGATGCAAACGCTGCCGTGCCGCAGATAGTGAGGATGGCGGCGAGCATCCATAGTTTCGTCTGTCTCATATATTAATCAGTTCTCGATTAACTCAAAATGCTGATAGTCCTTGCGGGTGGTCCAGTCACCGCCCCACTCGAAGCCGGCCTCGGTGAAGAGTTTGAAACAGAGATCATCGTGGGTAATCTTGTAGGGGAAGTCCCACGAGCGGTCGCAGTAAGGCTCGCCTGTGGCGGGCTCGATGAGCAGCGTGCCGTCAGCGAGGGTCTTGATATAGGGGTTGTAGAGCGTGTTGATGTCCACCGCCAGTCCGCGGGCATGCTTCGAGAGCGTGGTGGTAGCGGCAATGTTACGGTAGCAGAAGCACGACGAGTTGTTGTCGCGCATCTGCGTCTCATCGTCGGCATCATACACATCGGGCAGCAGCATCCGCTGGATAGGGTACTTCGCATCGAAGAGTTGGCGCAGGATGCTGACCAAGCGGTCGGCAATCTGCACGTTGCAAACCATCTCACCCACGTGCATCTGGTTGTCGTAGTCCCAGTGCAGGGCGCGGATGTGGCGCAGGTCGTCGCGCCCGATGTAAGGATTCTCCTTGAAGGTCTTGCCCTGCATCCGTGCCCATACGCCGTCGGGGATAGGCTCGGCGGCAAAGCACTTTTCTATTCCACCGAAGGCATCAACATCCGCCTGGCTCACCGTGCGTCCGGCCTGCCACTCTGTGAGTGCGCGGGTATCAACGGGGAAGGTAAAGTCGGTCTTTGTGACGCCGTCGCCGTAGATGGTCTTGAAGTCATCGCGCATGGAGATGACGTGGTAGCCAGCCTCACGCCACTGCTGCCCGAGGGTGAGAGCCTTTTCGCGGTTGGCATGGTCGCGGGCATCATCGTCGGCTATCAGCATAAAGGCGGCAGACTTGTACTTCGGATTGCCCAGCGCGTAGTTGTGCATGGCCGCGTCGCCGCCACTGTTGCCGAACGACAGCACGGGCACCTTGCCTATCTCCTGCGAAATCTGCAGCACCTTGTTCGTCTTCAGGTTCTTGATGATGAGCTCATCGGTGCGCACGATGTTCTCCTTCTGGCTCATGGTATAATCGACGCCAGCCTCCGTGCCCTGACTGCTGGACACGAGTTTCACGTCCATACCGATGACGCGGTTGGAGGGGATGCCGATGCTTTCCGTCAGCGCACGGCAGATGAAGCGGTCGGAGCCGCTGACCACGTAGTAGGTGAAGCCATTGTCCTTCAGGTATTCAAAGACCTCCAGCATGGGCTTATAAAAACTCTGGCCGTAGGTCATGCCCGAAAAACCGTTGGCAGGCTGCTGGGCATACGCTTTGACGTAGGCATCGAACTCTGCAATTGTCATGCCGCTGTAGGCCTTTGCTGCCGCGTATGCGTGCTTCATGTCGAAGTGGTCGGGCAGCTTCTTGCCGTTGCGCACGAAGTCGCGTATTTCCTGCGCTGTTTCCATCACGTCCCCAGCAGGTTATACTCGAAGTACGACGGGTAGAGCTCGCCGACGAACGTGCCGTCCATGTCGAACGTCGCGATGCGGTCCTCCTCCTTGATGAAGTTCGCCGACGCGGGGTCGGTCACGTCCTTCACGTAGTCCTGCAGCGCCGTCAGCGCCTCGCATTGGTTCCACAGCGTGAAGTATTCCTTCGTTGGCGGAACGACGGTATTGTTGTCATCATCCTTGCTGCACGATGTCAGCACACTTGCGCCGCAGATCATGGTGAGGATGGCGGCGAGCATCCATAGTTTTGTCTGTCTCATTTTCTATCTTCTCATTGAATTTGTTTGACGGGAAAAGTGAAATAAGTGTCGGGGAAAGGTTCGTCCTTCAACGTAAAGTGCCACCACTCGGTGTCGAAAGGCTTGAAGCCGTGACGCAGCATGGCCTGACGCAGAATCATGCGGTTCTTGAACTGCTGTTCTGTGATGCTACGTTTCGGATTGGCAGGGCTCTTGCTGTTATCGCCCGTGTACTCACCCGTCTCGGGGTTGCCGCAGAAGTCAGGATGGCTTTCGGGGCCGAACCAGTCGAAGGTGCCGCCCATATCCACTTCCTTCTCCGTCGCCATGTCGAACAGCGTCAGGTCGAGGGTGGAGCCACGCGTATGGCCGCTCTTCAGACAAATATATTCCTGCGGAAAGAGCACGCTCTTGTCGAGGTCGGAATAGAAGTAGGGCTTCATCAGCGTGTCGGCGATGTCCTCTGCCCAGCGCACGAAGTGGTCAACGCCCTTCTGCGGACGGTAGGCATCGTAGATTTTCAAACGATACCCCTGTGCCTTAACGTCATCGCTCACGGCCTTCAGACTGTCGGCGGCCTGACGGGTCAATAGTGCCGTCGGCTCCTCGTAGCCGTCGATGCGGGTGCCCACGAAGTTGTACGTGCCGAAGTAGCGAATCTCCAGAATCACATCGGGCACCACGTCGGTAATGGTCACAAACTGGCTGGCATCATCCGTCGGACTGACCACAGGATTATCCTCGTCGCTATTGCAACAGGTAATCACACATGCGCCGCAGATGATTATGAGGATGGCGGCTATCATCCATAGTTTCGTTTTATTCATTATGTAATTGCTTTTCTTTAATTCCTATTGATATTGCGCCGGATAGTCAACTCATGGTGGCCTTGACGGTCATGACGATAATGGGCTTCGTCAATACTATCCTCTATGACCTTCACCATACGCCCGTCGATGGGATGACCATCATGACTGACCGTAAGCGACAGACCTTTCGGGTCAGCGATAGCCGAGAGTTGATAAGACTGGCCGTGAAGTTCGGTGACAATGATTTCCGCCAACATACTGACGATGCGTAGCGGCTCAGTATCAGGCTGGTCGGCGAACACACGGTTGAGAAAACTCTTGTAGTCTTCTCCAACGTCAGAGGTATATTTACGTTCTTGTTCCATTGACAACATGTTATTATTCCTCAATGAGTTGAATTTCATTTGACTCATCTCACGGTTGGCAGAGCTGATGCAAGCATCGCTCTGCTCTCGCTTACTCGATGAGTTCGAAATGCTGATAATCCTTGCACGATGTCCAGTCGCCGCCCCACTCGAAGCCGGCCTCGGTAAAGAGCTTGAAGCAGAGGTCGTCGTGATCAATCTTGTAGGGGAAGTCCCAAGTGCGGTCGCAATAGGCCTCGGCGGTGGCGGGCTGGATATAGCGGGTGCCGTCTGCGCGGTCCTTGTAATAAGGGTTGTAGAGTGTGTTGATGTCGATGGCCAGCCCACGGGCATGTTTCGACAGTTTGGTGCTGCCCGCAATGGCACGGTAGCAGAAGCACGACGAGTTGTTGTCTCGCATCTGGGTCTCGTCGTCGGCATCGTAGACATCGGGCAGGAGCATCCGCTGGATGGGGTACTTGGCATCGAACAAGTGGCGCAGGATTGTGGCCACACGGTCGGCAATCTGCTTGTTGACAATCATCTCGCCCACGTGCATCTGATTGTCATAGTCCCAGTGTAGGGCGCGGATATGTCGCAGGTCGTCGCGCCCGATGTAGGGGTTCTCCTTATATGTCTTACCCTGCATACATGCCCATACTCCGTCGGGAATCGGCTCTGTGGCGAAGCATTTGTCGATGCCGCCGAAGGCATCCACAATCTCCTTAGTCACCGTTTTTCCAGCCTGCCAGTTGTCAAGTACCGACGTATCGGGCTTGACGGCATCATCATTATTACTGCATGACGGCAGTGCTATTACGCCGCAGATGGTCAGGATGGCGGCACACATCCATAGTCTTGTTTGTTTCATTTCTTCTTGTTGAGTACTTCATCGAACATGAGTTCATTGTCGAGCCAGGCTTTGAGGGTGTCACCGGCAACGGTCAGTTTTACGCCATACCACTTTCCTGTTTCCACGCTGCCGGGGCGTGTGGCCAACTGTTTCTTGCTGTCACCGCTGATCTGCTCGATGGCGTGCTTCGTGTTACCCTCGCAGCCATAGTTCAACTGACAATAGTGCTGCGCATCCACGTAGTTGAACACGATGATGAAACCATCAGGCCCGCTATCCTTGCGGGCGGTACACTGGATGGTGTAGTGGTTGGAAGGGATAACGTAGTTGCAGATGGCCAACGGGGCCTCTTCTGATGCTCTGTGCTGCAAGATGCCGTCGTTCATCTCCCACTTGCCGCTGACAAGTTCGGGCTTCCCCGTCTTGGGTAGCGGGTCGCAGTGGGTGTAGCTTACCTGCGTGTTCCAAGCGGAATACCCCACGCGACTCTGACTCGGCGTGATGAGACTCTTATGTACACAGGCGGTCAGTGCCATCAGACAGCAGAAAAAAATCCATAATTTCTTCTGTTTCATATTACCTTCTTCTTTATCGACATATTCTTATATTGCAACAGATGCAACCAATAGTGGGCGACGCCAGACGATGGTGGGGGTGATGCCCAGCTGATGCATCTCATCAAATAGGGCTTCGAGGTAGACATCTGTCGAGAAGCGTTGCATCCAGCTGATACAGAACTTCCC
>CAJOFE010000065.1 GCA_905233825.1 uncultured Prevotella sp. | reverse complement strand
ATCCATACGTTCTTGCCGATGTGGATGGGCGCATGTGTCATTCCCGCTCGCATGCTTGGTTCAAGCATGTGGTTGAGCGTGGCCAGCACGACATTATGGCCTATGAGTGCGCCTTCATCGATGATGATGCCGCCTTGATCCTGGAACTTGCAGCCCATGTTGATAAAGACGCGCTCGCCAACCACGGTGTTCTTTCCGCAGTCGGTGTGGAACGGTGGAAACATCCCAACACTCTTCGGCACCTCACGTCCCCAAAGTTGCTCCAACAGGTCATGTAATTCTTCGGGCGTGTGATACTTGCCGTTAATCTCTGCCGTAATCTGCAAAGCCTCTTGGGAAAGTTTATGAAACATCATGTGAACCTCAGACCCGCCTTCAACGGGCTTGTCAGAGGCCATGTAATCCCTGAACTCTTGTATCGTCATTTTATTTCAGATTTGTCTTGAAGAATTCCTCCATCTTGTCGTATGGAATCTTCCCGTTCTTGTCGTCGTAAAGGTCGGTGTGGACAGCATCGGGGATAATCATCAGCTCCTTGTTGCCGATAGTTATGCTTTTGCCGTCTGGATTCTTGCCCGTCATCTTTTCGAAGGCGTACTCAGAGAAGTAGCGGCTGTGGGCCTTCTCGCCGTGAATGAGCAGGACGGGCGACTCAATCTCGTGTGCCCAAGCCAATAGGGGCTGGTTGAGGAACGACTGACAGCCGATGACGTTCCAGCCATCAGTGGAGTTGCCGCTGCGCTCGTGGTAGCCGCGTGGGGTCTTGTAGTAGTCGTAGTAGTCCTTCACGAACTGCGGTGCATCGTCGGGCAGCGGGTCAATGACACCGCCAGCACGCTTGTAGGTACCACTTTTGAAGTCCTCGGTACGCTGCTGGGCGATGGCATTGCGCTGCTCCATGCGAGCCTCTTTCGAATCGCTGCTGCCAAAGTAACCTTCCACGGCAACCTTCGACATATCGTACATCGTCGAGGCAACAGTAGCCTTGATTCTTGGATCGATGGCGGCAGCGTTCACGGCCATTCCACCAAAGCCGCAGATGCCGATGATGCCAATCCTTTCTGCATCTACATTTTCCTGATTGCTCAGGAAATCGACGGCAGCGAGGAAGTCCTCGGTGTTGATGTCGGGCGAGGCCATACGGCGAGGCTCGCCACCGCTCTCGCCAGTGAACGAGGGGTCGAAGGCGATGGTCAAGAAACCACGCTCAGCCATGTGCTGGGCATAAAGACCGCTCGTCTGCTCCTTCACGGCTCCGAACGGCCCTGTGACAGCGATGGCTGCAAACTTATCTTCTTCGGGGGAATTGAGGGGGATATACATATCAGCAGCCAGTTCGATGCCATAGCGGTTCTTGAACGTGACCTTTTTGTGGTCTACTTTGTCGCTCTTGGGGAACGTCTTGTCCCACTCCTGAGTCAATGTCAGCATTGTATTCATATCTTCGTTTGTAGTTTGTTTGTTCGTGCAGGCCGTGAGCGTCAAGCCCATTAGCACTGCGGCTAATAATACTTTCTTCATACCTTATCGTGCATTTCTTTTGATTCCGTTTTCGATGTATATGCCACGGGCAGGAGCTTGCGCCAGCCGTTGACCGCTGAGGGTGTATATATTCCCCTTGCCCTTTGGAGAGGGGTTGGGGGTGAGGCCATTGATGCCTGTTGTGTTGCTGAGCGAAAGCGTAACGCTAATATTGCTCTCGCCAGCCTTGAGGAACGTTCGAAGTTCGCTCTCCGACAGGCCGTCAATCTTTCCCAAACTGGTGTAGCTCCACGAGTTCGTGCCGTAGAAGATGCAGATATTCGAACCATTGTACAGGATGACGTCACCCGGTTGCGCGTTAATCTGCTCGTTGCTTGTGGGTAGTGAGAAGCCCAGCGCTCCCCATATCTCAAAGCCTCCGCTGCTGTTCAGCGTCACGGTGACGGGAGCCTGCTGCAACTTCTCGATAAGCGTCTTTGTTGCTTGATTGTCGACGAGCGTCACAGTCTGTGTCTGTCCGTCGATAGTAATATACATCTTGTTCATAGCAGTTTGTTTTTCTGCGAAGTTCAGCGTCGGCAACCAGTCCTGTATCAGCGAGGCGCGGTTACTATGATTGCTGGCATTGATCCATAACGCATCGCCCATCCAAGTGCAGTCTGGAACCAGTCGCCTAGCGTCGGCCACCACACCGCTGATGCCGCTGCTGTGGCTCGACACAATCAGTGCCACATGCTTACCTGCCATCTGCGCACCATAATTAAATAGGTACGTTTGCATGATAGCCGCCATCTGGCTCCACCACAGCGGCGTGACGATGATGATGTTCTGGTACTGCGAGAGATCAGTGACACTCACGGGATCGATGGCCGGATAACTCGCCGCCTCGTTGGGTGCAGCCTTAATGGCGTTCAGCAGCGCCGTGCCAATAGCATAGTTGTTTGCCTCGTACTTCTGCGTTTTGTCGGCAGGTTCAATACGCATCACATCAGCCTGTATCTGGCTCGTTAGGGAGGTCACTATCTCGTGACAATTATTTGTATAACTGTAGTACACCACAAGCGTCTTACCCACGTTCTCCACCGTCTGTGCCTGTACCTCACTGTCCTTCGTACAGCAGGTCAGCAGCATCGTCGCCATTAACAATAGTATCTGTTTCATTACAAACTCTTCTTTAGCACGTCAATTACTTCGTCGCGCGACAGGATGTAGTAACCGCCCTGGCAGATGGGGCAGGCATCGGCCATACCCTCGATTTGTTCTAACTTGGCGCCGCAGTCGGTGATGTTCATCGCCAGACCCAGCTCTCGCATCCACTGCTCCATCGTCTCCAGACCCTCGATGGCCACCTGCTCGTCTGTCTTACCATCAATAGAAACGTTCCATACGTTGACAGCCAGGCGCTTGAACTTGGCGACTGCATCCTCGGACTTGCTGATGAGCAGACGGTAGTAGGCTCCGCTGACGGCAGCGAGTGTATGTCCGTGCGTAGCGTCGGTATAGGCGGCCACAGCCTGACCAAGCATGTGAACCATCCAGTCGGTAGCCTTACCTCGGTCGATGAGCGTATTGAGTGCCCAGGTTGCTGTCCACATGATGTTCGAACGAGCCTCGTAGTCCTCTGGATTCACGATAGCCTTGCGACTGCTGACGATGAGTGAGCGCATCAGACCTTCTGCGATATAGTCGCTGGTGTTGTCGTCGGTGCCAGAGAGATACTGTTCCAAGATGTGGCTCATGATGTCGTAGATACCAGCCACCATCTGATACTTGGGAACGGTAAAGGTGAAACGAGGATTGAGGATGGAGAAGTCGGGGTTGCGGAAGTTATAGAACAACTTGCGATTCTCCGAGTGGCTGGAGATGACCGAACAGCTATCCATCTCAGAGCCTGTGCCGGCCATTGTGAGTACACAGCCTACGGGAATCCAGCGGCAGGTCATCGGCTGCCAGTTCTTGAAGTAATACTCCCAGGGATCACCGTCGTACCAAGCGCTTCCGGCTACGGCCTTACAGTAGTCAATGGTAGAGCCACCACCCACACCGAGGATGAAATCGACATTCTCCTTGCGAGCCGTATGGGCACCCTCCAGAACCTTTTCTATTGTCGGGTTCGGCATCACACCAGCTATCTCTACCACTTCGCAGCCAGCCTTCTTCAGCTCTGCCATCACCTGATCGTAGATGCCATTGCGCTTAATACTACCACCACCATAGCAGAGCATCACCTTCTTGCCATAGTTTTTCAGTTCTTCACTCAGTTTG
>CAJOFE010000064.1 GCA_905233825.1 uncultured Prevotella sp. | reverse complement strand
GTACTATGCCTGCAGGACACGACAGAAATTGTGTTCAGCCACGATGGCCGTCTGTCCCTTGAGGACAAAGATTTCGGCTATGGTACGAGTGAGCATGAGAAATTCTGCATTTTCGCCCATCCGGGCATGGTGCTTGATGCTTCAAGCCGCATGCCTGTCGGCTATGGTCACATAAAGGTATGGAGTCGTGACCGTTCGGAGAATCGCAAGAAGAAGCAGCGCCGAAGCAAGGAGAAGCTGGAGGGCAAGGAGTCCTACCGCTGGGTGGAGACTGCGGAAAAGACGGTCGCCTCGCTGCCTGCCAGTGTGCGCATAACGATGGTCGGCGACCGTGAGAACGACGTTTATTCGGTGATGTGCAAGACGCTGGATTGCGGTTGTGACTTTCTCGTGCGCTCCATGCATGACCGTCCTGTAGACTGCGACCTGGATGACGGTCGCATGGGGATCAAGGAGTTTATGCAACGACAGCCCATAGCCCATGAGTACACATTGGAGCTGCGTGGGCATAAGGGCAGGAAAGCCCGCACTGCCAAGATGCTGCTGCGTTTCTCCCAAGTCACTATCCACAAGAACGGGAATTGCCTTGACGACGTTCCCGAGAGCCTGACGTGCTACTGCATCTATGCCGTGGAGGATGCCTCCACCGTACCCGACGGCGAGGACCCCGTGGAGTGGCGGCTGCTTACCTCCCATGTGGTGGAAAGTGTGGAACAAGCGGTCGAGTGTGTTGAATGGTACAAATGCAGGTGGTTCATAGAGGAGACCTTCAGGGTCTGCAAATCTGAGGGTTTCCGCATTGAGTCAGTCCAGCTGGAGAGCGGGGCTGCGGTAAAGAAACTGATTGTGCTGACACTGTGGGCGGCTCTGCGGTGCGTGGCCCTGAAACGGGCCTATGACGAGCAGGACGAGGCCGTTCCCGCAAGTCAGATGTTCAATGAGGATGAGCAAGAGCTGCTCCATGTTGAGATGGAACGTCTGCGTAGCAAGTCTCCAAAAGCCCTTGACGGCAGGAATCCCTTCCGCGAGGACTCACTGCCGTGGGCGGCTTGGATCATCGCACGACTCGGCGGGTGGAGTGGCTACGTAAAAGCGCACGGACGGCCTGGCTACATTACCATGAAGCAAGGGCTTGACAGGTTCAACCAGCACTTCGAAATCATCACCTTCGCCAAGGCTAGAGATGTGTATAAAGAGTAGCCTGTAGGAGCTTCTGCTTACAAGTCTAACCATCCCCCTCCTACAGGAGGGGATAGGGGAGGTCACAGCAAGTGGCTATTGTACCATCTTATTTTTTGAATGTTACTAACTTCTTCTTTCAATCTTCAAAATAACCAACGGTTATAACACCGCTTCGCAGTAGGAGGGGAGTAGTAACCATCTACTTCTGCATAAATTTCTGCCCGTCGCGTATGCGGATGCCAGAGCCTCCGATGCGCCGTTGTCCGCTCAGGTCGTAGGCTGTGCCACTGCCGTCTGCCTCCTGTCGGCGCGGGGCGGCGATGGCCGTCAGTTCCTGACCCTCGACGGTGATGGTGCCGTCATCCGCCTTGATGATGGTGATGTACTGCGGGCCACCATAGGTGCGCATGGGCGACATCACCTTCTCGCCCCTGGCCTGCGAGGCGATGGTGAACTCGTAGGTGCCCGGATTGAACGATTCCATATAGAGCGTGTCGGTCATCATGCCACCCTCCTCCTTAGTAGCAAAGTATCCCCAGCCCGACGGCATCACATCGGTCTCTAAGTCGAGGATGGGTGCAGTGATGGTCCTCCCGTTGGCTGTATTTCTGAAGGTGTACCACAGTATGCCCTGGAAGTCGAGCACATGCTGGTTGTAGAAGCCAGATATGCCGAAGAGCAGCTTTCCAGGTTTAACCAGTTTCAGTTGGAAGGGCTCCGTGAACACCCACAGCGAGAAATATTCGTCGCTGCTGACGGGCTGTTCCTGCGGACGGAAGCCCAACACCATATCGTGGTCGCTGTCGAAGTTGAAGGTGTCCTGCAGTACCAGTCCGCTGAGCTCGAAGTAGCCGTCGTAGCCTTCCCCCGGTATTCCACGGCCCCATCCCCAGTTGACATAGACCTTGCCCTCCTCGTCGTAGCCAGTGAGCAGGAAAGCATGGCCAGCCTCCAGCTCGGCGTCGAAGGCGCCATACAGTATGGGATTCTTCTGGGCCAGCTCGGTGTAGAGCATGCCCTCCCACTCCTCATCGGTATAGAGTCCGCGATAGAGGTAGCGGATGGCCAGCGAGTCATAGCGGAAATTCTGGAACATGGCGATAGCAGCGAAAAAGTCACTGGCCCCGCTGCCGTCGGCGGTATAGTTCATACCCACGGCACAGCCGGCGTCGTACATCAGCTGCTGCACCGCCCTCTTCGCACTGGAGCCCACGCTGCCGCTGCCGGTCTTGTAGGCCTCGTGCATGTTCTGCCAGTCGTAGGTGCTGTTGATGCTCACCTTGTGCTCTTTCTCATCATCGCCCACAGTGTAGTAGCCCGTGCCCCGGCCCTGTGCGGGATAATCGTAGTACTTCATCACCTGCGCCATGGCCGTGGCCACGCAGCCCGTGGGGCAGCGCGTGGTACCGTCCATAGGGCACATGCCGTTGAAGGGGTCGCTCTGATCCCACTTGGTCTTCACAAAGTTCGCCACAGCCGTCATGCTGCGGGCCTTGAGGGGAATACCAGTGGCCAACCGCCGCGTCATCTCGCGCAGCCACCAGCGATAGGCCTCGGGGGCCTCATTGCGGCTGAAGGCGGCTTTCGACACGCCGAGCACGGGCTGCTGCTCGTCGCTGCGGCTCACCACGGCAAAGCCCACGGCGGTGTCGCCCAGCACGGCGAGTGCCTCGTTCTGGTAAATGGTCTCCAGCTGCAGGGCATCGCCACCGCGCGTCATGGTGCCCCTGAGCTGCTGTTCGGCTATGGCCCTCATCTGCCGCTGGCTGCGGTTGCCGGCGGCAACGCTCAGCACCGCCATGACCGCCACTATCGTCAACACATATCTCTTCATCATCTCACATTTCATATCTCTCATTTCTCTTTTCTCATTTCTCATTTCTCATTCCTATCTGATTCCCATGCGGGCCTCCACGACGTTGACCACGTAGTCGCCCAGCTTCTCGCACTCATTGATCAGGTCCATGTAGATGGTGCCCACGGCGTAGGTGTACTCGTGGTTGTTGATGTCGTTGATGTTCTGCGCCTTCAGCTGGTTGCGGTAGTTGTTGATCTCGTGCTCGATGTTGAACGTGCGGTTCACGTCGAACGACTCCTTCCTTCCGCCCATGAGCTTGTTCATCTGCGTGAGCGACTGGTCCGTCAGGTCCATCATCTGGTGGATGTGGTCGTACTGCTTCTCCACGAAGTGGTCCTCCTTGCCGTTATACTTGCGCGAGATGGTGCGCGCCATGTTGTAGCAGGCGTCGCCGATACTCTCCAGCTCGGAGATCTCGCGGAGCATGGCGCGTATCTTCGCCTTCGTCTCGTCGGAGAGGTGGGCGTCGCTCACCGAGTCGAGGTATTTGGCAATCTCCAGCTCCATGTTGTCCGAGATGCCCTCATACTTCTCGATGCGGGTGTACAGCTTGTTGAAGTCGCCGGCCTTGTTGTCCTTCTTGTCGGTGGAGCTGGCCGAGAGCACCAGCAGCTCCCTCACCATGCCGAACATCCGCTGCATGCGCTCTGAGAACGACTGTATCTCCTTCTGCGCCTCAAACACCGATAGCTCGGGGGTCTTCATGAAGCCGGCGGTGATGAAGTGCAGGCGGAAGTCCTCCTCCTCGTCCACCTTCTTGGGCTTGATGACCCAGCACACGAGCTTCTCTATCTGCGGGACGAACCAGATGAGGATGAACGTGTTGGCCACGTTGAACGAGGTATGGAAGGCCGCCAGCACGAAGCTCAGCTTGGCGGAGTTGGCCAGGAACACGCTGGTCTCCACGGTGCCCTTGGCCATCGTCACGTCGTAGCCCACCCAGCCGCACACCATGTCGATGAACGGACGGAAGACGAACAGGATCCAGATGACGCCGAAGACGTTGAAGAACATGTGGGCCAGGGCGGCGCGGCGCGCCTGCGTGTTGGCCGACAGGGCGGCGAGGTTCGACGTGACGGTGGTGCCGATGTTCTCGCCCATCACCAGTGCGATACCCTGGTAGATAGGCAGTGCGCCGCTCGAACACAGGATCATCGTGATGGCCATGACGGCTGCCGACGACTGTACGCAGAACGTCAGGATGCCGCCCAGCAGCAGGAATACCAGCGTCGTGACGAACGATGTGGGGTCGAACGAGGCGAAGAAGTCGAGCAGCGCCTGGTTCTCGCCGAGGTTCATCTCCGTGCCCGTGGCGCGCAGTGTTCCCAGTCCTAACAGCAGGAACGACAGTCCGAAGAGGAAGTCGCCGATGTACCGGTAGCGCTTCTGGTAAATCAGTATGATACCGACGAAGAATGCCGGGTAGACGGCCGCCGTGATGTCGAACGACATACCGGCGGACATGATCCAGGCCGTCAGCGTCGTACCGATGTTGGCACCCATGATGACCGAGATGGCCTGGGCCAGCGTCAGCAGACCGGCGTTGACAAACGAGACGGTCATCACCGTCGTGGCCGTTGAAGACTGGACGGAGGCTGTCACCAGCATACCCGTCAACATACCCGTAAAGCGGTTGGTGGTCATGGCTCCGAGGACGTGTCGCAACTGCGGTCCGGCCATTTTCTGCAGCGCCTCACTCATGGTCTTCATACCAAACATGAGAAGAGCCAGCGAGCCGAGCAGTTTGAAGAAAATCCAGATGGACATAGAGATTAATTTATAAATTTGTCTATTTTCGGCCACAAAGATACTAATTATTTCGAAATAATCACTATCTTTGCACCAAAATATATCTAAAACAATGAAATAACCTATGGAAAAGATTGATATTTTTTGCCGGAATACCGGGCAGACCATCGCCGTGCCCTTAGGAACCAACCTCGACGAGGTCTACCGTCTTGCTGGTCTTCAGATGGAGTACGGCCCCGTCTCAGTACGTGTCAACAACAAGGTTGAGGGTATGCACTACCGCATCTTCGGCCCCAAGGAGGTGGAGTTCCTCGACATGACCTCCTCCAGCGGTCAGCGTGCCTACACCCGCTCCCTC
>CAJOFE010000063.1 GCA_905233825.1 uncultured Prevotella sp. | reverse complement strand
GCCCCGCAGGTCAGAGCCGGATACATATCCATCATGCAGGCATCAAAGCCGTAGCTGGCATAAGCCGCCACATTATGCTCTGGCTTCAGGTGGTAGAACCGCTGATACCAGTGGCAGAAAACCACGAGATTGGCGTGCATGATCTGGCAGCCTTTGGGTACACCCGTTGAGCCTGAAGTGTAGAGCAAAATGAACAGACTGTCAGGCTTGGGGCCTTCGGGCAATGTTTCGACTGTAGGCAGTGCCATGAGTTCCTTCGTCAGCAGCACGTCGCCCTTGTATTCATCTACGATGGGGCGCAACTCCTCATCTGCTATCAGCAGTTTTGCACTGGCATCCTGCATCATGAAGTTCAGACGCTCCTTCGGATAGGTGGGATCCAGAGGCTGATAGGCGCAGCCTGCCTTTATCACACCCAGCGAGGCGATGACCATCCACTCGCAACGCGGAATCAATACAGAAACCACATTCTCCAAGCCCAGTCCCTTCGAGGCAATATAGCCTGCTATGCGGTCACTCATCTCATCGACTTCGGCGTATGTATATCGTTTGTCTTTATATACCACGGCGATGTTCTGTGGCGTTGCCTTGACCTGACGACGGAACAACGAGACGATGGTCTGCGTATTGTCGTAATCGACATCATTCTGGTTGAACGAGTCGAGCAGTTCTACCTGTGAGGTTGTGGCGATATCAATATCAGCCAGTTTTTCCTTGGCAAGGAATCCCTCTACTACCGCCTCGTAACTTTCCAGGAACTGACTGATCAGTGTTTCGCTATACACGCTGGCGTCGTACTCTGCCTCTACGCAGTAGTGGCCGTCGCGGACGTATGCCTTGACATAGAGCGGCACCTCGATGGTGTTGTTGTTCAGGCGCTGTGCCGTCATCGCCTTACCGTCAAACTGCATGCTGTCAAATAGATGTCCGTGCCATGCAAACGTGGTGGCAGGCCTCAGGCCCAAGTCGTTCACCACGTCGCTGTAGGCATAGGTCTCGTGCTGGCGACAGCCTGTCATCTGCTCCTGTCCAGCCTTCAGAAAACCAAGCACCGTCGAGTCGCCCGCAAATTTGGCATATACAGGCAGTGTCTTCACCAGCATCGCAACCGAACGTGCCAGACGCTTGTCCGCACGGCCATTATGAATGGTGCTGAACAGCACTTCCTGCTCATTGTTGTACTTGGCCAGGAGGAAACTATAAGCGGCTGTGAAGAAAGTACTCTTGAAGATGCCGTTATCCTTGCAGAAGGCATCGACAGCTTCAATGCCCACACTCATCGTGCGTGTCAGCAGACCCTCCTTAGGCCCATCTTCCTCCAAATCACCTAACAATGGAGAGTCGGTATCTCCGCAGTCGAAGTTCTCGGCATACCATTTCCTGTCCTCTTCGAACAGCGGGGTCTCGCGCGCTGCCGCCTCAGCCTTGGCGACTTCGGCCAGTGGCAGTGCCTCTGCCTCTAACTTTTCGCCGTGATAGGCTTTCTCAATATCCGAAAGAAGCACCTTGCGCGACGTGCCGTCGCTGATGATATGATGGATGTCCTGTAGCAGGTAGTAGTGTGCAGCATCTTTCAGCAGACGGATGCGGAACAAACGGCCACCCACAATATCGAGCGGCTGAACAAATTGTGCCTTCTCCGCCTCAATGTCACTCACGCTCTCCACGGTCAATGAGAACGTCTCCGCATCGTCGATCGTCTGCACAAGGTCGCCCTGCTCGTCCTGCTCGATGCGTGTGAACAACGTCGGATGGGCGGCCACTGCCGTCTCGATGGCACGAGCCAGACGCTCGCCATCCAGACTGGCGTCTAAAACATATAAATAAGGAATGTTGTAGCGGGCCTCTCCCTCGTAGCCTATACACTCAGCATAGATGCCGTATTGCGTTTTAGTTAGTGGTACTTGAACTTTCATTGTTTTATAGTTTTTAGAATTTATACGTTGCAGCCAGTCCGAATGTCAGCGGACGGATAAAGGTGCCTGCCGTCAGATAACCCTCCAGCAGTGACGGGTCGGTGATGGTATTGGCAGCAGCGATACTGCCTTTGGCACCCGTCTGGTTCAGCAGGTTGACCACGCTCAATTGAAGTTGCAGTTGTTTGGTGACATTCCAGTCAATACCAGCAAAGGTCTCCCAGTGGCCATCGAAATAGACATTGTTCACCAGCGAGGCATATTGTTTACTGTAGTAGCGGGCACTAAGCCAAAAGCGCCAGTCGCCCAACTTGTAACTGGGGTCAAGTTCGAGCAAAACCTGCGACATACCTGTGACATATTTCTGATTGTAGTCGATCACCTCACTGGACCCGTCACTGAACGTCAGGGTTACGGCAAAGTTACGATACTGCGGTTTCTGGAAAGTAGCCAGCGCATGCATGGAGAAGCCTCCGAAGGTGGCTGTACCATCTGCCGTGATACCAAACGTACCGATGTCGTAGGTCGTGTTCTGACCCTGTGTCTCGTTCACGCCACCTACCTGTTTGGTAAAGTACTGCGTGGAACCGATGTTACGGCTGTTGATATAGCTGACCATAGCCGATAGGTTTAGCCAGGAGCCACTGTAACTGACGCCACCACGCAACAGTTGCTTCACGTAGGGTTTGTCGCTGGGCATGCTGCTAAAACGATACTGGTCGAAACGACGTTCAAGACGGCTGTAGATATACTCACCCGTCAGGAAGAGGCGGGGCATCAGCAGATAGTTGGCACGCCCCAGAGCGATGAAGTTCATCTTCGTCCGAAGGTGACTGCTCAAAGTCACGACACCGTTGTTGATGTAGAAGTCTGGTCGTCGCGTGTTGTTCGTCTGGCTCTCATCTTCATTCACTGCCAGACGGTAGTTGTTGTGGAAAAGTTCGGCACGCAGACCGTAGTAGAGGTTCAGCCGGGGTGTCACCTGCCAGTCGTCGATGCCAAAGAGCGACACGAAATGCTCACGTCCTCGACCATAGTTAGCCGCTGCATTGTAGTTCCACTGGCGCTGACCGTCCAGCAACAGTCGCTGGGGACGGTTCTCTGCCGTCTGTGCCAGCATGAGCGAGTGAGCCATACAGTACTGATAGGTGAACCAGTAACTCAGTGCGAGACTCGTAGCATGGTTACGGGTCTTGCGTTTCAGTTCTGCCTTTGCCTGCAGGTCGAAGAAGTCGAAATGTTGAGCCAGCGTAAGACGCTGCTGCATCAGTCCACTGTAGTCACGTCCGTCGGTGGTGGTGATATGCTGTCCTTTGGCATTCACACCCCCTGTGATCTCGTCGATGCCACTCTCCGAGAATCCCATCATCTTCATGTTCTTGGTGCCTGTCAGGTGCAGACGTGTATCCAGCGTCCATGTCGCATTGATACGGTTGGTCACTGCCAGCGACAGGTCGTGGATAAAACGACGGTTCTCGTCGTTCACGTTCGTGGTCACCATCTTACCCGTCTCCAAGTCCATATAGGTGAAGTCGAAATCCTCAGGCATATAGGAGTCACGTCCCAGACGGAAACCGTTCAGTCTGCTGATGCTACCGTCACCGTTATAGATGAAAGGGGCACGGTCGTTGCCAAAGAGTCCGTCGCGGTTCACCGTCAACTTATAGAGCAGCGACGCCTCTCCCGTAGCCCATCGATGAGTCAGTCCCGCCTTGTATATCTGCATGTTGTTGACGAAAGTCGTATGAAGGGGATGCGTCGAGGTGGGGTCGAGGTTGGTGTAGATACCAGCCGTGAAATGCCAGCCTTTTCCCAGACGACCATTGGCATTGACATCTACATAGATCAGCCCGTCGTTGTTGGTCTTGGCAGAGAGTGCACCATGTAGTTCCTCGCCGCCCAGTGCCGTATAACTATCGACGGCAAATCCGAAGTTGCCAGAGCGGAGCACCGTCTCCTCAATACCCATCAGGCCGATGCTCTTGTAACTGCTCTTTCCTGCCCAATGCACGTAGGGATAGATGGGACTCCAGGTAGAGGCCATAGGCATACCGTCCTCCATGATGGGCGTACCTGCCGATTCTCCAGGCAGACCAATGGGAATGTCACGCGGTTTCTCCGAGGCTCCTGCGTCGAGCATCACATGACGGTCGGAAGCCTGTGGCGTTGAAACAATCGTGGTGTCCTGCTGACCGAAGGCTGCCATACTGTAAACCATCACCATGATCAGCATCATAGTCTGTTTCATGTATACCCTAAATTCCGCAGCACTTTAATTTAACAATCTTTATAAGTTCCTGAGCAACAAAAAGTTGATCAGGATTTGGCCATGTCAGATTTTTCACTTACCTTAGTGCTGCGTTTCAAGACAAGCAAAATCATCAATGACATGGCAAAGGTACAACAAAAATCTGAGAAAATCAGTGCTTTTGGCGGAATATTTTTCGTTTTGGACAAATTTGACAGTATTCTGTCCTCTGTAATCGACTCCCACCTGGGGCTTCGCAGTAAGATGATTGGCTATCAGTACAGCGAGATAATACGGGCCGTCTTCTCCGTTTTCTGCTGTGGTGGCGACTGCATGGAAGACCTCAACCTGTATCTGAAGGATG
>CAJOFE010000062.1 GCA_905233825.1 uncultured Prevotella sp. | reverse complement strand
GAACCGCGAGGACGGCCGCACCATCGTCATGGTGACCCACAACGAGCAGCAGGCCGCCCAGACAGACAGGATTATCAAATTCCTCGACGGACGACAGATACAGTGATAAAAGAACCACAGATTATTTTCGACCACGAATTTCACGAATTACACGAATGATTAAGATCATACGACACGCCTTTGCACTCATCCGCGAAGACAAGCTCTTCTCCGCTATCTACGTCGCGGGCACAGCGGTGGCCATCGCCTCGGCAATGGTGGTGGCGCTCATCCTGCACATCCGCATCAGCAATATCTATCCTGAGGAGCACCGCGACCGCACGGTGTACCTGAAAAGCTACTTCAAGAACGACAAGGGAGCATTCGTGGGTTACTCCGGCTATTCTCCCCTTGCCGTTGAGGAACTGTTCAGCCACCTGAAGTGTGCCGAGGTGGTCAGTGCCAACATGGACAACAGCTATGTCTATCGCTTCACGGCCTGCGAGGAGCTGGGCAAGCAGGAGGTGCCGGTGACGATGAAGTTCACCGATGCCAACTTCTACCGCCTCTACGACTTCCAGTTTGTCAGCGGCAGGCCCTACACCGATGAACAACTGCAGCATGCCGAGAAGTGCATCGTTATCACCGACGTGCTGGCCCGCCGGGTGTTTGGAACGACGGAGCAGGTGGCAGGCCGCCAGTTGCTCCTCAACTACCTGCCCTATCGCGTTGTAGGCGTTGTCAGGGAGGTGAGTCCGCTATTGGTCAACTCCTCGGCCGATGTCTACCTGCCCTATACCGTGAATGACTCGCGCAGCCACTGGCAGAGCCGGGACGTGAGCTATGCTGGCGGTCTGGAGGTGACGGTACTGCTGAAGGAGGGCTGCACTTACCAGATGCTGAAGGACGAACTGGAACCCTACCGTGCAAAATACCTCTCGATGCTGCGACAGGCAACGGGCAGGGACTACGAGTTTAGCATTGACGCACAGATGCACTGGGCCAGGACGCTCAACTTCGAAGAATCTTACGATATGTCCACGGGCGACATGCTGTACAACCTGCAATATCCCGCCCTGCTCATGTTGCTGCTCCTGCTGCTGCCAGCCATCAACCTGAGCGGCCTGGTGTCGAACCAGATGGAGGCGCGCATTGCCGAGATGGGCATCCGCAAGGCTTTCGGCGCCAAGCGCCGGACGCTGCTCAGTGAGGTCATCCATGAGAACCTCGTGCTGACGCTCCTGGGCGGCATCGCGGGCTATGCGCTCTCGTGGCTCTTCATCAGCGCCATGTGCAGCAATACCATGTTCCTCACACTGTTCGAGCGCGAGTACGATCCCATCAACAGCGTGTCGCTTCAGCTTGACATGTTCTTCACGCCGACGCTGTTCCTCATTGCCTTCGTCTGCTGCGCCGTGCTCAATCTCATGGCGGCCCTCATTCCTGCCTGGTCGTCGCTGCGCAAACCTATTGTTGAATCATTAAACCAGAAAAGATGAGCATGATACTGAAGAGTCTGTGGACTCGCAAAAAACAGAACGGCTGGATATTTGCCGAGATAGCCATCATCTCCTGCCTGAGTTGGTTCATTGTCGACTTCCTCACCGTCACTTTCTATGCCACCCATTTCTGCATACCGGCAGGCGAGTTTGAGAAAGACCACCTCTGCGTGGGCCAGTTGGGCATCGTCCGCAGTGAGAGTGCCTCTGAGGGGCAAGACATCACCGAGGAAGAGGCCCGTGGGGTCTATGTCATCCGCGACAAGCTGGCCACCATGCCCGAAGTGGCATCCGTCTGCCTCACGCCCGACTATCTGGGGGCCAACCTTCGTTTCTACAACTGGCGCACGCTGGCCCTGGCCGATGACACCACGCGTACCATCGGCTTCTCGCAGTTCTTCTACTACCAGAACGAACATTTCTTCGAGACCCAGGGGCTACGCGCCATTGAGGGCAGTCCCGATGCCGAGACGCTGTCACGGCAGATTGCGCCCGACGGCATCGTCATGACCCGCAGCGTGGCGCAGATGCTCTTCGGCCACGACCATGTGATGGGCAAGCGCGTGGCGATGGTGGACACCCG
This sequence comes from uncultured Prevotella sp., assembly GCA_905233825.1. Lineage (GTDB taxonomy): Bacteria > Bacteroidota > Bacteroidia > Bacteroidales > Bacteroidaceae > Prevotella. The sequence goes on along the minus strand of CAJOFE010000062.1, from coordinate 2,578 downwards.
CTATGAAGGAGGAGAAATCGTCCACGGTGTGGTTGGCTACCACACCATAGCTGGCGTGGTGGAGGACGTGAAGGGTGCGCCCAACGAGCGATACCCCTATGTGGTCTTCTTCCCCAATCCCGGCAGCGGGGCCAGTGCCTACTGCCAACTGCTCGTGCGGCTGAAACCCGATGCTGATGCCAAGATCTTCGTAAAGCAGCTCACGCCTACGCTGACCAACGACTTCCGCGCCGGCATCTGCGTTTTAGGCAGTCTCGAAACCTATCAACAGCACTACGACAAGCAGGTGGCCCACGACTACACGATGTACACCACGCTGGCCACGGTCCCCCTTGTTCTCTTCGGCATCATCGTCGTGCTGGGCACACTGGGCACCTTCTGGCTGCAGATACGCAAGCGCACAGAGGACATCGGCATCATGCGCAGCTTCGGCGCCAAGCGGCGCGACATCTTCCTACAGATATGGGGCGAGGCGGCCGTCCTTACCGCTCTTGCCGTCTTCACGGGCTGTCTTGTCTGGTTTCAAGTTGCCATCCACTGGGATGTGCTCTCAGATGGCAACGCCTACGGCGGCTCCGGCCGCGAGACCGACTGGGTGTCGCAGTTCTGGCCTCATTTCCTCATTGTATCCTCCATCCAGTACCTTTTGCTTCTCGCCATCGTCACCCTCGGCATGGTGGTGCCTACCTTCCGCGCCATGTACAAACGTCCCGTAGAAGCCCTGCATCATGAATAGTATGCAGCAGTTCATAAAATAGTGTTTATTCCGCTACAATTCCACAAAATAGAAGGGGTTTAGCGGAATAAACGCTATTTTATTCCAATTTTAACATTTAGTTCCTTGTTGGTTTCGAATTTTATTCGTAACTTTGCACGCAAAAGCGTGCGAGGACGAGAATAGGTTATGTGTACTATTATTGGCAGGAAACAGGAGATTGCAGAGTTGACCCGCCGCTATGAAAGTGGCAGGGCAGAGTTTATCGCAGTATATGGTCGCCGTCGTGTGGGCAAAACGTTCTTGATAAATGAAGTGCTGGGCGATGGTATGGTGTTCCATCATACGGGTCTTTCACCGTATGACCGCAAGCGCAAAGTTTCGTTGAAGGCCCAACTTCAGAACTTTCATTTCTCATTAATCCGTCATGGATTGGAAGGAATCGCTCAGCCAAAGTCATGGATGGAGGCCTTCTTCTTGCTGGAGCAGTTGCTTGAACGGCTTGACAACGGTTCGCGCCAGGTAGTGTTCATCGACGAACTGCCTTGGATGGACACGCCGCGTTCTGGTTTCCTGACGGCCCTGGAATCATTTTGGAACGGATGGGCATGCAGCCGTCACAACCTGTGCCTGGTGGTTTGCGGTTCAGCAACATCGTGGATGCTTGACAATATCATCAATAACAAAGGTGGCCTGTATGGACGTCTGACTTGCGAGATGAAATTGTCGCCGTTTACGCTGTTGGAGTGTGAGCAGTTCTTCAAGAGCAGGAAAATCGACTTGTCGCGCTACAACATCATTCAGGCATATATGATTCTCGGTGGCATACCTTTCTATCTCGACTGCTTCAACCCATCGCTCAGTCTGGCGCAGAATATCGACACGCTGTTCTTCAATCCAAAGGCAAAACTCGGTGACGAATTTGAGAGGCTGTTCAACTCGGTTTTCGACAATGCCGAAGACTGCATGAAGATCATCCGTTTCCTGAGTATGCGCCATGCCGGTTACCGTCGTGACGAGATAGCCCGCAAGACTGACATCAATCCCAATGGTGATTTCACTAAGATGCTGAAGGCGCTTATCGCAAGTGACTTCGTGACGAAATACGTGCCATACGGCAGTGCCAATAATGAGGAATACTACAAACTGACGGACTGCTTCTGCTGGTTCTGGTTGCATTTCAAGGAGGGAAAGGCGGTGACAGAACGGGACTACTGGATGAACCACATGAAAGAAAGCGAGATAACGTCGTGGCGGGGAATTGCCTTCGAGGAAGTCTGTCTACAGCATATTCTGCAGATTAAGATGGCCTTGCAGATAGCCGGCGTGACTTCTCATGAGTCATCGCTGGTAGTCAGTGGTGACGATGATACTGAAGGCATGCAGATAGATTTGCTAATCGACCGTGCCGACGATGTAGTCAATGTCTGCGAGATGAAGTTTTCAAAGTCGAACTATGCCATCACGAAGTCTTACGCAGAGAAACTGCAAAAACGTCTCGACGCATTGGAGCATGTTCAGTCCGACAAGAAATTCCATCTGACTTTTGTGACCGTCAATCCGATCGAGCGAAACATCCATTCTGATATAGTTAAGTCTGTAGTGACTGCAGAAGACCTGTTCAAATAAAAAACTGAATCATGGAAACCGTTTCCCTGATTGCCTCTTGCTTCCTACTGTCCATTTCCGGACACCCGACTGTCCAATTATGGACACTTGCTTTCTGACCCACTGCTGATTATCAGGCATTTAGCGTTTTGGCACCCTTTTTGTATCATATAGGGTGTTATGAAAGCAATACTTATACTTCTCGCCACATTTGGCCATCTTTCCATGACCGCACAGACGGATACGATCCGACTG
>CAJOFE010000061.1 GCA_905233825.1 uncultured Prevotella sp. | reverse complement strand
GAAGAGACGGGTCTTGGTCATGCGGAAATTGTTGTAGTCACCTTTAGAATACCACTGGGCAGAGACATTGAGGCGGAAACCATGAGGCAATTCGATGTCATTCTGCCAGCCGACAATGGACCAAGGGTGGTTGAGCGTGATGGTGGAGCCGACAGCCGTGGGCGACTTGAAGTCCTGTATCTGGGTGATGACGCTCCATGCTGGATGCCAGCAGCCGATGACGGGGCGTGCAGCCAACTGGATGCTGAATTGGTTGTAATCCTCCCAACTGTTGATGGGGCGCACAAGGCTGACTAAGGGATCTTCTGAACCAGGGAAAGGCTCTGTGGACATCGTAAGGGCATCCTTGATGCGCCCGTAGTTCAGCGTCAGATTCATCCACTTGTAGCCAGCGTTCAGCACAACACTGTGGGTGTAGGTCGGTCTCAGATACGGGTTGCCGCTTTGGTAGGTGTAGCGGTTGGCATAGACCGTCGAACTGGTGAGGTTCGAATATGGCGGACGCTCAATATCGCGGCGATATGACAGCGACAACTGCACCTTGCCGACAGGGGCGGAGATAACGGCAGTGGGGAACCAGTCTCCATCATCTCGACAGACTTCATCCTGCTTCTTGCCGAAATTGAAGTAGTCGTTCGTCAGATGCTCATAGCGCAGCCCCACTTGGGCGAAAACCTTGCCAAACCGACGGCCATACTCTGCGAAGATAGCGGCTGATTTCTCATTGATCTCTGTGTCGGTAGACTTCACAGGAACAGCATCGGTGGCCTTGAAGTCGTAGGCATCCGTACGGTGGTTGTAACTGTACTCGCCACCGAGAGATAGATTACCCTTCCAGACGGGATAGCCGAAGATGAGTTTCGAGGCCCAGAAATTATTGCTGCTGATAGTGTTGTTTTCGATGTTTCGATTGACAGGACTGCCACCTGCTTCCGTCGTCACTTCATTGGTATTGTCAGGTGACTGGGTGTCGTCGAACAGACCGTCAATATTCATGTCGATGCTCAACTGTCCCACCTTGCCGTTGTAGTAGGCATTGAAGATATGCTTCACGAACTTGTCATTTTGGGTGTGATGGCTCTCAGAGCGCTCTTTAAAAATGCCGTTCTCATAACTGTCGGTATAGAACATACTGCTGACATCGCTACTGGGGTGACGGTCGTATTTGTAGAAGGCGCCGAAACTGTGGTTCTCGTTCACCATGTAGTTGACCAGCAACTGCGGTGACCAGTCTTTCCAGATCCTCTTAAGCGACTCCTGCGAACTGACTCCCTCGATTTTATCAGGCCCTGCATAGTAGGTTAGGGTGTTCTCCTGCAACGACTTGGTATGACCATAACGACTTGCCCACAGCGAGGCGGTGATGTCGAGACCGTCAGTACGGTAGTTTACATCGAGGTTATTGGTCAAAGTATGGCCATACTGATATATACCTTCGAGGTTGTTCTGGAAACTAATGCCTTCCCCCTGAGCCTTTTTCAGCGTTATACGTACAACGGCCTTTGTCGAAGCAGCATATCGTGCACCAGGGTTCTGCACCACATCGACGTGCTGAATCTGGTCGGAGCGCAGACGCGAGAGTTCCTTCATGTCCTGCACCTTTCGGCCATTGATGTAAACCTCGGCATCGCCTCGACCCAGTACCTTCACACCACCGTCGCGCTCAGCCTCAAGCGATGGAATCTTTCCTAAGGCATCGCTCACGGTTCCGGCTTTCTCCAAGATGGTTCCAGCCACAGTGGTACGCATGGCATCACCTTTGGCATGTGTCTTGGGCAACTGGCCTTTTACTACAACTTCGTTCAGCAGTTGGGTGTCCTCCTTCATCTGGATTGCCAAGTCCTGACCAGCCTTTATATATAAGGTCTGATAGCCCACGCTGGTCACCTTAAACAATCCTTGGTTGACGTCCGTCACAATCTTGAACACACCCTGCTCGTCGGTCATTGCTCCCTGCACGAAAGCCGAGTCGGGCAGTGACAGCAGCACCACATTCACAAAGGGCATCGGCTCGCCCTTCTCGTCAATCACTCGTCCGCCCCAGTCCTGTGTATCGGCGAACGTCATCATCGTCATCATCATTGCAGCCATCAGTGCTGCCAGTCTCATTGTTTTCATATCATCTATATTTTAATTTTTCGTCTGTTTGACGCTGCAAAATTACAGATAGTTGCAGAAACCCCTGCATAAGTGGGATATTATGCAGGGGTTTGTGACGAATGGTGTGATAAACGGTAAATCTGTGACGAATGACATGATTATGCGAGAGTAAAACCGAATTTATTCGAGTTTTGCAGAGCGCAAATGTCATCGAGCGAAGCTTTGGTGGCGCTTACCACACTAATGCTCGCTTCTCCATAGGGATGAACATTTTGTCGGTGGGTTTGATGCCGAAAGCCTCGTACCAGGTATCGATCATCGGCAGGGCTGCCATCACACGCAGACGAGCTGGTGAGTGAACGTCGCTGTTCACCAACATGGCGATGTACTCAGGCGTTGAGTTGCAAGCCCAGACGCGAGCGTATGCCAAGTAGAAACGCTGGTCAGGGGTGAAGCCATCGACATCGCCGAGAGGCTCGGAGGCAATGCGATTCTTGTAGGCACGATAGGCAATCTTCAGACCTCCGTGGTCGCTGACGTTCTCGCCGAGGGTTTTCTGACCGTTCACCTTCAGACCAGGCACGGCTTCCTGCTCACTGAACCAGTCGGCGATGACCTTAGTACGCTCATCGTAGCGGGCCTTGTCGCCAGCTGTCCACCAGTTGGCAAGGTTGCCGTCCTTGTCGAACTGACAGCCCTGGTCGTCAAAGCCGTGGGTCATCTCGTGGCCAATGACAGCACCGATGGCACCGTAGTTGCAGACATAATCGGCCTCGGGGTCGAAGAACGGGGGCTGCAGGATGGCGGCGGGGAAGTTGATGCTGTTGAAGAGCGGGTGATAGAAGGCATTGACCGTCTGCGGCGAGCAGGGCATCATGGTCTTGTCGACGGGCTGGTGCCAGTACTTGCGCAACTGGGCCTGACGCGACTCCTGCTTGATGCGGATGAAGTTTTCGACGAGGTTCTCCGTCTCGCGGATGTCAATGAACTTCTCCATGTCCTGCCACTTGTCGGGATAACCCACATTGATGTGCATGGCGTGCAGCTTCTCCAGTGCCTTGGCTTTAGTCGAGTCGCTCATCCAGGTGTTTTCTTTCAGACGGTCCTCGAAGGCTTGCTGCAAGTCCTTCACCAGACGGTAGACGCGCTGCTTGCTGCTCTCGGGGAAGTATTCCTTGACGTAGAGTTTGCCGATGGTCTCGCCCAGACTACCGCTGATGGTGGCGACGGCACGCTTCCAGCGGGGCTGCTGCTCTTGCACGCCGTTGATGACCTTCGAGGCCTCGAAGGCACGGTCGGTGAAGGCATCGCTCAGGAAACCTGCGTAAGCATTAATGACGTGCAACTCCATGTATGACTTCAAGTCCTCTACACTCGTCTCGGCAAGCACCTTCTCTACCTCGTGTATCGCATCGAACTCACCGACGTTCACCACGTCGATGTCCTTCGGCAGCCCTAAGGCATCACGATAGGCCACATAGTCGATGCCTTTGAAGTCGCCCAGCAGCTGCTCCCACGACATCGGGTGGTTCGTGGCCATCGGGTCGCGACGGGCCACCTGGTCGAGTGTCTTCATACCTATTCTATACTCAATGGCCCATGCGGCCTGCATCTTCTGCTCAGCAGCGGCATCGCTGTAGCCCACCATCTTCAGGAAGTCTTTGTTCAGACTTTTGACGGCGGCAACTGTAGCCTTCTGCTGCTCATTGGGCTGGTCGTAGTACTCCCTGGGCAGCGAGGCAGCACCATGCCCTGCAAACATCAGATACTCTGACGAGTTGAAGGGGTTCAGGCTCAGACTGAGGCCGAAGGGAGCAGTATTAAATCCCTTGGCATCGAGGGTGTACATCAGGCGTAGCGCCTCGTCGCGGGTCTGTACCTCACGCACCTGTCGCAGATAGGGCATGATCGGCTCGTAGCCCATGCGGTTACGGCTGACGCTGTCCATGTAGAGACGATAGAGCGCACCAATCTTCTGCCCATCAGACCCCTGCGGCAGATCTTTTTTCTCGGCGTATGCCAAGATGAGTTTGTTGATGCGTTCGTTGTTCAGTTCATACAGGTCGGTGAACGCTCCGTTTTCAGGGTGCTGTGCGTCCAGCGGGTTTGCCTTCAGCCATCCGCCAACGGCGTACTGCCAGAAGTCTTCACCAGGTTTCACACTCGGGTCCATATTAGACCTCAGATTCTGCGCCGTGCTCGCTAAGCTAACAAGAGCGAGGGCAAAGGCAAAAAATACATTTTTAATCATTGCTTAATATGTTTTATGTTCAACATTTTGCTCATTAGACGCAAGGTGTAGCCTAAAAACTACACAGTTTGAGTTTTTTTACGAACTCATTCTGGCCTGTGCATCCTTACCAGCGCCTGTACCTTTGTACTTGCTGCGGGTGGCATTGAGGCGATAGACAATGGAGAAAAGGAGCTTGTGTGTAGAAAAGCGGTTGCACTGACGGAACTGGTTGTAGCCTAAATCTCCTGACTCGTTGACGCGGTTGCGCTGTAGGCAATCGAGGACGGCACAACGGAGCGTGAGCGAGCGATCCTTTAGCAAGCTCTTCTGTGCCACGAGACCGAGACGGAGGTTGTAAGTATCATTGTAGAAATTGTAGGAGTAGCCTTTGGAGCGGTACATCAGATTGATATCGAACTGCCAGCCATGATTCAGCGTAAAGGTGTTGAAGGCGTTAAGCGTG
>CAJOFE010000060.1 GCA_905233825.1 uncultured Prevotella sp. | reverse complement strand
GTGTGCCTATCACAAAGCGTTGATACACAAAACTATAAAATGTCATCAGATAGCAAAATCTATGCCAAAGCAGATGTAGAGTAAATGAAAGAGCCCTAACCATCCGGTATTCTGCTCTCAAACTTACGCTCCTTCATAATCGTAGCCTGTGAAAGGGCTACAGGCTGCAATCCTGCACGGGCACGAACCTTATCCAGATATTTCTGAGCGTTGCCGCTACGCAGTTCGGCAGCCATCAGCAGCACGTCGGCATAACGCATGATAATGAAGTCCTGATGGTTCTGCTCCTGGAAACCGCCACTGCGGTCAATTTTAACAGCACTGGTACGGTCGGCAAAGCACAGGGGCGAGTATTTCTTGATGACATAGCCTGTGTACTCGCGCTGGTCCTTATAGCTGGCCTCAAAACCATCGGCATTCACGATACGCTGGTTCACGATGTCGACAATCGAAGCCTTCTTACGGGTGTCGCCAGCCTCATACTGGTTAACAAACTGCGGATTGACGGTGAGCGCTCCCCATCCGCGTCCGTATGGTGCTACGGGAAGGTTGCGCATTCGCAGCATCACCTGCCAGCGGTTTGAGTGGTTATTACGATTATAGTCCTGCGTGTTGGTAAACTTCAAGGCCAAAACGGTCTCGCAGTTTCCATCACCAGCATACGTTCCCAGCAGCGTCTCAGCATCGCCGACCTCAGCAATACCAGCGGATGCAGCAGGCCACAGGTTCTTGTATTCTGGTACAAGGTGATATTCGCCACTGCTGATAACGTCCTCGCAATAAGCCAGAGCCTTGTCCTTTGTCACACCTTCGATAGGCGCTCCGTAATAGCCGCTGTGATACAAGTATGCACGGGCATACAAGGCCTCAGCTGCATATTTCGTGATATGACCGTCGTTATTGGCTGCGTCCGACTTAGGATAGGCATCGGCAGGAATATTGTCGATGGCGAACTGAAGATCTTCGAAGATGACCTGACAGACTTCTGCCGGTTCTGCCTGGGGAACATTCTCCTCAGTAGCAACTGTCAGCAGGGGGATGTTGCCGAACATGCGAACCAAATCAAAATACAGAATGGCGCGCAGTGCATGGCATTCGCCCATACCTGATAATAGCGTGCCCAGTCTGCTTCGTAAAGATTAAGGTCGGATGAAGACTGAGCAATATCGAAACGGTCCACTACCTGATATCCACGTCCGTCAGTATTACCCACACCGCCGAAGCACTCTGCTCCCATCACTTCTGATGCGACATAGAAGGCAAAGCCGGGGTTACTGCTTGTCTGGCGCCATCCGTCGTAACAACCAATGAGCGCACGATAGGCATCATTCTGGGTCTTATAGAAATTGCTGGTGTTCGACTCTGTCTTCGATTCCACATCCAGATAACTATCCGAACAAGAAACGACGCCTAATGACAAAAAGGCCAAGAGAGTCTTTGTAATAACCAACGTCGACACCACTTACCCATCCGTCGGTTCCGTATCCGATTTCAGGATCCATTCCCTTATATTTCAACCGTACAGGTCGACTGTTTTTTGCATACAATACATTGTTAATTAATTATTATTTTGTTTCAAGTCATTTTTCTCGCCGCAAATGTAGCACGTTTATTCCAAACCGAAGGGAAACAATGTTTCGGATGAAGGTCATTTCGTTTCCTGCTCTACTTTTCACGCCTCTTCGAAACATAGATTCCTCTTCTGGAAACATGGTGACGTGTGATGAACAGAAAAAAGCTGTACCTTTGCCCAAAATTCAGAATAATTGTGTATCTTTGCACACAGATTGTGATTAACAATGAGGAAATTATTGCTCTTTACATGGCTATGCATCGCACAGATGGCAGCGGGGCAGCGCATAGGCGAAACGGTATTCAAGACTCTGGGGTTAGCCGACGGCCTGCGCAGCAATGCGGTGACGAGTCTGCTGGCTGACAGTCGCGGCTACCTGTGGATAGGCACCTATCAGGGGATGAACCGCTACGACGGCCACGAGGTAAAGACGCGGTTCCCAGAGAGCGGCGATCCGCAGTTGCGCGAGGTGTTTGCTGAGACGACTACATCCATGGAGGAAGATGCGGAAGGACGGATATGGATAGAATGCGAAAGCGGGGGCTACTACCTCTACGACATTAAGGCGGCGCGATTTTCGGCTGACGCTGACAAGCTGTTGCAGTCTATTGGCATCAGATGCAAAGGCAGATATAAGGTGAAGGTGGGGGAGAAAGGTGGGCTATGGGTGCTGACGGAGAGCGGCATCTATCGGTATAACTACCACTCGAAGGAACTGAAATACTGGGAAAGGCGAGTGCAACTGCCAGGGAAGTCGGCTGGCGTGGTTGCAGAGATGTCGGACGGCCTGTATTTCAGCGCAGACCACGCGGTATGGCATCTAAATACGGGTACGGGCGAACTGGAGCGCGCGATGCTGCCTGAGGCGATGGAGCACTCGATAGGAGAGCACAGCCTGATGGCCGATGCGGACGGCACACTATGGATATATAGTACGCGCGAGGAGCACATCTGCCGCTACATCGTGGGAGGACGGCAGGTGAGAGAGACGGTCAGTCTGCCACAGACAGCCTTCGCCTCGCAGAACAACGCCATTCGCGACATGATGGACGACGGACGGGGAAACATCTGGATTGCCACTGACCACAAGGGACTGTTTGCCTATCATAAGAATACGGGCATCGTCACTGCCATGCGCCACGAACATGAGCGGTTGCAGTCGCTGGCATCGGACAATGTGACCTGTCTGACCACCGACCGCGACGGTACTGTCTGGGTGGGTCATCTGAAGACGGGCATTTCGTACACCAGCGAGGCTAACAGTATCATGCAGCCGCACGGCCGCATGTGTGGCGATATTCTGGCGATGGCCTACGCCACGGAGGGAAACCTGTGGATGGGTACCGACGGTGACGGTGTGTATATAGAGCACAAGAATGGCAGCATGGTGAAGACGGCCTTGCCCAGCATCACCGTCATGGCTCTGATAAGCGACGGCATGGGCGGCATGTGGGCAGGAACCTACAATCAGGGGCTCTACCACCTGACGGATGCCAAGCGGTGGAAACGGTATGCAGTAGATGACGGGACGTTCCCGACAGAATATGTATGGACGTTGGCACGTGACAATCAGGGGCGTGTATGGTCGTCGCCAATAGGTAAGACCGTCATCTTCGACCCTAAGGACGAAACCACACGTCTGGTGACCACCGACAGCGGTGACGACATCCATGCCAACGCCATCCGCTACGACGGGGCAAACACCATGCAACTGGGGTCGGTATATGGACTGTGGACCTACGACCTCAGAAACGGCAAGTGCGACGTGGCCTTCGGCAACCAGAAGGGCACGCAACAGTGGATGAACCAGATGGTGACGGACGTGAAGGCCGACCGGCAGCAGGGAATGATGCTGCTCACTCACCCCGACGGCATCACCATTTTCGACACGAAACAGGACACGCTCTACTATATCCGTCGCACGGACGATATCATCAAAGGCATGACTCATGACGGCAACGGCGTGTACTGGGTGTGCACTACCAGTGGCAGCGTGGTGGCTATTCAGCCCAAGCGTCAGGCAGACGGCAACATTCAACTTTCAACTATCAACTGTCATCCGGCATGCCGCAGTTCTATTTCAACGGCGACGCTATGGTTTGTTCGCCCAAGGGCGAGATACTGATGGGCGGCACAGAAGGATACATGAGCATCGAACCGCGACGGCTGATGGCTACCAAACACGAAGAACGCGACCTCGTGGTCAGTGAGATTGCCGTAGGCGACAGCCTGCTGAACGAACAGACCACAACCGTCAATCTTAGCCATGATGCAGCCCACCTGACCGTGAAATTCTTCTCTGGCAGTCTGGAGGACGTCCAGCGCATACGCTATGCCTACCGGCTGGTAGGACTGATGAGCGGCTGGACAATGACCGACCACAACTACGTGTCGTTCGATGCCCTGTCTCCTGGCGACTACACCCTGCAGTTGAGCATTTGTCGTGAGGACGGCACCATGAGCACACCAAGGGAACTGCGCATCAGCGTGGCACCTCCATTCTATCGTACGCTGCCCATGTACATATTGTATGCAGTTATTGTTTTGGGAGCCCTGTATCTGCAATGGCGCAACATGCGCAAACGACAACGGGAGCGAGCGGAACGGCAGCGCCAACTGATGGAGCGACAGAAGATGGAACAGATTACGGAGATGAAACTGCAGTTCTTCACCAATATCAGCCACGACCTGCGCACGCCGTTGACACTCATCATATCGCCGCTGGAACAAATCATGAAAAAGCTGACGGACGGTAAGACTCCCGACAATCTGCTGGCTCAGCTGAAGAATATCCACAAGAATGCCCAGCAATTGTTGAGGGAGGTGAGCGCGCTGCTCGACTTCCGCAGGCTGGACGCGGGTGGCGAGACGCTGAACGTGCAGCGGGGCGACATCGTGGACCATCTGAACAGCATACTCGTCTCATTTAGCGATTATGCCGAAGAGCGTAACATTCGCCTCAGTTTCGAGCACGATGCTGACAGCTTTCTGATGGACTACGATCGCGAGAAGATCAACAAGGTGATATACAACCTCTTCTCGAACGCCCTGAAATTCACACCTGCAGGCGGCTGTGTATCGTTGTTGTTCCGTGCGGAAACCGACAGCGTGATCATCGCCGTAGCCGACACCGGCAAGGGCATTTCCGACAATGACAAGCCCAACATCTTCAAACGCTTCTATCAGTCGCCCAGCAATGACAGTTCGCAGACAGGCAGCGGCATAGGTCTCCATATTGCCAGCGACTATGTCCGCCTGCATCATGGCACCATCAGTGTCAGCGACAACCAGCCCGTTGGCAGCATTTTTACTATTACGCTGCCCATCGGGAGGACGTTTTTC
>CAJOFE010000059.1 GCA_905233825.1 uncultured Prevotella sp. | reverse complement strand
AACATGCGGGTAAAGTGCTGAGGGTATTGGAATCCGAGGCGGTAGGCCACCTGATTGACCGAGAGCGACGGGTCAAGGACATACTGCTTCGATAGGTCGATGACCTTGTTCTGGATATATCGCTGGGCGGTGATGCCTGTCTCGCGTTTGATGAGGTCGCCGAAGTAACTGGGCGAAAGACAGGCCTTGTCGGCAAAATAACTGACGGTAGGCAGTCCGTTTCGCTCTGGATGACCGTTGTCAAAGTATTCCCTTAGATGATGCTCGAAGCGTGTGAGGATGTCACTGTTCACCCGATGACGGGTGATGAACTGGCGGTCGTAGTAACGCATGCAGTAGTCGAGCAACAGTCCGATGGCATCCACGATAAGCCCTTGCGAGTGCTTGTCAACGGGGTGCTCCAACTCCTGTGCAATCTGTGTCAGGATGGCGGTGACTATGGCCTGCTCTGCCGACGATAGGTGCAGGGCCTCGCGCTCGCTGTATTCGAAGAAGGTATAGCGGCGGATGCGGTCTGCCAGCGGTGTGCCGTAAATGAGATCAGGGTGAAACAGTACTCCGATGGCTTCTGGCGCAGGGGCATCGTCGGAGAAATTGATGTCCACCACCTGCCCTGGTGCAAAACTCACTACTGTGCCTTCCTGATAGTCGTACTTCTGTCGTCCGTAGTGCAGGGCACAACCTTCACCATGTTTCAGGAAGAGCGCATACACGCCATAATGCATCCGTGCGCGACGCAGCGTCTTCGTAGCTTTGCTTAAATCTACTACCGATACCAGCGGATGCAGGGTCTCCAGTCCGAATGCCTTGTTGTACACATCCACGCTATCAACCAGAATCAAGTTTTCGTTTGCCATATCGTCTGATTTTTGCTGCAAAATTACGAAAAAATTCCGCAATTACAATGTCCCTGAACTCAGAAACCATAATCTTGGTAGGAAAAGCAGTAATTTGTATAAACGGAGTAAAAAAGAAAAGGTGTACCTTTGCAGCGGATTTGCGAAGTCAGGCTGCACCTCAGCAATTCGAGCAAGCTCGATTGCGTTCGGTTTGCACTGACATTGCAGCCGAGATTAGATTGTAGAATAAATCATGGATATGAACGACAAGAACATCAGCCGCAGGGGATTTCTGAAGACAGCGGCAGCGATTGGAACGGCTCTGGCCGTGGAACCTATGGTTGAAAAGGTACAGGCAGCAAACAGACTGGTTGCGAAAGACCATTATCGTGTGCCAACAAAGCACGAGGGTATGCAGTACAGGACGCTTGGAAGCGGAAGCGCGGCAATGGCGGTATCGGCATTGGGCTTCGGCTGCATGGGCATGACCTACAACCGCTCGCAGCACCCCTCGAAGGAGCAGATGACACGACTGTTGCACGAAGCCGTCAGCCGTGGCGTGACGCTTTTCGACACAGCTATCATCTACGGCCCGCTGCATAACGAGGAGTTCGTGGGCGAGGCGCTAGCACCATATAAAAATAAGGTATATGTCACCACAAAGTTCGGCCACGAGGTCATTGATGGCAAGGCTACGGGACGACAGACGAGCCGCCCCAGCGTGGTGCGCCAGTATTGCGAGGACTCGCTGCGCCGCCTGCGCATCGACAGTATCCCGCTGTTCTACCAGCACCGCTTCGACCGCGACACACCCATCGAGGAGGTGGCCGACTGCATCAGCGACCTCATCCGCGAGGGCAAGGTACAGCGGTGGGGGATGTGCGAGGTGTCGGCAGACATCATCTGGCGAGCCCACAAGGTCTGTCCGCTGACGGCCATCCAGAGCGAGTTGCACCTGATGCATCGTCTGGTGGAGCAGAACGACGTGCTTAATACGTGTCGGGAACTCGGCATCGGATTCGTGCCCTACAGCCCCATCAACCGTGGCTTCCTCGGAGGCTGCATCAACGAGTTCACGCAGTTCGACACCACCAACGACAACCGCCATACGCTGCCCCGATTCCAGCCCGAAGCCCTGCGGCAGAACACGCGCATTGTGAATGTGCTGCAGCAATTCGGACGTACCCGTGGCATGACATCGGCACAGGTGGCACTCGCTTGGCTGCTGCACAAGGCTCCGTTCATCGTGCCTATCCCCGGCACCACGAAGACCGCTCATTTTGAGGAGAATCTTCATACGCTCGACTTCAAACTCAGCGACAGCGAGTGGGCAGAGCTGGAGCAGCAACTGTCAGCCATCCCCGTTGTCGGTGACCGCTACGGAGCCGATCAGCAGAAACAGGTCATGTAACATAGAAGAAACATAATATGAAGAAGGCGACTGCCACCGTAGGCCGTGTTACACTCTACGATGTTGGCGCCTAACGTCTGCACCAGATTCTGGATGAATGCAGGTCGCAGGTGGTTGGTGCGGCTCGACTCGCCTGTGGAGATTTTCACTGCCACGCGCTTGCCCTCACTGTTCACGCCCAATGCCTCGTAGATGCTCACCAGCGACTCTGGCGTGATGTCTTTCGTGAAATACACCACGGAACCCTGTCCGAAACATCCGACACTCATCATGACAGACAGCATAAATAGATATACTTTCTTCATTGCTTATCTGTTACTTTAGTTTCTGTTTTATTGTCTCTGTCTTACGACTGTTTAGTTAATGCTCAATATACTTGATAATCTTGGCGGGATTGCCTGCAACGACGGCATAGGGAGGCACATCCTTTGTTACCACGGCATTGGCACCGACGATGCAGCCGTAGCCGAGATGTACGCCAGGCAGGATGGTGGCAGCGATACCTATCCACACATTGTCATCGATGACGATTTTCTTCCCGTAGGTGGTAGAGCGGTTCTCGGGGTTGGGATCGTGGTTGATGGTGATGAGGTTCACCTTCGGACCGACGAACACACCATTGCCAAGTTCGATGCCACACCGTCCGAAGAACGTGCAGCACTGCTGGATGACGCAGCCCTTACCCATCTTGACATGCTTGCCGTAGTCGATATAGACGGGCGGCATGATTAAGCAACTATCATCAATCTCCTGACCGATAATCTCTCCGAAACGCTTGCGAGCCTCCGCAAAGGAGAAACGCCCACTGTTCAGTTCGTTGGCTTTCGCCATACAGTCCTCAATATCGGCTATCAGCAACTGATAGTCCGGCTCGTTGGGCGATACTGGTTCACCGGCATAGTCCCGTTCAAAAATACTTCTATTATCCATTTGATGTTTCGTAGCCATTACCTGTTTTCTCATCTTACAATCTTCTTACCATTTTTGATATAGATACCCTTTTGTGGCTCCTGTGCCAACAGTCGTCCGCTAAGGTCATAGATGCGGGCGGGGACAGTCTCAACGGCACGCGTCTCGCTGATGCCTGTCACGGTATTATAGTTGACAGCCGTCAGCCAATTCTGTATCAGCGATGCCCGATTGGAGTGATTGGAATGGTTGATCCAAAGATTCTCACTGAAATACTTACCGTCAGGAACTAGGCGCTTACAGTCGGCTACGACCTGACTGATGCCGCTGCTGGCACTCGACACAATCAACCCGACATTCTTGCCTGCCATCTGTGAACCATAATTATACAAATAGGTCTGCATGTTAGCCGCCATTTGGCTCCACCAGAGGGGCGTAACGATGATGATGGTTCCATAGTCGCTCAATGATGTGTTTACTGGATCGATGGCAGGATAACTGCTCGCATCGTTGGGAGCTGCCTGGATGGCATTGAGCAACTGAGTACCCAGCGCATAGTTGTCGGCCTCATACTTCAGTCCCTTCTCAGCAGGCTGAATCTCCAGCACGTCAGCCTGAATCTGGCTGGTCAGCGTGTTCACAATCTCACGGCAGTTGTTCGTGTAACTGTAGTACACCACGAGCGTCTTGTCCGATGATCCTGTGGTCTGTGCATTCACTTTCCCTGCCTCGTCACCGCTGCAAACGACGGCCAACAGGCTCATGACCGTCAGCAGCACTCTGTTCAGAAATGTTCTCTTCATACTCTTATCGATTAATGTTTTCATATCCACTTCGACTTTGGGGCATTATTTGTTTCTACTTGCTGCCACCCAGACGGGCTCTTCGTTCATCACGGGCTTGTTGACAGCCATCACGCCAGAGAGGTTGTGAGGCACGTATGGTTCTTCCAGATAGCGGATGTCATCGGCAGTCAGACGAACATCGAGTGATTTCACGGCACCCTCAATATGATGTAGCTTCGTAGCACCCACAATAGGTGATTCCACCTTCGTCAACAGCCACGCAAGTGATATCTGCGTCATCTCAACTCCATAGCGGTCTGCCAGTTCTACGACACGTTTCACGATGCGGTTGTCCTGCTCGGCGGTGGCATCGTACTTGAAGTGCATAAACGAGTCTTCTTTCTGACGCTTCGAGGTCTCACCAGGACGCTTGGCCAGTTTGCCAGAGGCCAGTGCACTGTAAGGTGTCTGTGCGATGTTGTCTTCACGGCAGAGGAGCTGCATCTCGCGCTCCTCCTCACGCATAATCAGGTTGTAATGGTTCTGTACGCTGATGAACTTTGCCCAGCCACGCTTCTCTGCCAGTGCGTTCATCTTCGCCAACTGATAGGCGTAGGCATTGGCAATGCCGATATAGCGGGTCTTGCCTGAGCGCACAGCCTCGTTCATGCCTTCCAGAATCTCCTCCGCTGGGGTCTTATAGTCCCAGATGTGGTAGATGTAGAGATCAACATAGTCCATGCCGAGGTGTTGCAGACTCAGGTCGATGTTGTTCAGCACATGCTGACGGCCATTGACCCCCTGCTGTATTTCCTCTTCCGTGCGAGGCAGGAACTTCGTGGCGACTATCACGTCTTCGCGCTTTGCCATATCTTTCAGGGACCGCCCTACATACTGCTCAGACGTTCCCAGTTGATAAGCGATGGCGGTATCAAAGAAGTTCACGCCGAGGTCGAGTGAACGGCGAATGATTTCACGTGTCGGTTCCTCACCAATCGTCCAAGAATGCTGTCCGATGGTTGGATCTCCGAATCCCATGCATCCCAGACAGATGCGCGACACGCGCAGGTCTGAGTTCCCAAGTTTTACATATTCCATATCGTTTCCTTTGTAAATATCTGGCTGCAAAGGTACGACAAAACACC
>CAJOFE010000058.1 GCA_905233825.1 uncultured Prevotella sp. | reverse complement strand
TGGATAAGACTCCTATCAAGGAACTCTTTACCAAGGAACCTGAGTATGTTGCTGATGATGGTCAATTGACTCTTAATTTTATTTAGTGGACATTAATGAAATATTATATATCTCTTCTTTCTCTCAGCTCACAAAAAGTGAATGCAATATGCAATATTGCAATATTGAACACTATTTAACATAATCGTTGGCAAAAATATGAAAAATAATTGACGAAATATTTGGTGGTTTCAATATTTTTTCGTAACTTTGTAACTGTAATCGGATGGATGCAGGAAGATGTCTGAAGGCACGCGAAGAAGGAGTTTTTGACGGCCGCAAAAGCGAATTTGGACGCAGCAGGAAGATTTTCGGACGCAGCTGTCGGGATTGCAAAGGCAGACATGAATCTACAAATGCAGATCGACGCCCGACGCAACAACAACGAGTCGAGCACGAAGTACGGACGCATCTACCCCGCGCTCTACCTGAAGGGATGCCTCTCAACGGGCGGACTGGTGAAGCACATGGCCGAGCACGGCCTTATTTTATAAGGACACGGCTCTTTCATACCAATAGCAGCAGCGTCTTTTGATAAAAAAGCTGCGTGAATCCGTGCCAAAATTCCACAAAGACCGCGTGAATCCGTGCCAAAATTTTTGTATTTCGCTCGTTTTTTCGTAAACTTTGCCATCTTTGATGGCGAAGTTTCTCCGTCTCGACAAAAAAAGAAACAAGTTTCTTTGTTTTGTGCTCGACTTTTTGTAACTTTGTCGCTGTGAAACTGAGTATCGTCATTCCCGTGTATCGCGCGGAGGCAACGCTGGAACGTTGTCTCGGGAGTGTTATCGGGCAGACTTTCAGCGACTTCGAGGTGATTCTGGTTGATGACGGCTCGCCCGACGGCTGCCCCGAGATGTGCGACGAGTGGGCTGGAAGAGACAGTCGCATCAGCGTCATCCACAAGCAGAACGGCGGACTGAGCGATGCCCGCAACGTGGGAATAGAACGGGCTACGGGCGAATACATCACTTTCGTAGATAGCGACGACTATCTGGATGCCGAGACCTACGAGCGGGTGATGGCCGTGGCCGAGGGGTGCGACATGGTGGAATATCCCATCTTCTGCCACTACGGAGGTCGGCACCAGCAGCTGCTGAAGCCTGGCGAGCATGACTACGAGCGCGCCGAGGACTACTGGCTGGAGGGACATGCATACGAGCATTCCTACGCCTGCAACAAGGTTTACCGCAGGGAGCTGTTCACGGGCGTCAGTTACCCCGTAGGCCGCGTGTTCGAGGATATGGCCACCCTGCCGCAGCTGGTTGCTAAGGCACGTTGCATCAGGACGACCGACGGCGGATGCTATTACTACGTGGAGAACGACGAGGGGATAACGGCTACGGCAACGGGCAGCCAGCTGGAGATGCTGCTGGAGGCACACATCGAGGCCATGAGGCAATGGACGGACGACCGCTACTATATGCACGTGCTGAACATACAGCTTGACGTGGCCCGACTGACGCGGAAGGCTCCCATATTGCCCCAACGCCATATTGCCTGGACGGGTAGCGGACTGGACTTCCGTATGCGCATGAAGGCATGGGCGCTTAACATATTTGGAATCAAGAGATTATGCAAAATACATCAAGTCATCAGACAACGCCGTTAGTAAGCTTCATCATCGCCTACTACGACCTGCCCGCCACCATGCTCCGCGAGTGCATAGAGAGCATCAGGCGGCTGTCGCTACGCCCCTACGAGCGCGAAATCATCGTCGTGGACGACGGGTCGAGCATGTCGCCATCGGCCCATCTTGCCGACTGCATGGACGACATCGTGTATATCAGGCAGAAGAACGGCGGACTGAGCGCCGCCCGCAACATGGGCATACGTGCTGCCGGAGGGCAATACATACAGTTCGTGGATGCCGACGACCTGCTCATCAACGTGAGCTATGAACATTGCCTCGACCTGATGCGCTATCAGCAGCCCGACATGATCCTCTTCGAGCTGACCGACAAGCCGCAGCAGGAGTCGGTAGATTTCGACGATACGGAGCCCATGAGCGGCTGCGAATACATGCGCCGCAACAACATACGTGGGTCGGCATGCGGCTATCTCTTCAAGCGGACGGCCTTGAGCGAGCTGCGCTTCACACCCGGCGTGTATCACGAGGACGAGGAGTTCACGCCCCTGCTCATGCTGCGAGCCGACACCCTGGTCAGCACCAACGCACAGGCCTACTTCTACCGTCGGCGCGAAGCCTCGATAACGACCGACAGCAACGTGCGCCATCGGCTGAAACGGCTCAACGACTTCCAGCAGATCCTGTTCCGACTATCGCGTACAGCCGACACCCTGCCCGCCGACGGACGACAGGCCCTGAAACGGCGCGTGCACCAGCTGACGATGGACTATATCTATAGCGTCATCCTGCTCACCAAGAGCCGCCACTACCTGAACCGCAAGCTGGAAGAGCTGAAGCGGAAGAACATCTACCCCCTACCCGACCGCGAATACACGCGCAAATATACCTGGTTCCGGCGCATGGCCAACTCAAACATCGGCCTCTCGGTACTGATGCGCGTCATTCCGTTGATGAAGAAAGAGAAATGAGGATTCTGCTACTGGGAGAATACAGCAACGTGCATGCTACGCTGGCCGAAGGCTTGCGGCAGAAAGGGCATGAGGTGACCGTAGTGTCGAACGGCGACTTCTGGAAAGACTATCCCCGCGACATCGACGTGAGCCGTCCTGCAGGCAAGCTGGGAGGACTGAGGCTGATGGCAAGGATATACTCGCTCCTACCGCGAATGAAGGGCTACGACATCGTGCAGCTCATCAACCCCATGTTCTTCGAGCTGAAAGCCCAGCGGCTATTCCCCGTCTATCGGTACCTGCGCCGCCACAACCGCAGGATGGTGCTCTGCGCCATGGGAATGGACTACTACTGGGTGCACGAGTTCACCACCAACATGCCGTTGCGCTATAGCGACTTCAACATAGGCTCGCAGCTGCGTACCGACGAGCCTGCCGAGAGGGAGCAGAAGGACTGGGCGGGAACGGAGAAGGAACGGCTGAACAGGATGATTGCCGAGGATTGCGACGCCATCGTAGCAGGACTCTACGAGAACCACGTCTGCTACCAGCCCCACTTCCCCCAGAAACTGAGCTACATCCCCCTGCCCATTGTCCCTTCCACTCCAAGAGAAGTCAGAAAGGGACTCTCACCCCTCAGACTCTTCATCGGCATCAGTCGCGGACGTAGCGCCTACAAGGGAACCGACATCATGCTCCGTGCAGCAGAAGCCGTCAAGCAGAAATATCCCGAGCGCCTCGAAATCATCAAGGCAGAGGGAGTGCCCTTTGAACAATACCAGCATCTGATGGAAGGTAGCGACGCCATCTTAGACCAGCTCTACAGCTATACGCCTTCCATGAACCCGCTACTGGCCATGTCGAAAGGCATCGTGTGCATAGGAGGAGGCGAGCCTGAACACTACGAGCTGCTGGGCGAACACGAGCTGCACCCCATCATCAACGTAGAGCCTACCTACGAGAGTGTCTGCCACGAGGTGGAACAGCTGGTGCTTCATCCCGAGCGTCTGCCCCGGCTGAAACAGCAGAGCATAGAATACATAAGCCGCCACCATGATTATCTCAAGGTAGCGGCTCAATATGAAGCGCTTTACGAAAAGCTATGATTCCGATGGATTTACTTGAAGAAGTCCTTAACGGCTTCGTTGGGGACCATCTGCTCGTCGAAGATGTAGGCACCAGTCTTGGGGCTCTTCACCATACGGATAACCTTAGAATAGGCGCGGCCATCCTTTGAACCTTCATGCAGGGTAGCAACAACTTTCTTTGCCATAGTTCTTTGCCTTTCTCTTACTTAATCTCCTTGTGAAGAGTCATCTTCTTCAGGATGGGGTTATACTTCATCAGCTCCAGGCGCTCAGCTGTGTTCTTGCGATTCTTAGTCGTGATGTAACGGCTGGTGCCAGGAAGACCGCTGTTCTTCATCTCGGTGCACTCCAGAATGACCTGGACGCGGTTGCCCTTTGCTTTCTTGCTTGCCATAGTTATTAGTCTCCTATCACTTTAATGTCTTTCCAATCGACGAAGCCCTTGGCAACAGCCTGCTTCAGAGCGGCATCGAGACCTACTTTATTAATCAAACGAAGGCCAGCAGCGCTGATCTTCAACTGAATCCAGCAGTCCTCCTCTACATAGTAGAACTTCTTGCTGAACAGGTTTACGTCAAAGCTCCTCTTCGTGCGGTGCTTTGAGTGAGACACGTTATTACCTATCTGTGCCGTCTTTCCTGTGATTTGACAAACTTTCGACATGTCTTATACTACGCTTTAATTGTGTACTTTTTTAGTAACTTACTCCAAACAGGGTGCAAAGGTACAACTTTTATTTGAGATAAGTGATTGGAGATTTGAGAATTATTTCAATCTTAATAATTTTTAACCAATTGCTCACCTCTTATCTCTCACCAACTCCAAATTCCTGTTTCAGGAAGTCACAAAGCAGCTGCATAGCCTTGTTGGTGGCAATGGCCAAATTGATGTCGCGACCATGATCTTCCTCCACCTTGCAGGTAATTACCCGCTCAGTACTTCCACAAGCCAGCCAGATGGTTCCGACGGGTATCTCCTTCGTTCCTCCCGACGGTCCCGCAATACCAGTAGCAGCTACCGCATAGTCGGTATTAAGCGCCTTACAGGCACCCAGTACCATCGCGATGGCAACCTCCTCGCAAACGGCTGTCTTCTCCTCCAGCAGCTCATGGCTCACGCCAAGCAGGTTCTCCTTCACCTCGTTGACATAGCAGATGATACCACCCTTGAAGTATTTCGAAGCACCAGGAACGGCAATAATTGCCTCGGCGATGCGTCCACCCGTACAGCTCTCAGCCGTAGCCACCGTCTTCTCGCTCTCCCACAGCAGTTCACTCACTTCTCTGCTGATAATCTTTCCTTCAAAATCCATATCTGGTCTATTTAAATGTTACTTTACTGAATGCAGGAGCATCTATCGGACAGAACTCTTTGTCCAGATACTTGTAATAGCCCACCACACCTATCATGGCCGCATTATCAGTAGTATAGCTGAACTTCGGAATATAGATCGTCCAGCCGTAGCGACGAGCATGGTCGTGGAAGGCATTACGCAAGCCGTTGTTGGCACTCACGCCTCCTGCCACAGCCACATGCTTGATGCCCGTCTGCTTCACAGCCATGCGCAGCTTCTTCATCAGGATATCCACAATGGTCCATTCCAGCGAGGCCGCAATATCCTCCTTGTGATGCTCAATGAAGTCAGGATCGTCCTGAATCCACTTTCGCAGACTATAGAGGAACGAGGTCTTCAGACCCGAGAAGCTGTAGTCGAGTCCAGGAATATGAGGCTCGGCAAACTGGAAAGCCTTGGGATTGCCCTGACGAGCCAGACGGTCGATGATAGGACCACCGGGATAGCCCAGACCCATCACCTTCGAGCACTTGTCTATCGCCTCGCCCGCAGCATCGTCAATCGTCTGCCCCAGCACCTCCATATCATTATACGCACGCACGAGCACAATCTGCGAGTTTCCACCACTCACCAGCAGGCAAAGGAAAGGATAAGGAGGATACTTCTCCCCTTCGGAGGGAGGTTGGGGACTCTTTATGAAATGCGCCATCACATGCCCCTGCAAGTGGTTCACGTCAATCATGGGAATGCCCAACGAACGGGCGAAGCCTTTGGCGAAGTTCACACCAACGAGCAACGACCCCATCAACCCAGGGCCGCGAGTAAAAGCCACAGCCGACAGCTGCTCCTTCGTGATGCCAGCCCGCTTGATGGCCTCGTGTACCACAGGCACAATGTTCTGCTGGTGGGCACGCGATGCTAGCTCAGGCACAACGCCCCCGTATGATTCGTGCACAGCCTGCGATGCCGTCACGTTCGACAGCAGCACCTCATTCCTCAGCACAGCCGCCGAAGTATCATCACAACTCGACTCTATGGCCAGTATATATACTTCCTTTTCCATTAGCAGGTGCAAAGGTAGTGCAAACCGAGCGAAAAACCAAATTTTATTTGAGTTTTTCCGAGGTGCAGCCTACCTTTGCGCTGTTTAAACAGCGCAAAGATACGAAAATTTCGATTAAGTGAGAACAAAAGGAATGAATTTCTTTTGTCGAACGTGATAAATTTATTCAATAAGTGAGAAAAAACAAAAAAGAGAGGCTGCAGTCCGTTCTGGACTACAGCCCCTCTGTCAAAAGAAGGCGGCCTCCTACTCTCCCGCATTGCATTGCAGTACCATCGGCGCAGGCGGGCTTATCTTCTCTGTTCGGAATGGGAAGAGGTGGGACCCCGCCGCAATAACCACCTGAAAACTCTCCAATTGACAATTGACAATGGATAATTGACAATCGGTCAACCGTATAAGGTGACATATCAACACAAGAACTGCCAGCTCGGACCCCCTACCGTCACAACCCTTACAGCTGAAGGCATGCGCCGCGGCGGAAGCCTTCGGGCAATTAGTACAGCTCGGCTTTGACGTCGCCGTCTTTACACCTGCTGCCTATCGACGTCGTAGTCTCCGACGACCCTCATGGAGCCCTCATCTTGTGGCCGGCTTCGCACTTAGATGCTTTCAGCGCTTATCCGATCCCGACGCGGATACCCGGCGGTGCACCTGG
>CAJOFE010000057.1 GCA_905233825.1 uncultured Prevotella sp. | reverse complement strand
TCACAGATCTTCAGGCAATCGGCTGGCGTTTCAGCCAGGAATTTGCGAATGTTCTCACGGGAAACACCATTGCGCTGAGCCAGAGAACCGAAACAGACGGCACGGGCATTCTTGGCAATTTCGGCCATTTCATCGGTATAAGGGATATTGTCCCAAGCCACACCTTCCTTGATTTCATACGTAGGGATTCCCCCCTCGGCCAGTGTCACCTGCACCGTACCTGTAGGATAAGGCACCCGAGGCATCAGGTAGTTCAGATTGTGCTCTTTCAGAGCCTCGATGGTTTCTTCTGCCAGATCATCCTCACCTAAGGCACTGATGGCAATGGTATCCAGACCGAACTGGCCTGCGTGATAAGCAAAGTTTGCAGGGGCTCCGCCCAGTTTCTTTCCTTCGGGAAGTACATCCCATAAAGCCTCTCCGAGGCCGACGATATATCTTTTCATTTTAATTTTGGGTTTTAAGTTGTTTGATATAAGTAAACAGATAGACAACACCGATGGCCATGATGATAACGGCTCCTGCCTGTCCCATTGCGTCGCTCATAAAGCCCATCAGCAATGGGAAGATGGTGCCGCCAAAGAGACCCATAATCATCAGACCGCTCACCTCGTTCTGTTTCTGCGGCATAGCTGTCAGAGCCTGGGCAAAACAGATGGAGAAGATATTCGAGTTGCCGTAGCCTACGAGGGCGATAGCCGTATAGAGCATCCACTTCTCGGTGCCAATGAAGAGGCCGCACATTGAGAGAGCCATCATCACGACACTAATAATAAAGAAGGTGCGGTTGTTCATTACACGAAGGAAGAACGAGCCTGTCAAGCAACCGATAGTACGGAAGATGAAGTAGAGACTTGTGGCAAAGGCAGCGTCATTAAGCGTCATGCCCAGACGCTCCATCAGGATCTTCGGAGCTGTGGTGTTCGTACCCACATCAATGCCTACATGGCACATGATGCCCAAGAATGACAACAACACGATGGGCGTTCCCAAGAGTTTCAGGCACTCTGCGAAAGTAGATGGTTTACCCTCAATCTTCTCCTCTTCAATAGGCGTGACAGACAACAGGGCGGCAGCGAGAATACCCACCACGAAATAGATGGCAAAGAGCACGCGCCAGTCGTAGCCGAACGTGGGAATTACCTGCGTAGCACCCCACATGGCAAGATATGGTGCCAAAAATGAGGCGATGGCCTTGATAAACTGTCCGAAGGTGAGTGTAGAGGCAAGGTTGCCGCCACCCATCACGGTAGAAACCAGCGGGTTGAGTGATGTCTGCATCAGGGCGTTGCCGATGCCTAACAGCGAGAAGGCACAGAGCATAATGCCAAAATTCTCACCGAAGAGCGGCAGCAGCAGCGAGACGATAGTTACCACCAACGAGAGGAGAACAGTGTTCTTACGCCCGATCTTGTTCATCAGCATACCTGTCGGCACACTGAAGATCAGGAACCAGAAGAATACGAGTGACGGAAAGATGTTGGCTGTCGAATCATTCAGCGCGAGGTCTTCCTTCACATAATTGGATGCAATGCCCACCAGGTCAACAAAACCCATGGCGAAGAAGCAGAACATCACAGGGATGAGGGCAAGTTTTGTCTGTTTCATATTGATTTTATTAGTTATTTAATTTCATAGATAGCGGCTTTGCCACCCTTAACTTTGATTATATTATACGGCTCAGAGGGGAAGACGAGGTTGGTCATTGCCATCTTACCATCTGTATCGAACACCTCGATAGAACAGCGATCGATGAATAGGCGCAATTGCTTAATCTGTCCATAGGTAGGAGCCTCCGTCACACAAGGGAAGGCATCACTGAAGCTCACATCACCGCTCTTCATGCGATCCATGCTGAAAGTCTGCTTCTGACCGTCATAAGCCATCACAACCTGCTCGCCTTTCGCATTCGACAGCACGATTTCGGCCTGATTCTTCACATCAACGATGATTTCGCAGGCTTCTGTCGGTTTCTTGATCTTAGCACCACGCACGGCCAACATCTCTTTTGAGGGCACCACACTCACGTAAGTCTCCTCACCACAGGTGAACAGGCCCAAGTCACGAGGAATGGAATTACCCGAGCGATACTGCTTAGTTGGCACCTGGTTGGCATACTGCCAGTTCGACATCCACGCCAGCACCACGTGACGGTTCTCAGGAGCATTATAGAAAGAGACCGTAGCATAGTGGTCCTTACCATAATCAAGCCACTTCGTTACCTTCGGCATCGACTCACAGGTGAACTTCCTACCATCAAAGTCGCCCACAAAGTACTGGGTAGCACTTCCACCAAAAGGACCACCAGGATTGATGTTACAGATCAACACCCACTTGTTGTCTATCTTAAACAGGTCTGGGCACTCCCATACACCACCATGATTGCCGTACTCCTTGCCAAAAGAACTCTCGTACTTCCACGCTTTCAAATCCTTCGAGGAATAGATGCGCATCTCCTGACCTGCTGCCAGGATAAGGTTCCAGGCGCGGATATCCTCGTTCCAGAATGGTCTTGGATCGCGGAAGTCAGCCACATCACTGGTCGTCAGCACTGGGTTGCCATCGTATTTCTGGAACGTGCGTCCACCGTCCTTCGACACAGCCATCGACTGTGTCTGATGATGGCCTGCCGAAGTATAAAGGGCAACAATCTCGTCACCATTTGTTACACACGAACCACTGAAGATACTACCCAGCCAGTCTGGCTCCAGAGCCATTGGCTGATGCTCCCAATGAATCAGGTCGCGCGAGGTAGAGTGACCCCAGTGCATATTCTCCCACTGTGAACCATAGGGGTTATACTGATAGTAGAGGTGCCATACACCATCCTTATAGAACATACCGTTAGGATCGTTCATCCATCCGTAGAGAGGCGTATGATGATAGGCTGGACGGAAGCGCTCACGGTTGGTGGTGTCGAAGGTGTTGGAGAACTTTATATCCTTCCAGCAGACGAACTCGCCCACAGCACCCTTCTGCCGACGGTCTCCACGAAATTCAATATCAAGCAGACAGGCACCCTTCAACTCGTAAGGCACATAATAGTCCACTCGGTCAACGGCCAGCTTCACATTCAATCGCTGCACCATGTCGTTTTGGTTGTTCAGTACTGCAATCGAAGCTATATCCTCCGATTCCTGCACGGGCAGGAGCACATACTTCTTACCTTGTTCCATCTTCAGCATGGCATGACTGTCGCCCAACACCATCGGTGTCACCTGAGCCTTAATCAAAGCCGTCGTCAGCATCGCTGCCAACAATAAAAATACCGTTCTTTTCATTTTGTTATTCATTTGATTATTATTGAATTTGCCGCAAAGTTACAGCAAATGAGGCTCTCACACTATAATTTATGTTTCATTTACTAAGAAAAATCGTTCATTGCAACATTTTTCTGAGCAATGAACGATTTTTCTTTCAATGCCGAAACTGCTTATTGTTGACTGACTTTCACATCACTAACAGTAATGGAGCCTCCATAATTGTTGATGCTCCAGCAGTTTTTCTGTATGCCATAGATGCGCTGGGTGTAGGCACATACATCGTTGATGTAGGTCACGACAACCGAGTTATCAGTGTAGATGTCGATGTGGTAGGTGTTATCGGCGGGACGTGCGAACCAATAGCCGTCGATGCCCTCGATGAAGCCCTTGCCATAGACCTTTACTTCTTTGCCTTCATTGTCTTTCTGCAGGCGATAGCCCTCCTGCTCAAAGTTAATCTTGCGGCTGTTCTCATTTTCGGGATTGACCACCAGCGTGTAGTAAAATTCGGGATCAGTGCTGCGCACGAACGAGATGCCGAACTTGTCCCAGTTGTTAGAGGTCTTCACGGTGAATGAAATATGGTTGCAGGTGCCTAGGCGACTGTAGAGCACGTAGGCATCGTCGCCACTAAGCGTACCGCCATTATAGCCATTGCTGGCCACCATGCTGGCATCGGCTGTCTTGCTGTACTTAGCAGCCATCGCAGGCACAGCGCCAAGTGTCAGCGTACCGTCGGCATGCTGGATGATCTTATGGCAGACCAGTGCACCCGACCAGTTGGGCTCGCCACCAGCACCGACGTTGATGTTCTTGTCGTGGATGGTAGCGCCTGTGCGATAAGGACACCAGCCCCAGATATAACGGTCGGTGCCGTTGGAGGCCGTCTTGCCGGCATAGAAGGCACGACTGTCGAGCACGCCCTCATGACCATCCTTCGGCCAGTTGGCACCTGGATCGTTGAAACAAGCTTTTAGGGCTTCGAAGGTAGGCGCCATCATATATTTCACTTTACGGCTCCAGGAAGCGCGATAGCCCTCACTGTAGACGAGATACCAATAGTCACCCATCTTGAAGATGTCGGGACATTCACACATTCGATCCCAGATCATCGGGAATTGGCCGACATGCTCCCATGTCTTCAGGTCAGCCGACTTGAACTCAGCAAACTTCAGTTTGGAGGCAATGACCATGTGCCACAAACCGTCGTCGGCCACGAAGATCTGCGGGTCGCGGAAATCGCTGGCGGCATAGCCGTAGTCCTCGCCCTTCAGCATCCAGATGCGATCCTTGGTCCATGTCTTGAAGTCGGGCGACGTAGCACGCATCACCACTTCGGTCGAGGTGTGGCCTGTGTAATAGATATAGTAGAGACCATCCTTTTCGTTGTAGACTGCACAGCCTGTGCCCAATGCGGCATCGGCCTCATACTGAGAGGTGCCCGTGGGCAGGAGTTCACCCAGCGACTCGTAACTGGCGCCATCCTTGGTAGCAACAGCCCAGAAAGGGTGGAAGGTGTAGGTGGCATTGTTCTCGTACTCCTGCAGATAGAGCACCTTGAAGTCGCCAGCTTTCTGGTCGTAGAAGGGCATCGGGTCGCCACAACGTCCGATGGCGGGATTGTAATAGGTCTGGAATCCGGCCTCGTCGGTGGAGTTGAAGAATGTGGTGGTGCCGGCCCAGTCCTTCGGGGCATCAGGACCGAAATCGTCGTCGCTGCACGCTGTCAGCGAGAGTGCTGACAGCATGAGTGCGAATGAGGAACATATCATAGTCTTTTTCATAACGTTTTTACTTCATTAAGTGATTGAATGCATTCTGAGTGATAATCGCAATATTCTTATGGAAGTTCTCCACATAGCCACCCTCGTAGGTGTAAGAGTACCAGTCGTAGCAACCCGAGCCGATGCAAATGATACCGCCCTTGCCGGCATTGGCAGGATACTCCCAGGCCACTACGGCTCCATCGCCGCCGACACCGAGGATTTTACCTCCGGTACGAGCCTCCCAGGCATTGTGGTCGTCATAACCGCCCCAATCGGTACCAATATGATACTGAGCCGTGGAGTTGGTGATGTGATAACCGGCATCGGTGCAATACACCTCCTGCGGGTTGTCGCCTGCCACCAGGTTCTGCCAGAGCGGATGATCGTTCTGTCCCTCGAAGATGCGGAAGCTCCAAGGCCCGCCGCAAAGTTCGGCTGCATCCTCATTCTGTCCCCAACAGTTGTTGGGTGTGGTCCACTCGTCATCGCCTGTCACACCGATGAACGATGGCAGGTTGGTGGCATAGCGGGTAAGCAGGAGCGCACCGCCGTTCTCATAGAATGAGCGCAGTTCGTTCTTCGTGTCGAGGGCATCGGTAGCCTTGGCCATGAAGACATCGTGACCATCGACACCGCCATCCACATGATAGTGCCACCAGATGGCCTTACACTGCGATAGGTCGATGGTTCCGGCACGCAGGTCGGCAAACGAAGCATAGAGCGAATTGGGGATATTGCCCAGCATCCACTGGCAGGCCGTCTTGGCCTCAGCATCGAGGTCATTCATCGAGGGTGCTGAACCTACAAAGAGGGCAGATGGCTTCTCGATGGCAATCACAGTGACGGTGTAGATGCTCTCGGCAGAATTGTTGGTCACCTTATAGGTCACAGGCTGCGAGAAATCCTGAGGAACACCCGAACCTGGTGTCACCGAAGCATTGGCACTGAAGGTAATGGTAGGTACCAGACTGGTAATGTCGACAGAACCTGGCACATAGACGGTAATAGTCTTTGCCTGCTGGTCAATAGCACCCTGATAGATGTCGTTGATGACAAACTGCGAGATGCGGGCCTCATCGTGGAGCACGCTCAGCGTCCAGTCCATTACCACATCACCATTAGTGACATGCAGCACCTTGGCGGCATCCATATTGAGGGTCTCGCCCTGCTTGATGTTACAGGTAGCACCGCTGGAGATGCTGAGAGCCGTCACCTGCATGGCAGATGTTGAGTAAACCTCTGGCAGACGGACGATAATACTGCGCGACTTAAGGTCGATAGTACCTTCATAGTTGTCGAGTGCAACCTTCTCAACCATACAATCTCCACTCAGCTGCAGGTCGCTGACATGATCGTCGGAGCAGGCTGCAAATGTGCAGATGAGACAGAGCGCACTTATGATGTTAAATATCTTAGTTTTCATAATTCCTTTCGTTTTTTTACCAATTACCAATGTTCTGAGTATAATGGCCGTTTGAGGCTGAGATCTGACTGAATGGAATCGGCAGATACTCGTCCTTATTGGCTGTGAAATGAGCCTCACGATAGATACCGCAGTTGTCGATCTCCTCGGAATAGTACTTGTTGAGCACGGTGGCGGCATCGCCCCAGCGTACGAGGTCGAAGAATCGCTCACACTCCATACCGAGTTCCAGACGGCGCTCCATCTTCACAATCTTGATGGCATCGTCCTTAGAGTA
>CAJOFE010000056.1 GCA_905233825.1 uncultured Prevotella sp. | reverse complement strand
GTTCTACCACCTGAAGCCAGAGCATAATGTGGCGGCTTATGCCAGCTACGGCTTTGATGCCTGCATGATGGATATGTATCCGGCTCTGACCTGCGGGGCTACGGTGCACATCATCCCTGAGGAGATTCGGCTGGATCTCATTGCGCTGAACGACTATTTCGAACGCGAGCATATCTCCCACTCGTTTATGACCACGCAGGTGGGCTACCAATTCGCCACAAGTATCGAGAACCACTCGTTGCTGCACCTGTCAACAGGTGGTGAGAAGTTGGCTTCTCTGACTCCTCCGACAGGTTTCAGATTCTATAATGTCTATGGTCCCACAGAGTGTACCATCTTCACCACTACCTATCCTGTGGACAAGAAACTGAAGGAAATACCCATCGGCAAGCCACTCGACAACATGCGCCTCTATGTCGTTGACCCACAGGGTCATCGTCTGCCTGTGGGTGCTGCGGGCGAACTATGGATTAGTGGTCCGCAGGTGAGCCGAGGCTATCTGAACCGTCCGGAGAAGACGGCCGAGGCGTTTATCGGCAACCCCTTTACCGATGATGAGAAATACACACGTGTCTATCGCTCTGGCGATATTGTGCGCTATCTGCCCTCTGGCGATATCCAGTTCGTGGGGCGTCGCGACGGTCAGGTGAAGATCCGTGGTTTCCGCATCGAGTTGAAAGAGGTGGAGAGCGTTATCCGTGAGTTCCCGGGTATCAAGGATGCGACGGTACAGGCGTTCGATGATCCTATTGGCGGCAAGTTTATTGCGGCCTATGTCGTCAGCGACGAGCAGATTGACATCGAGGCACTGAATAACTTCATCCTCGACCAAAAGCCGCCTTACATGGTACCTGCCGTGACAATGCAGATCGACAAGATTCCTTTGAACCAGAACCAGAAGGTGAACAAGCGCGCATTGCCGAAGCCTGTCAAGTCTGTTGCTGTGTCACAGCAACAAACACAACAGGCCCCGCTGAACGTCCTGGAAGAGAAGTTGCATGAGATGATTGCCTCAATAATCGGTAACACTGATTTCGACATTACTACCGTTTTGGGCTACGCAGGTCTGACATCCATCTCTGCTATTAAATTAGCCGTACAGGTAAACAAACAATACGGTGTGACCCTCGACTCAAAGTCATTGGTAAAGACTGGCACCCTACAGAGCATTGAGAATGAGATCCTGAAGCAGATGATGGCCTGTGATTCACTCTCTCAATTCTCAATTCCAAATTCTCAATTAGAGAGTGTTCCCCTCTCATACGCCCAGACTGGCGTCTATTTCGAGTGTCTGAAGAATCCTACTTCGACGATTTACAATATCCCATATCTGCTCAGCTATCCAGCTGGCATCGAGGCTGGCAGACTGGCTGAAACCGTAAAGCAGGTGGTGGAGGCCCATCCTGAACTGAGCATTCACTTTACAACGGAAAGGCGACGGGTAGGCGACGGCACGTCGGGAATGGGTGACACCATCGTCCAGACACTTCAGGATGGCGTACCTGTGGAGGTGCCTATTACAGAAATGAGTGATGCTGAACTTGAAGCCTATAAGCAGGAGTTTGTCCGTCCATTCAACCTTCAGAAACCGCCTCTCTACCGTTTCGAAGTCATCAAGACTGAAAGTGGCGTACACCTGCTAATGGATGTCCACCATCTGGTGTTCGACGGTGGTTCTGCCGACCTGTTTATTCGTCAGATAGGTTCTGTGCTCGACGGTGTTTCCGTCGAGAAAGAGGCCTACACCTACTTAGACTTCGTCAACGACCAACAACAGGCGGAAAGGCCACGGGTAGGCGACGAAACGTCGGGAATGGAAAGCGAAACCTTTAGGGCAGCCAAGCAGTTCTTTGCAGAAAAGCTGAAGACTTGTGAGGGAGCCAGTGAGATACCTGCCGATTTGCCGAAGAGTGATAAACAGGGCTTTATCGGCGAGGCAGTCTGTCCAATGGATCATGATAAAGCAGCAGCATTCTGTCGCCAGAATGATTTGACTCCCGCCCATCTCTTCCTCGCTGCTGCGAGCTATGTCATCTCGCGCTACACCAACAACCGCGAGGTCTATCTCTGCACCATCAGCAGCGGACGCTCGAACCTGAAGATCGCCAATACGGTAGGTATGTTCGTCAATACCCTCGCTCTCGGTCTGAAGATAGATGACGTGACGGTGGCAGACTATCTGCGTCTGGTCTGCGACACGTTCGATGAGACACTACGCCATGAGGACTATCCTTTCGCCCGCGTCGCCACGGACTATGGCTTCGTTCCTGCCATCGCCTACGCCTATCAGGTGGGTGTGTTGTCAGAGTACATGGTCAACGGTCAACCCGTTCAGCAGGAACTATTGGAGCTCAATGTGCCAAAGTTTAAGATCAATATCAAGATAGAGTCACGAGGCGTGGTGGTGCAGTATGACGATGCTCTCTACTCAGCCCGTCTGGGGCATGCCCTTGCTCAGAGCATCGTGGCTGTCGCCGAGCGTATGATCGCCCAGCCTGCAGCCAAGGTGCGTCAGCTCTCCATCGTCAGTAAGAACCAGGAAGAAGAGTTGGGTCACCTGCGTCAGGCGGCTACAGGTGAAAGGCTATGGGTAGGCGAGCAGGGCTCGGGAATGGCTCCGTTCAAGCTCTTCCATGAGTGTATCTCTCACTTTGCACAGACACAGCCCGAACAAGAGGCGTTGGTAGCCTGTGATGCCACTTACACCTACAAGGAGATGGACGAGCTGACGAACCGTATAGCCAATGGTCTGCGTCAGCGTGGTGTTGGGAAGGGTGACCGTATCGCTCTGCTGCTGCACCGTACCAGTCGACTGATTCTCTCACTCTTTGGTGTGCTGAAAGCCGGAGCCGCCTATATCCCCTGCGACCCAGACTATCCTGAGGATCGTGTGAAATTGATTCTGGAGGATAGCGGTGCCAAACTGATTATCACGCCGGAATTGGCCGAGGAACTGTTGCAGACAGGCGATGCTTCGTTGCCTCAGACAGGCGTTACGCCTGATGACCTCGCGTACCTTATTTATACTTCAGGCTCTACAGGACGTCCAAAGGGGGTGATGCTGCGCCATGCTGGCATCTGCAACTACCTCTATGGTCATCCTGCCAACGTCTTTGCCCATGCCGTGCTGACGGATGCCACACGCATTCTCAGCGTCACCACCATCTCGTTTGATGCAGCCCTGCAAGACATCGGTATGGCCTATTATAACGGCAAGACGCTGATAGTGGCTACGGAAGAACAGGCCAATAATCCAATCAGCCTGGCTCAACTCATCAAGGCACAACAGATTAACATGGTCAGTGGTACACCGTCGCGCTGGCAGACATGGCTGACCAGTGTCGATTTCTGTGAGGCTGTCAGTCAGGTAAAGATTTGCCGTGCTGGAGGCGAAAAATTCTCTGACCAATTGTTGCAGCAAATGCGTAGCGTCACCAAGGCCCGCATCTTCAACTGCTATGGTCCCACAGAGATAACCGTTGCATCGAACAATGTGGAGTTGACAAATGCCCCAATGGTGACCGTTGGTAAGCCGCAGTTGAACGTCAAGGAGTTTATCGTCGACGCCGACGGCAACGAACTGCCTGTAGGCGTCGTTGGCGAACTGTATATCGGTGGACGTGGTGTGGCCCGTGGCTATAACAATCTCGACGAGATGACCCGTGAGCGTTTCGTGGTGTATCATGGGGAGCGCATCTACAAGTCGGGCGACTATGCCAAGTGGCTGCCCGACGGCAATGTGGTGATACTCGGACGTACCGACCACCAGATCAAGCTTCGCGGTTTGCGCATCGAACTCGGCGAGATTGAGAACGTCATGCTGAAGGTGACGGGCATGAAGAAAGTGGTCATCTTGATTCGCAAGTTAAACGATAAAGAACATCTTTGTGCCTACTACACGGCTGACAGGGCGATTGCCCCTGATGTGCTGAAGGCTGAAATCTCCAAGAGTCTGACACAGTATATGGTGCCCACAGCCTATCTGCAACTGAAGGAGATGCCGATGACGCCTAATGGTAAGACCGACGTGAAGGCGCTGCCGGAACCTCTGGTTGCCATTAGCACTGCCTACGAGGCTCCTGCCAACGATACCGAACGCACCTTCTGTGACATCTTTGCCAATATTCTGCAGATGGACAAGGTGGGAGCCACCGACAATTTCTTTGAACTGGGCGGTACGTCGCTTGTCGTTACCCGCGTCATCATCGAGGCCGACAAGGCAGGATTGCATGTGTCGTATGGCGAAGTATTCGCCAACCCCACGCCCCGCAAGTTGGCTCTGCTGATCACTGGCGGCACAGTGCCCGAGGGGGCTCCATCAGATGCCCCGGATCCTGTGGCCGACTTCGACTACACCGCCATCAACAACCTCTTGCAGCGCAACACGCTGGACGTCTTCCGTGAAGGCGAGCGCCAGCAGTTAGGCCATGTCCTCTTGACAGGTGCCACTGGTTATCTTGGCATTCACATCTTGCGCGAGTTGATAGATAGTGATGCCAGCAACATCTACTGCCTTGTTCGCGGAAAGAATCTAAAGGAAGCAGAGAGCCGTCTGCGCACCATGCTCTTCTACTACTTCGACAGTCCGTTTGAGGAGCTGTTTGGGAATCGGCTGCACGTTGTTCTCGGCGATGTGACACAGGACATCGATGCCAGCCTGAAGGTAGACACGGTATTCAACTGTGCCGCTGTGGTGAAGCATTTCTCTGAAGGCACGGAGATTGAAGATGTCAACATCGGGGGGGCGCAGCGCTGTGTGGATTTCTGTATCAAGACAGGTGCAAAACTTATCCACATCTCCACCGCCAGCACACGCGGCCTATGGGCAGGCGAGATCAAGAGTGATG
Organism: uncultured Prevotella sp.; assembly: GCA_905233825.1. Lineage (GTDB taxonomy): Bacteria > Bacteroidota > Bacteroidia > Bacteroidales > Bacteroidaceae > Prevotella. The sequence goes on along the minus strand of CAJOFE010000056.1, from coordinate 2,265 downwards.
TCTATACCGAGCAACGCCTCTATATGGGTCAGTACTTGGGCAACCAGTACATCTATTCGAAGTTTATGGCCGAACGGTTGATCCTTGATGCTATTGCCTTGCACGGACTGTCGGCGAAGATCATGCGCGTAGGCAACCTGGCCGCCCGCTCTACCGACGGTGAGTTCCAGGCTAACTTCAGCACCAACTCGTTCATGGGGCGAATCCGTATCTATAACATGCTGGGCTGTTGTCCGCATGGCATGCGCAACAAGCGTGTGGAGTTCTCGCCCATCAACGAGGTGGCTCGTGCTATCTGTCTGTTGGCTACCACTCCTAAGGCGTGTACCGTGTTTCATCCATACAACATACATGGTCAGTTCCTCGGCGATGTGCTCTCGGGCTTGACAGTTGTCACGGGAGGCATCCGCTTCGTTGAGCAGGAGGAGTTCCAGCAGACAATAGACAAGGCAGGTCAAGATCCACAGAAAGCCAAGCAGATGGCAGCCCTGCTGGCCTACAAGGATATGGCCCACGGTCAGAAGACTGCCGACGTGCAGCGTGACAACGACTACACCACGCAAGTGCTCTATCGTCTCGGGTTCAGTTGGAGTCCCACCTCATGGGACTATGTTGAGCGTATGCTCACCGCCATCGGCGGCTTCGGATTCTTCGAATCATAGATGAATGGTCAATGATCAATGTGTTAAATATGAACAAAAACATCTCATTCAATACTGAGTACTGGCGCTTCCTCTGGTCGTCCATTCTGATTGCCCTCTCCGCCTGTCTCGGCAATGTCGTTGACTCTGTCATCGTTGGTAACCTGATAGGCGAGGACGGCGTCAGTGCCATCAACCTCTCGAAGCCCATCACACAGTTCATGTTCACCATCAGCATGCTGCTCTCCACGGGAGCAGGCATGCTCGTGGGCATGGAATTGGGTAGGAAGGACTACCGGCGCGCTTCCTATATCTTCACCCTTTCCACCATTGGCTGTCTGGCCTACGGACTGTTACAGACGGTAGCAGGCCTGTTCTTCACTGACGACATCACCCGATGGCTTTGCACCAATGAACAACTCTTCGCCGCCACGCGCGACTATCTTTTCCCACTGATGACTGGTGCGCCTGCCTATATGATGTCGTGGGCACTGGCCACGATGGTGGGTGTCGATGGTAGTCCGCGACTCGTCTCCGTGGCAATCCTCATCGACAATGCAGTCAACCTCTGTTGTGATATCATTTTTATCCAGTGGTTCGGATGGGGTATCGAGGGTTCATCGACAGCCACCGTCATCGGACACATCGTCGGCATCGCCTTCATGTGCTGGCATTTCCGCTATCCTGCTCATCACTTGCAAATGCTTTTTGGTCAATGCTTTTCGGTCAATGGCCAATGGTCAACCTTCAAGGCGATGGTATCGCAAGGTGCACCTTTGGCACTGGCCTCCATCAGTCTCACTGCACTCCTCTTCTGTGCCAATAGTATCGTCCTTTCTACAATGGGGCGAATAGGCATCTTTGCCTTCTCTGTCAGCATGAACATTTTATATATCTACAATCTCTTCCTCTCAGGCACTTGCCGTACCGTCCAGTCGCTGGGTTCCATACAGGTGGGAAAGGGGGACAATGAAAAGTTCCAACTCGTCATCAGCAAGTCATTCCGTTTCATCACTGTCGCCATGTTGACAACGTGTGCTTTCATCTGGATAGCCCCCGAAGCCATCACCCGCTTCTTCGGTGCAGACGAAGAGGACCTGATAGCCGAAGGTGTACGAGCCCTTCGCATTTTCGCCCTTAGTTTCATCCCCTTCTGCTATATCTATACCGTCATGGTCGTCTATAAACTCTACGGCTATCACACCATCGCTCTCTTCATCTCCCTCGCCCTCTCCCTCACCGTCATCCCCGTTCTGTGGATTATGTCCCGTACAGCCTGCGAGTATCTCTGGTACAGTTACCTCATCGCCTACGCCATAGAAGCCATCGCCATCGTGGTGCTACACAAAATGACCCATGCCCGCTTTGAACTCAAGCCCTTGGGACATACTTCCGTGCACTTGTAAAAAAAACAATAACAATAAAAAAGCAAAACAATGATGAAAAGAAAACTCTTATTATTGTCTGGAACCGCTGCAATGGATCCTTAGTGCTCAAGCGCATACAGACACTCCGCTTGACAACGAGGCGATGTGTTTTGAAATTGACGACCTGCCCAATACCATCAATTGGCTATCGGCACAGTTCTGACGACCCATTCGGCATTATGGAGATTGCCGTGACT
>CAJOFE010000055.1 GCA_905233825.1 uncultured Prevotella sp. | reverse complement strand
TCGGCAGCACGGCTTTCGCTTTGTTTGCCGTTAGCCATATCTGTAAGAGATATATAATCCTTGTCGTTATAAGACAAGACTGTTATTTCCGTGTTCTGAACCGTTATCTTTGCCATATGGTAGTGCTATTATATATTATGTGTGCAAAGGTAGCACAAAATCATGAGACTAAAGAACAAAAGGCGAAAAATCCCTCAAAAGTTTTGTAGTCTCATATATTCTGTGTACCTTTGCCCCCGACAATGAGCCATTGAAACAGGCTGGTGGCTCAGCGTCGGGAGTTCTTTGATAAGCAAATCACGGCAGAATGTGGAAATGAGAACCGTTGCCAGTTCGTAACCCAGATTTCCCTCAATCCTCCGCACTGCCTTTATTTACAAAAGGTTTGCGTTTTTATCCAAAGTTACAAAATAAAATTGAGAATTGAAAATGGATAATTGAGAATTTTTTTATACCTTTGCACTTGCTATGAAGATATTTGGCGTTGGCATGAACTACCTCCAGCATACGGAGGAGTTGGACGGGCGGGCATACCGTCCGGAGGAACCTGTGATATTTCTGAAGGCCGACTCGGCTCTGGTGAAGAACGGTAAGCCGTTTTTCATTCCCGACTGGGCAGGGCGTGTGGATTATGAGGCCGAGCTGGTGGTGCGCATCTGCCGTCTGGGCAAGGGCATCCCCGTGCGCTTTGCCCATCGTTACTACGATGCTTTGACTGTGGGTATCGACTTCACGGCCCGCGACCTTCAGCAGAAGGCACGCAGCGAGGGAATGCCGTGGACCATCTGCAAAGGCTTCGACGGTAGTGCGGTGATAGGTGATTGGAAGGAGGAAGTTTTAGGGAGTAAGGAGGTTCTAGAAGGAGAAAGGAGTAAGGAGAAGGGAGTGGAATTCCACCTCGATATCAATGGTAAGACGGTGCAGCGGGGTCATGCGGGCGACATGCTGTTCTCGATAGACGAGCTTATCAGCTACTTGTCGCGCTTCTTCACATTAAAGACGGGCGACCTGATTTTCACGGGGACACCCGTTGGCGTGGGGCCAGTGAAGATTGGCGACCACCTGCAGGGCTACCTCGGCGACGAGCGCGTATTGGACTTTTATTGCCGCTGATAACAATAAAAGCACGTGCAGTTACGTTATATAGAAGATCATGAGAAGATTATGGCTTCTGCTGACATTGCTGCTGTGCACTTCGCTAAAGATAACTGCACAGGAGTATGTGAACCTGACCGCTCCCGAGGTCAGGATTGACAGCGTCTTGCCAGTCGTGTTCAGAGAGTTCCCGTTGGGAGCTGACTATGCTGACTCCACGTATAGTGTCAGCATCGACTATCCGGAGTTTATCGATATGGGCGAGAGCGATATCCGTCGCTATCATGCCATCACCGACGAGCCGCTGCCCGAGCTGCCCGTCATCGACCAGTTCGTAGGCGTCAGCCGCAGGGAGGGTATGCTCTATGTGTCGTTTGTGCCCCTGGTCTGTCGCGAAGGGAAATATCAGAAGTTGGTGAGCTTCCGCCTGTCGCTGCATGCAGAGGCCAAAGGCAGCAAGGCCCGCCTCTCACCCCTTACCCCTCGTCGCTCACCCCTTACCTCCAACTATGCCTCCCATTCCGTGCTTTCTACGGGTCAATGGGTTAAGATCAGTGTTCCTGAGACGGGCGTCTATCAGTTGACCGAGGCTTTGGTACGCCAGGCTGGTTTCTCTAATATAAACAAGGTGAAGATCTACGGCTATGGTGGAGCCTTGCAGCCCGAGGTGCTGACGGCCGACTATCTGGCTGCTACCGACGACCTGCAGGAGGTGCCCACATGCATCATTGGCGGACGACGCCTGTTCCACGGTGTGGGTCCCGTAGGGTGGGGCAGTGCTGCGGCTACTACCCGCATCCGCAATCCTTACGCTACAGAGGGCTGCTATTTCCTTACTGAGAGCAACGACGAGCCGCTCACCGTAGATAGTGCCGCCTTTGTGTCGGCTTTCTATCCCACCGCCAATGACTATCACTCGCTGCATGAGGCTGAGGAGTTTGCCTGGTACCACAGCGGGCGGAACCTCTTTGAGAAGACGCCTGTGCCTGCTGACACATACGCCACCTACGAGCTGCCTGCTCACGACACGAGCGGCGTGCTGACGGTGGTGATGACCTACGACGGACTGGGAACGGTGAGCGTAGAGGTGAACGATACGGTGGTGGGCAGCGTGAATGTCACATCGACGATTGCCGAGACCTCGAAGGCCAACGTTAAGACCGTCACCTTCAACCTGCAGGGCATTCTTCGCGAAAGCAACACCATCCGCCTGAGGAAGAAGACCGGCGATGCCACGATGCGACTCGACTATCTGGCGCTGACCATGCCTACAGCTGCTCCTGCCCCCCGTCTTTCTACCGACGAGTTTGCCACGCCGCAGCTGGTCTATCGCATCACCAATCAGGATCATCATGCCGACGAGGCTGCCGATATGATCATCATCATTCCCACGTCGCAGAAAGTGCGTGCTCAGGCCGAGCGGCTGAAGCAGCTGCACGAGGAGCACGATTCCTTGCGAGTGCGCATCGTGCCTGCCGACGAGCTCTTTAACGAGTTCAGCAGCGGAACCCCCGATGCCAACGCCTATCGCCGCTATCTGAAGATGCTCTACGACCGTGCCGAGACCGAGGCCGACATGCCCCGCTATCTGTTGCTCTTCGGCGATGGTGCCTGGGACAACCGCATGCTCACTATCGACTGGACCAAGTGCTCGCCCGACGACTTCCTGCTCTGCTACGAGAGTGAAGACTCCTACAGCGCCACCAACAGCTACGTCAGCGACGACTATTTCTGCCTGCTCGATGAAGGCGAGGGAGGAAGCCTGACCAAGCGCGACAAAACCGACGTGGGCGTAGGCCGTCTGACGGCTCGCACCGAAGAGGAGGCCAAGATTCTGGTCGATAAGATATACCACTATGTGGAGAACAGCGATGCCGGCAACTGGCAGAACACGCTCTGCTTCATGGGCGACGACGGCAACGGCAACGTGCACATGCGTGAGGCCGATGCTGCCGTCAGCGTGGCCAAGAAGGTGAATCCCGCCTTCAACATCAAGAAGATATACTGGGACGCCTACGAGCGTTCCACCACCTCTACGGGCAACCGCTATCCTGACGTGTCGCGACTCGTGAAGCAGCAGATGCAGCAGGGAGCCCTCATCATGGACTATTGCGGTCACGGCGTCACCTACTGTCTCAGTCACGAGCAGGTGGTACGCATCGAGGACTTTGCCGAGCACACATCGTTGCGCCTGCCCCTTTGGGTGACGGCCTCGTGCGACGTGATGCCCTTCGACACCCAGGAGGAGAACATCGGCGAGACGGCTATGTTTAACACCCGAGGCGGAGCCATCGCCTTCTTCGGAACCACCCGAACCGTCTATACGGGCGACAACCAGAACATGAACTGCGCCTTTATCAAGGCCGTCTTAGAGACCACCGACGGACAAAGCAACAGGCTGGGCGATGCCGTGCGCCTGTCGAAGAATGCCGTGCGCTCGCTGTCGTATGAGAGCCGCGAGATCAACAAGCTCCACTATTCGCTCTTGGGCGACCCGGCCCTGCGACTGGCCATTCCCACGATGAACATCGTCATCGACAGCATCAACGGTCAGCCCTTGGGCAAGGACAGCATCCGCCTAGGAGCCGGCGAGAAGGTGACGGTGACGGGCCATGTGGCCGATGCTGCCGACTTCAACGGTGTCGTAGCCCTCACAGTGAAGGATGTGGAGCAGACCGTCGTATGCCGTCAGAACGAGACGGGTACCAGCGATTCTGGCACCGCCTATACTTTCCTCGACAGGCCTGCCACCATCTATAACGGACAGGACAGCGTCAGAGGCGGACGCTTCCAGTTGTCGTTCGTCCTGCCGCGCGACATCAGCTATAGCGACAGCACAGGCCGCATGAGCGTCTATGCCGTGAGCAACGACTATCAGCGCAAGGCCAACGGCTATACGGAGCAGTTCATCATGGGCAGTGGCGCCAGCGTGCAGGATGACGGCATAGGCCCCAACATCTACTGCTATCTGAACACGAGTGACTTCCGGAATGGCGGACAGGTGAACACCACACCGTGGTTCTATGCCCAGCTGACGGACAAGGACGGCATCAATGCTGCCGGCAGCGGACTGGGTCACGACCTGGAACTGGTTGTCGATGGTGAGCTGTCGATGACCTACAATCTGAATGAGTATTTCCAGTGCGACTTCGGCGACTATCGCTCAGGCTCGGTGAGCTACAGCCTGCCCACGCTCTCTGAGGGCGAGCACACGCTGACCTTCCGTGCCTGGGACGTGCTCAACAACTCGTCGGTGGCCGAGCTCCACTTCCAGGTGGTGCGCTCGTTGCAGCCCAACTGCTTCAGCGTGGAGTGCACCCGCAATCCTGCTTCCACCACGACGCAGTTCGTCATCAATCACGACCGCACGGGCAGCCAGATGGATGTAGAGCTGGAGGTGTTCGACGCTTCGGGGCGTCTGCTCTGGCGCAAGGGCGAGACAGGTGTTGCCACCGACCATACCTACACGCTCGACTGGAATCTCTGCACCAATAGCGGCAGTCGCCTGCAGACGGGTGTCTATCTCTATCGCGTCCTCATCAGCAGCGACGGCAGCAAGAAGGCATCGCAGGCACAGAAACTGATTATATTGAAGAATTGAGAATTAAAAAATAGATACAAATATGAAAACAATGCAAAACAGGTGGGTGATAGCTTTGTCATTTATCATCTATCATTTATCATTTAGCCCGTTGGGCGCCTTTGCCGACGACTACAAGACCACGACGTTCAACCCCGTGGAGTATGCCGTCATCTCACAGACCATCGCCCCTGATGCCCGTGCTGCCGGTATGGGCGACGTGGGTGCTGCCACCGATCCCGACGTGAACTCCCAGTACTGGAACCTGGCCAAATATCCGTTCTGCATCAGCCGTGCCGGAGTAGCCCTGAACTACACCCCGTGGCTGCGCCAGCTGGTGAACGACATCGACCTGGCCTACCTCTCAGGCTACTACCGCATCGGCGACTATGGTGCCCTCTCAGGCTCGCTGCGCTATTTCTCACTGGGCGAGGTGGAGATTGCCGACGAGAACGACATGACCATCAACCCCTATGAGATGTCGCTCGACGTAGCCTACTCACGCATGCTCAGCGAGACCTTCTCAATGGGTGTCGGCATGCGCTGGATATATTCCGACATGCGCTACGACTACTCCGAGGATTCCAAGCCCGCCTCAGCCTTTGCTGCCGACATCGCCCTCTATTACAACAACTACGTCATGATGGGCTCGCGCGAGTGCCAGCTGGGACTCGGTGCCACGCTCACCAACATGGGTAGCAAGATATCGTTCTACGGCGACGAGGAGAGCCAGTTCATCCCAGCCAACCTGCGTCTGGGAGCCTCGCTGATGATTCCCATCGACGAGTACAACCGCTTCTCGCTGGCTGCCGATGCCAACAAGATACTGGTGCCCACCGTGCCCCGTCAGGGCGTCGATGAGACCAACTCCGACTATCAGGATCGCGTGCGCCGTGAATACAGCGACATCAGCAGCATCAAGGGCATGTGGCAGAGCTTCACCGATGCCCCTGGAGGCTTCAAGGAAGAGATGGAAGAGGTGCAGTGGAGCGTCGGTGCCGAGTATATCTACAACGACAAGTTCTCCCTGCGTGCAGGCTATCACCACGAGTCGCAGTCGAAGGGCAACCGCAAGTATTTCACCGTGGGTGGCGGCTTCCGCATGAACGTCTTCTCCCTCGACGTGGGCTATGTCATCTCCACCGCCCAAAGCAATCCCCTCGACCAGACCCTCCGCTTCACCCTCGCCTTCGATATGGATGGCATCAAGGATCTGTTCAGGAAGTAAGACCCACCCCCAGCCCCTCCCGAACGGGAGGGGGATGGAAATGATATAGGGACCTACCCCTATCCCCTCCCGAACGGGAGGGGGAAATAGAATGATATTAAGACAATAAATGTTATGAGAAATAGCAATTTCGAGACGACCGATGCCGCTACCTATCAACTGCTGTTGGAAAAAGCCCGTGAGATGAGGAATAATCCCACCGAGGCTGAGGCCCTGCTGTGGAATTATCTTTCTGGTGACAAGTTGGGCGTGCATTTCCGTCGCCAGCATCCCGTGTATGGGTATATTCCAGATTTTGTAAGTCTCAAACAGAAACTCATCATCGAGATTGACGGTGGCTATCATTTCGAAGGAGAGCAGCCCGAGAAAGATGCAGAACGCACAAAGTATCTGAACGAAGCAGGTTTCGTGGTGTTAAGATTCACCAATGAGGAAGTGCTTTGTGGCATTGATAATGTGTTGGAAGAAATCTCCGATGCAATAGAAGATGACAGCCGAAGCAATCTCCCCTCCCGCACGGGAGGGGTCAGGGGGTGGGTCGTCGGTTTCGGTTACGACGTCCACCGCATAGTAGAAGGACGTGAACTTTGGTTAGGCGGCATAAAGATACCATTTACGCTCCCCTCCCGCACGGGAGGGGCTGGGGGTGGGTTCGGCCTGCTTGGCCACAGCGACGCCGACGTGCTCATCCATGCCATCTGCGACGCCATCCTGGGAGCTGCGAACATGCGCGACATAGGCTATCACTTCCCCGACACCTCCCCCGACACCGAGGGAATGGACAGCAAGATCATCCTCAGAAAGACCATCGAGCTGGTGGCTGCCAAAGGCTATCAGCTGGGGAATATCGATGCCACCATCTGCGCCGAGCAGCCCAAGATGAATCCCCACATCCCCGAGATGCAGCGCACGATGGCCGAGGTCATAGGCTGCGACCCCGGCCAGATTAGCATCAAGGCCACCACCACCGAGCATCTCGGCTTCACCGGCCGCCAGGAAGGCATCTCCGCCTATGCCGTCGCCCTCCTGATAACTCTTTGAGTTTAGAATTAAGAGTTAAGAATTTAGAATTAAGAATTTAGAATTTAGAATTAAGAATTAAGAGGTGTCGGCTTCGCCGAGTAAGAATTGTGAAGTAGGAAGTACTTCTTACATCTACCATCTTACTTGCCGCAGGCAACACCTCTTAATTCCTAATTCTTAATTCTTCCTTGCTGAAAGCAATCCCTCTAAATTCTAAATTCTAAATTCTTAATTCCCTTCGGGGCGTGTCGGCACCGCACTTCCACCATTGGCCTTGTAGGTCTCCCAGTCCTCCAGGGGGATGCGCTCAATCCAGGTGGTGCGCTTGTGCGTCTGAGGATCCTCGACCATGTTCACCTTCACGTAGTCGCCCTTCTTGAACGAGCAGGCGGCCTTGAAATAGGTGGAGGCCAGCTTCTGCACGTCGTCG
>CAJOFE010000054.1 GCA_905233825.1 uncultured Prevotella sp. | reverse complement strand
TGAAATGTCAGGGATAAATCACACTCTCTGAATTCATACAAATCGAAATGAGAGGATTCTTGATTTGCTGTAGTAATCAAGCCATCGGACTCATTTAGTGTTCCATTACTCAAGGAGTCGCCCAATGTATTTTTTATTTGTGGACTGTGTGCTTTGTATTCATTATATTTAGCAACAGCTTTTTCCTCATTCTCAAAACAAGAAAGAGCATAGCCAGATGTTATGAGTTTGTTCTTATCTGCATCACTTATTGCTCTTTTGGGCTTCTGAATATATACAGGGATATGGTTCTTGTCAGGTTTATCACTAAAAACATAGCGATAAGCAGTCTTGCTTGTCGGAATATGCAACTTTGGCATTTGTGCCCCTTTATCTATTAAGTTTTGCAGTTCTAAACGATATTTGAAATCGTGCTCTAACATTAGTCTATTATTATTCGGCGGCAAATTTACGAATTATTTGTGAAATATCGGGCAAAAACTTATAAAAGATTTCTAAAAGGATAAAAATAGCCCTCAATACTATTCATTGTTATATTGAATGTACCCAATATGCTTTTTTCTTTCTGTAGACACAAATAAATTCATTTGTTTTCTTTAGCAAAGACCAAACACTCAAAATAAAGTCGCTGTTAGTTTGGTAAATTCAGAAGAAATGATTACCTTTGCACCCGATGATGAGTCATAAAACGGCTGGTGGCTCAGCGTCGGGTGCTCATTGATTGCAATTTATAGCAGAACGTGGAATTGAGTACGGTCTCCTATTCGTAACCCTAAAAAATCCTCAATTCCCCAGACTGCCTTTATTCAAAGAAATCCTGCGAATTTTCGCAATGTTACGTAAAGTCGAGCACAAAACAAAGAAACTATTTCTTTTTTTGTCATTTATTCGTTCTTATGGCCTTGGCCGAAGGTACTTCCATTCGACAAAATAATAAAATATGTTTTTTTATTTTGTTTTGTTCTCATTTATTCGTACCTTTGCACGCTAAAGGTTGCGAAATTGAAAATCAAATCATCATAACACTTAAAAACAAGAAGAACATGAAACCTACGTTATTCCTGCTTGCTGCTGGCATGGGCAGTCGCTATGGCGGACTGAAGCAGCTGGACGGTCTGGGCCCCAACGGTGAGACCATCATGGACTATAGTATCTACGACGCTATCCAGGCTGGATTCGGCAAAATAGTATGGGTCATCCGTAAGGACTTCGAAGAGCAGTTCCGTACGCAGATTCTCTCGAAGTATGAAGGTCAGGTGCCCTGCGAGCTGTGCTTCCAGGCCTTGGACTCTCTGCCCGAGGGCTTTTCTGTCCCAGAGGGAAGGGTAAAGCCTTGGGGTACGAACCACGCCGTGCTGATGGGTAAGGACGTCATCAAGGAGCCCTTCTGCGTCATCAACTGCGATGACTTCTACGGTCGCGATGCTTTCATGCAGATTGGCAAGTTCCTGAGTGGACTGAAGGAAGGCTCGAAGAACGAGTATGCCATGGTGGGCTTCCGTTGCTGCAACACGCTGAGCGAGAACGGCAGCGTGGCACGTGGTGTATGCGCCTACAACGAGAAGCGCCATCTGACTGACGTGGTGGAGCGCACGGAGATTATGCGCATTGCCGACAAGGGCAACGCCATCTGCTTCAAGGACGAGCAGGGCGAGTGGCAACCGCTGGAGGAGAACGTGCCTGTGTCAATGAATATGTGGGGCTTCACTCCCGACTACTTCGAGTATTCGGAGGTGTACTTCAAAGAGTTCCTCAGCAACCCGAAGAACATGGAGAACCTGAAGGCAGAATTCTTCATTCCGTTGATGGTGAACAAGCTCATCACCGAGGGAACGGCTACCTGCGAGGTACTCGACACCACCAGCAAGTGGTTTGGCGTGACTTACGCCGCCGACCGTCAGGCTACGGTCGATCGCATCCAGAAGCTGGTCGATGAGGGTGTCTATCCCAACAAGCTGTTCTAAACAGCCTCCCCCTAACCCCCTCCAAAGGGAGGGGGCTTTTTTACAACCTCGTATGCTGAATAACATTATTACCTCTGAGCAGCTGGAGAAGTTGCAACAGTTGATACGTGAAAGCGAGACGATTGTGCTCTGCTGTCATCAGAATCCCGACGGCGATGCGTTGGGCTCATGTCTGGCATGGGCTGAGGTGCTGAAGACGGTGTATGGCAAGACGGCACAAGTCTTCGTGCCCGACCAGTATCCCGACTACCTGCAATGGATGCCTAATACAGATAAGGTCATCCGCTACGACAAGCACCGCGAGGGCTGTGACTTCGAGCTCGCTCATGCCGATCTCGTCTTCTGCTTAGACTTCAACACGGCCAGCCGTACTGCCGAGATGGAGAGTGCGCTTTGCAGTTCGCCTGCAAAGAAGATACTCATCGATCATCATCTGGATCCGAACGTCGATGCGGCTATCGTCATCTCCCACCCCGAGGCCTGCAGCACCTGTGAGCTGGTGTTCCGAATCGTATGGCAGATGGGGTGCTTCGAACAGCTGACAAAGCATTTTGCCGTGCCCCTCTATTGTGGCATGATGACTGACACGGGCGGCTTCACCTACAATAGTAGCAACCCTGACATCTTTTTCATCATTTCACAGTTGCTGACGAAGCACATCAATAAGGACAAAATCTATCGCAATGTCTATCATAACTTCTCAGAGAATCGCCTGCGGCTGACGGGCTTCGTGATGTTCCAACGACTGGTGGTCGATGCCGAGCGCCATGCCAGCTTCTTCACCATCACCCGTGACGACATGCGACGCTTTCACTTCATGAAAGGTGATGCCGAGGGACTAGTAAATATGCCGTTACAAATCAAGGGACACAAGCTGAGCATCTCACTGCGTGAAGACTCGGAAAAAGACAACCTCATCTGGGTGAGCCTGCGCTCAGTAGATCAGTTCCCCTGCAACGAGATGGCAGCACGCTTCTTCAATGGCGGAGGTCACCTCAATGCCTCTGGCGGAAGGCTCTACTGTCCGCTCAACGAGGCCGTAGAGATTACGAAACAGGCCATACAGGCATTCGAGGATAAACTTAAATAAGAAGTAAAGAGATGAGGAGTAAGGACTCCTTTACTACTTGAATTAATAAACAATGAATAATAAGAAAATGAGAAAAGCTATCGTCGCATTATTGGCTATCTGCTGCCTCGCCCCACTCCTCACGTCGTGCAACGACTACGAGACTTACGGCGAGAAGAAAGACAAGGAACGCAAGGCTATCCGCCAGTTCCTGGCTGACAGCAGCTTCGTGGTTATCACCGAGAGCCAGTTCCATGCTAACGGCAACGTGACAGACGTGAACAAACGGGAGTTTGTCTATATGGACAACAGCGGCATCTACATGCAAATCGTACACAAGGGTTGCGGCACACCATTGCAAGACGGCGAGAACAGCGACCTGCTGGTGCGCTTCTTAGAGGTGTGCCTGATGGACACGACGGTGTTCTACAACGACTCCAACCCCTACGATGTAGATGTGATGAACGTGAAACGACAGGGCAACACTTTCACAGCCGCATTTACCAGTGGCGCGTGGGCCTCATCATCCTATGGTGAGACAGTGCCCGAGGGACTGCTGATACCACTCAGCTATCTGAACATGGGACGCCCCCGTTCGGCTGAAGACCATATTGCGAAGGTGCGTCTCATCGTGCCTCACACCCGTGGTCACATCATAGCATCACGTTACGTCTATCCCTATTACTATGAAATCAGTTTTCAACGCAAGATTGACTTGATGAATTAAGAATTATGACACTGATAAAATCTATTTCAGGCATCCGCGGAACTATTGGCGGACGTACGGGCGACACGCTCAACCCCTTAGATATCGTCAAGTTCACCACGGCTTATGCCACCTTTATTTCCTGCCAAAAGCCAAAAGCTAAAGGCCAAAAGCCAAAAGTTATTGTGGGGCGTGATGGCCGCATCAGCGGACCTATGGTGCGCGACGTGGTATGCGGAACACTGGTAGGCATGGGCTATGAGGTTATCGACATCGGCTTAGCTACCACACCAACCACTGAGTTGGCCGTACGTTGGCACGAGGCCGATGGAGGCATCATCATTACTGCCAGCCATAATCCCACGCAGTGGAACGCCTTGAAATTGCTGAACAGCGAGGGCGAATTTCTTACTGCCGCTGACGGTGCCGAGGTGCTGCGTATTGCCGAGGCCGAGGATTTCGACTATGCACCTGTGGAGCGCTTAGGACGTGTCATCAAGGACGATACGATGAACCAGCGCCACATTGAAAGCGTGCTGAACCTGCGACTGGCCGACGTAGAGGCTATCTGCAATCGTCATTTCCGTGTCTGTGCCGACACTATCAATAGCGTGGGTGGCATTATCCTGCCTGACCTGTTCAAAGCCTTAGGTGTGGATTTCGAGATTCTAAACGGCGAGTGCACCGGCCAGTTCGCCCATAACCCCGAACCGTTGGAGAAGAACCTGCAGGGCATCATGGACAAGATGCGTCAGGGAGGTTTCGACTTGGGCATCGTGGTCGATCCCGACGTCGATCGCCTGGCCTTCATCTGCGAGGACGGCAAGATGTTCGGCGAGGAATACACACTGGTCAGCGTAGCCGATTATGTGCTGTCTCACGACAAGGGCAACACGGTGAGCAACCTCAGTAGCACCCGTGCCCTACGCGATGTCACCGAGAAGCATGGCGGACGGTATTCGGCTGCTGCCGTAGGCGAAGTGAATGTCACCACGAAGATGAAAGAGGTAGGAGCCGTGATTGGCGGCGAAGGCAATGGTGGTATCATTTATCCTGAGAGCCACTATGGCCGCGACGCATTGGTAGGCATTGCCCTCTTCCTGTCGTCGTTGGCTCAGAAGAATTGCACAGCCAGCGAGCTTCGCAAGACCTTCCCTGACTATCAGATAGCCAAGAACCGCATTGACCTGACACCTGAGACTGATGTCGATGCCATCTTAGTGAAGGTGAAGGAAATGTTTGCCCAAGATGACAGTGCTGTGGTGAACGACATCGACGGCGTGAAGATTGACTTCCCCGCGAAGTGGGTGCACTTGCGCAAGTCGAACACCGAGCCTATCATCCGCGTCTATAGCGAGGCACAGACCATGGCCGAAGCCGACGAACTGGGCAAACGACTCATGCAGGTGGTCTATGATATGCAATAATGTCGTTGTCCTTTGGTGTTTAGGTCGTCGTTAATAGTTGCGATGCCGCGTCGCATAGCTCTTGATACCAGTCTTCGCCAAAGCGGCGAATGAGGGGTTCCTTCAGGAACTGATAAATTTTTAAGTGCTGCTCGCGCCCTTTCTTGCGACCACACTCACAGATTTCCCAGCGATGGTAGTTCAGTCCGATACTGCCATCGCTGAATTGTTTCTCACGAATAGGATAAAGGGCACAGCTGATGGGCTTGCAGAACTGGCAACGCCCTTCACGAAAAGCCTTTTCTAGAGCACAACCCACCACTGGTCTTCCCATTTCAGGAAGATGAAGGGAAGTTGTAAACACACAGTCTTTCCCCCCAACGATGCTTGTCACCAAATCGCCGTCGCGATCGGTATAGGCCACACCCTGACGGTCTATCACTGCCTGTGCCGAGGCACTCAGGTCGCCCCATACCTCCTCCACGCTGTTCTCTATCTCCATGACCTCATCCAGCGTGACGGGTGCCCCTGCATCTCCCTCCACACAGCAGGCGCCACCGCAGGTGTCTAAGTCACAGCAGAACTCTTCCGTCAGAATATCTGACGACAGCAATATGCCACCGATTTCAAGGATGGGAGGAAGGTTTACCATAGTATAGGAGCAAGTCCGTTTTCTTGCAGATACTGGTTACAACGCGAGAACTGGTGCTGGCCGAACCAGCCACCACGATTGGCTGAGAGCGGTGAGGGATGCACACTCTCCAAAACAAGGTTGCGCTGTTTGTCTATCATATACGCCTTTCCGCGGGCATAGCCACCCCAGAGCATATATACAATATGTTCGCGCTTGCGCGCAAGCGCTTGGATAGCGGCATCGGTAAACTCGCGCCAGCCCAGCATGGCATGGCTGTTGGCCATGTGGGCACGTACAGTCAGCGTGGCATTCAGCAGCAACACTCCCTGACAAGCCCAGCGCGAGAGGTCGCCACTCTGTGGGACGGGCGTTCCCAAGTCATCTTCTATCTCCTTGAAGATGTTCTGCAACGACGGAGGAAACATCACTCCTTCCTGCACGGAGAAGCTCAGCCCATGAGCCTGGCCTGGCTCGTGGTAGGGATCCTGCCCGATGATGACCACCTTTACCTGATCAAAGGGACACAGGTTGAAAGCATTGAAGATCAGCCTGCCTGGCGGATAGCAGGTTCCTGCCTTGTACTCCTGTCGCACCTTCTCCGTAAGCTGCACGAAGTAGGGCTTCTCAAACTCCCCTTGCAACTGCTCTTTCCACGAAGCTTCTATCTGTACGTTCATAATAATATGGTATTAAAAACAGGCGGCCTGATTCTCTCAGGCCGCCTATATTGTCACTCTTTGGGAAAGCCCTAAAAATCCATGTGGTCAAGGGCATCGCTGAAATCGCGGGGCTCGCGGTTCTGCTGCGGGTCGCGATATTCCTCGTTATCATGATGACGCTCGGGGCGGTCACCACGCTCAGGACGGGGCTGACGACGGTCACCACGGTCGCCACGATCCTGACGAGGTTGACGACGGTCACCACGATCAGGACGGTCACCGCGCTCACGACGTGCAGGACGCTCTACATAGCCCTCGGGCTTCGGAATGAGTACACGATGCGAGAGCTTGTACTTGCCCGTCTTCGGATCAATCTCCAAAAGCTTCACGGTAATCTTGTCACCTTCCTTGATGCCAGCCTCCTCGACGGTCTCCAGGCGCTTCCAGTCAATCTCGCTGATATGCAGCAAACCATCCTTGCCAGGCATGATCTCGACGAAGCATCCATAAGGCATGATGCTACGCACGGTTCCCTCATAGACCTCACCTACCTCAGGCACAGCCACGATGGCACGGATCTTGCGGATGGCACTCTCGATGCACTCCTTGTTGGGACCGCTGACCTGCACGTGACCCACGCCGTCGGCCTCGTCAATGGTGATGACGGTCTTGGTGTCTTCCTGCATCTGCTGGATAATCTTTCCGCCCGGGCCAATGACGGCACCAATAAACTCCTTGGGAATATCGAAGGCCTCGATACGGGGCACATGGGGCTTCAGCTCGGGACGAGGCTCGGCAATGGTATCGGTGAGGCACTTTAGGATGTGCTCACGACCAGCCTTGGCCTGCATCAGGGCCTTCTCCAAAATGTCGAACGACAGACCGTCGCACTTGATATCCATCTGTGTAGCCGTCAGACCGTCCTTCGTACCAGTGGTCTTGAAGTCCATATCGCCCAGGTGATCCTCGTCGCCAAGGATGTCGCTCAGTACAGCATATTTGTCTTCACCAGGATTCTTGATGAGACCCATGGCAATGCCACTCACGGGCTTCTTCATGGGCACACCGGCATCCATCAGAGCCAGCGTACCAGCGCAGACAGTAGCCATAGACGAAGAGCCGTTCGACTCCAGAATCTGGCTCACCAGACGTACGGTATAAGGGAAGTCCTCAGGAATCTGACCCTTCAGACCACGCCAAGCCAGATGTCCGTGACCAATCTCACGACGGCCTACGCCACGCTGGGCCTTGGCCTCGCCTGTGCAGAACGGGGGGAAGTTATAGTGCAGCAGGAAGCGCATGTAGCTCTTGTCGAGCACGTCATCCACCATCTTCTCGTCGAGCTTGGTGCCCAGCGTGCAGGTAGAGAGGCTCTGCGTCTCACCACGGGTAAAGATAGAACTTCCGTGAGGCATGGGCAGGGGCGAAACCTCACACCAGATGGGACGGATGTCCGTAGTCTTACGACCATCGAGACGGATGCCCTCATCGAGGATGCAACGGCGCATAGCGTCACGCTCCACATCGTGGTAGTAGCGCTCCATCATGGCCTCATACTCCTCCTTCGAGATTTCTGAATCCTCAGGAACCTCAGCGAGGAAAGCCTCCTTGAAGTCGGCCAGCAGCTTCTCGAAAGCCTCCGCACGTGCCTGCTTCTCCAAAGCCTGCTTCGTAATATCGTAGGCGGGCTGGTAGAGCTCCTTGTTCATACGCTCGCGCAGAGCCTCGTCGTTCACTTCGTGATTGTATTCACGCTTCACGTCCTTACCCAGCTCCTTCGAGAGTTCAGCCTGCAGTTCGCACATGGGCTTGATGGCCTCCATAGCAGCCTTCAGGGCACCCAGCAGATCCTGCTCGCTCACCTCCTTCATCTCGCCTTCCACCATCATGATATTTTCAGCAGAGGCACCGACCATGATGTCCATGTCGGCCAACTTCATCTGCTCAAAGGTGGGATCGATGACATACTCGCCGTTGATGCGAGCCACGCGAACCTCCGAGATGGGGCACTCAAAAGGAATATCGGAACATGCCAAAGCAGCAGAAGCGGCAAAGCCGGCCAGCGCATCAGGCTGGTCAACACCGTCGGCCGACAGAAGCATGACATTGACAAACACTTCGGCATGATAATTGCCTGGGAAGAGGGGACGGAGAACGCGATCTACCAGTCGCGATGTGAGAATTTCTGAGTCAGAGGCCTTGCCTTCGCGCTTGGTGAATCCTCCAGGGAAACGACCAGCAGCACTATACTGCTCACGATAATCAACCTGCAAAGGCATGAAGTCAGTTCCGGGAACAGCATCCTTTGCGGCACAAACAGTGGCCAGAAGCACGGTATTGTTCATGCGGAGAACAACGCTACCATCGGTCTGTTTTGCCACTTTCCCGGTTTCAATGGTGATGGTCCTTCCATCAGCCAATTGAAGGGTTTTTGTAATTACGTTCATCTTGTTTTAAAACATCTAAAATAAATAAAAGTGCGCACTCTTTGCGCAAAACATCGTGCAAAGGTACTCATTATAATATAAATAAAAGAATAAAAGCAAAAGTTTTTTGTTTTTTTGGGTTTTTCTCCCCTCCCCGCTCGCGCTTTGCCTCCTAAAACGATTTAGCGCCGTGCTTTTTTGCACTTTGCTACGTCCTAAAATAGTTGAAATCAATTCATACGGATACACAACATCGTAAGGTCGTCGTTGGCCTCAGCGCCGTTGCGGTGCTGACTGACGGCATCGGCCATCGTTTCAATGATTTGCTGGGCAGAAGCATATTGCGTTTGTTTCAGTATGTCGAGTATACGATCTTCGCCGAACTGTTCCTGTTGACAATTCTCGGCTTCGTTGAGTCCGTCAGTATAGAGCAGCAACAGACGGTCTTTAAAAAATTCGATAGACTCACCCTTGTATTCCAGTCCTGGCCACAATCCGATGGGAGCGTTGGTCTCCATGTCGAGGAACGAGAACTGTCCATCAGCGTTGCCTAATACGGGCGGATTATGCCCGGCATTACAGTACTCGAACAAGTTAAGTTTAAGATTGAGCCGGCAAATGAACATGGTAACAAACATACCCTGCTCATTGTCCTCTGCCAACTCGGCATTCATGCGGGTGGCGATCTCGGCAGGAGTCATGCCCTGTGAGGCCAGTGCATGAAACAGACGTGTGGCCTGGGACATAAACAGCGAAGCCGGCACTCCTTTACCGCTGACATCACCCACACAGAAATAGAGTTGATTCCCTTGGAAAAGATAATTGTACAAATCGCCACCCACCTCTCTGGCTGGTGTCATTGAGGCGTACATGTCAAGCCCCTCATATTCGGGAAATGTGCTGGGCACCATTGACATCTGAATGTCGCGGGCGATATTCAGTTCGCCCTCCATGCGCTCCTTGGCTGCGTTTACTTTTGCCAGACGCTTGGCCGCACGGTGACGAATGAATGTAAAGATGGCAAAGAACACGGTAAGGGCTATGATTGACACGATGAGTGCCAGAATGCGGGCTCTCGACAGCCGCATCTTCTGCTCGGCAATTTGGAGATCTTTCTCTTGCGTCTCGTAGATAGTAGCCAGTTCAGCGGCTGCGCCGTTCTTTTGTGCCACGACGGCAGAATCAATCAATGAGGATATCTTTAGGGCTACGGCCAGAGCCGAGTCCTTGCGGCCAGCCATGTAGTTGATGTTAAACTTGGGGAACAGGAAGTCCATAATGAACTCGAGGTTGGATTCCATTCCCCATTCAGCAGCCATGCGGTCGAAGTCCTGAAGGATGTCGGCAGCCTCGTCATTATGGCCTGAAGTGGTCAGATAGTCGATAGAGTTAAGGCGAGCATCGTCGGTTTTCGAATAGTCCGTATTCAGGAACTCCCTGTATGCCCTGGCGGCCCTCGCTCTTTTCCCTTGTTTCAACTGAATCTCTGCCCGTTTCAAGGCAATCTGTCCTTCCACTCTGTCCACAAAGCTTGATTCAGCATCTGACTGGTTCTTATACCAAGCGAGCATGGAGGCGCAACGATCAGTCCATTTCTTTTGTTTATCAAGCGTTTCTGTGGTCGTGTAAATGTTGAAAATGTTCTGCACGCTGGTGATACAACTTGAGAAATCAACAAAATTCAAGTCCTCCTCTTCCATGTACTTCCTAAAGTATTGATAGGCCTGTTCAAAGCTCTTTTCAGCCTCATTCGGCCGGTTCAGCTTCTCTTGGCAAGCACCAATAATGGTGAGCAATCTGCCTTTACGGTCCAATGGTATGGTAGGGTCTTGCCCGTACTTGGCCACCACAGGCAGGGCTAAGCGCAAAGCCTTCTCGAACTGGTTTTGCGACATATAATGGTTGGTCAGGACGACGGCTGCTCTTGTATAGATAATCGGATCCGCATCAGTATTTTCGTAAGTCTCGATAATCTTCTCCAAATACTCGGTCATCTCTGCTTCATCACCTCGGCAGAAGTAAACAAAAGACTTATAGAAATCGGCCTTGATAGGGGTCAGGCGCTTCTGGTCCCTCAGGCTGTCTGCCAGTTCGAACGTGCGTTCCACGTCGCCCTCCATAGCCACAGCGTGGACCATATTTTCCGCTGCCATGTTCAGCGAGTCAGCCTCGCTGTCTTTGGGGCTGATTGGTTCGCCTTTTTGGCACGCTGTCAGGTTCAGAAGCAGAGAAACCAGCACCAATGAGAG
The DNA here is from genome assembly GCA_905233825.1 of uncultured Prevotella sp. Lineage (GTDB taxonomy): Bacteria > Bacteroidota > Bacteroidia > Bacteroidales > Bacteroidaceae > Prevotella. The sequence goes on along the minus strand of CAJOFE010000054.1, from coordinate 226 downwards.
CAATATACGACTCATCAAAGTCTTCATCTAGCGTTTTCTTATTTATCTGTTGCAAAGATAATGCAAATCAAACAATATGCAAAATAAAATGTGATTAATTTAGCATTTTTCTATTTTATTTGTATCTCGCGAATTCAACTGGCAAGTGCAATCGCACTTTCTATTGTATGAAGTCCTCTTCATCCTCTAGGACGTCCTTTACCATGACGGTGAGGATGTCTGTGCA
>CAJOFE010000053.1 GCA_905233825.1 uncultured Prevotella sp. | reverse complement strand
GGCATTAACTAATCTTCCGATGCGCATTGACGCTCGCCGTAACAACAACGAGTCGAGCACCAAGTATGGACGCATCTATCCTGCGCTCTATCTGCGCGGTTGCCTCTCTACGGGAGGTCTTGTGGAGCACATGGCTGAACATGGCTCACTTGTGACTGGTGAGGTGCTGGCACTCGTTTTGGCCCAGCTGAAGAAGTGTATCCCCGAGTTGCTGTCTCAGGGTTACTCTGTGGAGTTGGAAGGTCTGGGTATCTTCTATCCGACCATCAAGAGTTCATCGACTGCTGGCAAGAGCGATGTGGAGACCTTCATCGCAACTCCCTGTGATGAGATGATCGACGGTGTGTTCATGCGCTTCCTGCCTATTGGTGACGACGTGCGCAAGCTGCGCTCGAAGTATTTCGCCGAGCGTTGCACCTTCGAGAAGGGTGACTATGTGAAGGTGAACCTGGTCGTTGACTCCCAGACTGGTAAGAAGACCACCTGGACTGAGCGCATCCCGCTCGACAAGTACGAGGAGTACAAGGCCAACGGTGGCTCAGCTGTTCCTGTTCGTCCTGGTGACTAATCAGTGGAGTTAAGAGTTAAGAATTAGGAATTAAGATTAAGAGTTAAGATTTAAGAATTAAGAAGGAAGAGGTATCGGCTTTGCCGAGGAAGAAGGAAAAAGTAGGAAGGAAGAAGTACTTCTAACATCTAAAATCGTACTTGCCCGCAGGGCAACACCTCTAAAATCTAAAATCTAAATTCTAAATTGCCCATTGGGCAACACCTCTAAAATCTAAAATCTAAATTCAAACTTCAAAAGTTTTTTGCTTTCTCTCTTTCTCTATTTGTTTTTTTGAAAAAAACAGTGATTTACTTGGACGTGTCGAAAATAATGACTATCTTTGCAAGCAAATAGCCTAGCAAAACAAAAAAAGACAACAATGGCACTGAATCTGAACAAGGACCTGAAGCTGTTCTACTCCATCAAGGAGGTGGCAGAGATGTTTGACCTGAACGAGAGCACACTACGCTACTGGGAGTCGGAATTCCCCTATCTGAAACCGAAAACCAGCGGACCTAACAGGGTGAGACAATATGCGAAAAAGGACATAGAGCAGATACGACTCATTCATAATCTGGTGAAGGTGCGCGGATTTAAACTGGCTGCCGCCAGAAAGATGATTAATGCCAACCGCGACGGCAGCGACAGGAAGGCGGAGGTGCTGACGCGTCTCATCGGCATTCGCGAAGAACTGCAGCAGCTGAAGCATCATCTTGATAGGTTGCAGTAGAAAGCCTCTCCCCCGGCCCCTCTCCAGAAGGAGAGGGGAGGAAGGAGGAAGGAGGATTTGTGAGTTAAGAATTTAGAATTAAGAATTAAGAGGGATCGGCTGCGCCGAGGAGGAATTAAGAATTTAGAATTAAGAAGGAGAAAGGAGAAAGTACTTCTAACATCTAAAATCGTACTTGCCCGCAGGGCAACACCTCTAAAATCTAAAATCTAAATTCTAAATTGCCCATTGGGCAACACCTCTAAATTCTAAAATCTAAATTCTAAATTCAAAAAGGCCAATTATCGTTGCGCTGGAACACGTTCTGAGGGGTTATAGCCTTCGCTTCTTCTTCCGTGAGCTGACGGCTCCACCCTACCCGCTTGTCGGGCGCTGCTCCCTCGCCTGTATTCTCAAACTCATAATAGCGGGCGGTATGCTCGCGCTGCTTTTCCCAGTGATGCCAGCCCTCAGGACGTATCTGAGGGGGCAGCTGGCAGTGCATGAACAAGGTATAGCCATAGTCGCGCCAGGGACGACCGAGATAGACTTTCGTGGCCTCGGGCGCACAGGTGACGGTGCAATTATTAAAGATGTACCCGTACATTACACTTTGGGGGGTGGAGGCGGCAGTGATGTAGCTGTTGACCTTGCAATGTATGCGGCAACGCTCGAACCACGCCGTGGAGGGGCCGAAGATGAAGTCGGTGGTGCCCTCGATATAACAACCATCGAAATAGAGGCGGGTAGCGGGCATGCCGGTATAGACGGTGTCCTGATTGCCCAGGAAGCGACAGTTGACGAACAGCAGGCGGTCGCCCTGGGTGTGCAGGGCTACGGCCTGGCCTAAGCGGGGGGCATTGTTCTCGATGGTGATATTACGGAAAGTGATGTCGTTGCCATCTACACGGACGGTATAGGTGCGGAAGGTGCCGATGATTGGCTTTTGGCTGTTAGCTTTTAGCGATTGGCGGTCAGCTGAAGGCCAGGAGCTAAAAGTCAGGTTGGCATGGTCATCGTAGGTGATGATGGTGTGGTCGCGATCCTCGCCGCAGATCTCGATGTGCTGCAGCCACTGGGGAATGATGAGCTTCTCCTTGTAGATGCCGCGCTTCACGTAGATCACTTTCTGATAGTCCATGAAGGCGCGGCATACCTCGACGGCCTCGCCAACGGTAAGGAACTGGCCCGTGCCGTCGGAAGCTACGACGATGGTGTCGGGGTTGTCATAGTTTTGCGCCCCTGCGGAGCTAGTGAATAGTGAACAGTTAATAGTGAACAGTGCTGCCAGCGCTATCCAACGACGAGAGATGGTTTTCGGGATGCTTGCCATTGTTTTCACTATGCTTGGACGAGCCAACTACATGATTTGCGATATTTCCTTCAGGTCATCAACCTCCTTGAGCTTGTCGATGATTTCCTTCACATCTTCACGGTCGTGGACTCGCAGGTCGATGCTGCCGTCGAAGATGCCGTCCTCGGTGGTGAAGGTGAGGCGACGGATGTCGAGGCTGAGCTGGTTGCTGATGACACGCGTCACATCGTTGACCATGCCTCGGCGGTCGATGCCGCCCAAGCGGATGGTGGCATCGAAGAAGAGCTTCTTGTGCATGTCCCACTTCACGTCGAGGATGCGGTTGCCGTAGCTGGCCTTCAGGCGGTTGGCAATGGGACAGGCTCGCTTGTGAATCTCGATGCGGTTCTGGTTGTCGATATAGCCCAGCACGTCGTCGCCAGGAATGGGGTGGCAGCAGTCGGGGAAGATGAACTGGCCAATGTTCTCCTCGGTAAGGATGACGGGCTTCTTGCGGTTGAACTGCTCGGGCACGATGAAGAGCTTGGGATGGGCTTCGTCGCTGTCTTTCTTCGCCTTGACGAAGGGCACATACTTGCGCCATCCGCCTCCGCCGGCCTCGCCTTTCTTCTTGTTCTTGCCCTTCAGCTCGTCAACATCGCTGTCGCCCAGGAGCATGGTCTTCTCGCCCAGCTTCTGGAACAGCTCGTCGCGGGAGGCGGCATCGTGGAAGCGCACCAGCTGGTCGATGACGGACTGGGTGGGCTCGAAGCCGTTCTTGCCCAGCCACTCTTCCAGCAGCTCCTCGCCCTGCTTCTGCACCTCGCGCTGGCTTCGGCGCAGGATGGCCTGTATCTTGGCCTTGGCCTTGGCGGTAGAGACGAAATTGATCCACGACGGCTGCACGTGCTGCGACATGGAGGAGAGGACTTCCACCTGGTCGCCACTGCACAGCCGATGGCTGAGGGGCACGAGCTTGTGATTGACTTTGGCACCTATGCAGTGGGAGCCGAGGAAGGTGTGGATGGAGAAGGCAAAGTCGAGCACGGTGCTGTCGGCAGGCATGGTCTTGATCTCGCCCTTGGGCGTGAATACGAATATCTCGCTGGCGAAGAGATTGAGCTTGATGGCATCGAGGAAGTCCATGGCGTCGGGCTGGGGATCGTCGAGGATCTCCTTGATGGTGTGCAGCCACTCGTTCATCTGGTCGGCTTCCTCTATCGTCTCCATCAATTCTTCCTGGTTGTCGGCATCGATGGCCGACTGCGGCACTTCCTTGTACTTCCAGTGGGCAGCCAGTCCCTGCTCGGCAATCTCGTCCATGCGGTCAGAGCGTATCTGCACCTCGATCCAGTGGCCCTGGTTTGACATGAGCGTGACGTGCAGCGCCTGATAGCCGTTGGCCTTGGGCTTCGTCACCCAGTCGCGCAGACGGTCGGGATGGCGGCGGTAGATCTTGGTGAGGACAGTGTAGATCTTGAAGCAGTCGTCAACCTCATCCCCTCGGTCCTTGGGCGTGAAGATGATGCGCACGGCCAGGATGTCGAAAATCTCATCGAAGGTGACGTGCTTGTTCTGCATCTTGTTCCAAATGGAATAGGGCGTTTTCACTCGCTCGCGTATCTCATACTCCAAGCCCATGTCCTGCAGGGCTTTCTCAATGGGCTGGGTGAACTGCTCGAACGACTGGTGACGGGAAATCTTCGTTCGCTCCAGCTGGCTCACGATGCTGGCATATTCCTCGGGATGCTCGAACTTGAAGCTGAGATTCTCTAACTCGGACTTGATTTTGTAGAGGCCGAGGCGATGGGCTAACGGGGCATAGAGATAGAGCGTCTCACCAGCAATCTTATACTGCTTGTTTGCGGGCTGCGAGTCCAGCGTGCGCATGTTGTGCAGACGGTCGGCAATCTTGATGAGGATGACGCGGATGTCCTCGCTCATCGTGAGCAACAGCTTCTTGAAGTTCTCGGCCTGTGCCGATGCCTGCTCGCCGAAGATGCCACCGCTGATCTTGGTCAGGCCATCAACAATCTGGGCAATCTTAGCACCAAACATGTTCTCGATGTCCTCAACGGTATAGTCGGTATCCTCGACCACATCGTGGAGCAGCGCCGAGCAGATGCTGGTAGAGCCCAGTCCTATCTCCGAGCACACAATCTGTGCCACGGCGATGGGGTGCATGATATAAGGCTCGCCCGAAAGACGACGCACACCCTTATGGGCCTGGCGTGCGAAGTTGAAAGCCTTGGTGATGAGGTCAACTTTCTTGCGATGGCGCGATTTCAGATAGTCACCTATCAGCCGGTCAAACGCCTCGCTGATCATCTTGTCGTCAGCAGCTTCGCGCTGGATCATATCTTCATCAGTCATCACAATAAATATTTAAGGTCCTAAAATATAAATCTATAGTCTAAAGTCTATAGTCTTACTCTATAGTCTGTAGTCAATAGTCTATTTCACACGCAGCTTCTTGCCTGCACGAATGTTGTCGCCACGCAGCCCGTTGAGCTGCTTCAGCTTGGCCACCGTCGTATGGTTGCGACGGGCAATAGCACCAAGGGTGTCGCCACTCCTCACGGTGACATAAGAGGCCTGAGTGCGCTGCTGATTGCGGGTAGAACGGCTGTTGCGCCTCGTCTGCTGCTGGGTCGTAGCAGGACGCTCTTCTATCTCCACCTCGGCACGCTTCAGCACCTGCTGCACCGAGGCGCTGTAGATGGAATCTTCCATGTCGATGAAACGGGCCACATCGCTCAACGGCAATCGCAGTGGCGAGGGAGCCGACAGTCCAGGCACCATGTCACGACGATAGACAGGGTTGAGCGAGCGGATCATATCCACATCGAGGTCACAAGCACTGGCTATCTGCTGGAAAGTGACGTTGCGGCTGATCATCACCGTATCGGTCTTGGCAGGCAGCTTGCTGGCCATCGGACAGATGCCATGCTCGCAATAATAGGTCATGGCATAGTTGGCAGCGATGAAGGCAGGCACGTAGCCACGCGTCTCCTTGGGCAGATAGGGATAGATCTCCCAGTAGTCGCGCTTGCCACCTGAACGGCGAATGGCACGGTTGATATTCTCAGGGCCACAGTTGTAGGCGGCAATGACCAAGTTCCAGTCGCCGAAGATATTATAGAGGTCGCGCAGATAGCGTGCAGCAGCATAGCTCGACTTCACGGGGTCGCGACGGTCATCACTGAGCGACGTCACCTCTAGGCCGTAGGCCTTGCCAGTTGCCAGCATGAACTGCCACAGTCCTGTGGCACCAGCTCGAGAGACGGCTGTAGGATTCAGGGCCGACTCGATGATAGGCAGATACTTCAGCTCCAAGGGCAGCTGATAGGTGTCTAAGGCCTGCTCGAAGATGGGCATGTAGAAATTGGCGGCACCCAGCATGAAGCTCACCTGACGGCGCAGACGCACCATGTAGCGATCGATGCACGAGCGCACCACCTCGTTATAGGGCATCTCCATGACCGTAGGCATGCGGCGCAAACGGTCGATATATACCTCGCGATTGAACGAGGGATTCTCGCTCAGCATCTGACAGTCGGCATCTGGCGAGAGATAGGTCTTCGACATATACTGATTCATCAGGCTGTCGAGGTTGGCATCTGTCAGCGCCTCAGGGAAGTCGAAGGTTCCATCATATTCTTCCTCGTTAATCACTTCCACTCCGCTTTCATCGTCAAAGTCCAGGCTGTCTGCCACTTCAAACTGTGCCAGTGCCGTCATCGGCAGCAATGCCCAAAATGCTAATATCGTTTTCTTCATCATCATTGTTTTAATTTCTAAAGTCTAAAAGTCGGTTTCCCTAAAAGTCAAGTACACAGTTCACACCCAGTGCCGATGCCACGAGCGACGTACCATTGCTCATCACGGCAGGTCGCACCTTCAGCGAGAGGTCTCTTGAAATGTCGAAGACTGATAGCTCGGCATCGACATAGGCATCAATCACCGAGATGGCATAGACGCCCAGCATCACGAAGAAGCTCAGGTCACGATAGCGACGATAGCGGTCCTTACGCTTCTTGAAGATGGTCTTGTAGCGATCCTCGTTGGCTGGCGTAATCTGGCGTCCCAGGTGCAGGAACTTGTTGTAGCTGGCCGTACCTGGGTCATCGTCCATGATGTCGAGATAGGCCTGAGCATAGTCCTTATACATCATGTTGTTCCATCGCATGGCATAGATACAGCCCACGAATCCTCCATAGACCAGCGGCAACTTCCAGTACTTGCGATTGTATATCTGTCCGCCTCCAGGAATGACCAAAGCCAGCCACAATGCCCGTTTAGGGTCAGGGCACCAGGTACTCCAGTCTTTCGTGGTAGCTGGCGGCAAATCCACAAATATGGAGTCGGCTGCTATTCTCCCTTCGCCATCCGTCAGCCATCCTTCGCTATCTGCTGGCATGGCTTTGTACATCGAGTCGATGGCCGTGACGACAGAGTCGGGGATTTCAGTCTGAGCCGAGGAAGTGATAAGCGATGAGTGATATGTGACAAGCGCCAGCAGCACCTTCACCATCCATCTCCTATTATGAAAGAACTCACTCATCACTTATCACTCATCACTTAAAAATCACTTCCATGATGCGCTGCAGTTCTTCCTCATCGGCGAAGGGAATGTTGATCTTGCCCTTGCCACTGGCCGAGCAGGTCAGTTGCACCTTGGCTTTCAGCAGGTCGGCCAGTCGCTGACGGGCCTCCATCATCGGCTTCGGCAGCACGGTCTTCACTGAGAGGCGCTTCTTGGCCGTCTGCACGTCTTCGCCCTGTTTCAGCATCTGCACCATCTCTTCCACCTTGCGAACGCTGTACTGGTTTTTCAGCACATCACGGAAAATCTTCAGCTGCATCGACGGCGAGTCCAGTGCCAGCAGCGCACGGGCATGGCCCATGTCTATCTCATGGTTCTTCAGCGCCATCTGAATTTGTGCCGGCAGCTTCAGCAGGCGCATATAGTTCGTGACGGCAGTACGGCTCTTGCCCACACGCGCACTAATCTTCTCCTGAGTCATGCCTGTCGTCTCGGCCAGATGCTCATAGGCCAGTGCTATCTCAATGGCGTTCAGATCCTCGCGCTGTATGTTCTCCACCAGCGCCAGCTCCATCACGTTCTCGTCCTCCACAGTGCGGATATAGGCAGGTATGGCCTTCAGACCAGCCTGCTGCGAGGCTCTCCAACGGCGCTCGCCGGCAATAATTTGATAGCGGTCAGGGGCTACCTGCCGAAGGGTGATGGGTGCGATGATGCCCATCGTCTGGATGCTGGCAGCCAGTTCCTGCATAGCCGTCTCGTCAAACTCTCGACGTGGCTGGTCAGGGTTTGGCTCTATCTGCTCAATGGGTATCTCGTTCAGGTTCGACGAGCCCTGTGTCCTCACGTCACTCGTGTCAATCAACGCATCCAGGCCTCGTCCGTTGCCAATGTCGTCCAGACCACGGCCCAGCACGCTCTTATCATATTTCTTTCTTACAGCCATCTCCTTTTCTCCTTACTCCTTTGATTCCTTACTCCTGTGACTCCCACTATTCTTCGCAATAATCTCCTTCGCCAGTGCCAGATGGTTCTTGCTGCCCGTAGAGTCGGCATCGTAGAGGATGACGGGCAGACCGTGACTGGGACTCTCCGACAGCTTCACGTTACGCTGGATGACGGTCTTGAACACCAACTCCTGGAAGTGGCGCTTCACCTCGTCATAGATCTGATTGGCCAGACGCAGGCGCGAGTCGTACATCGTCAGCAGGAAGCCCTCGATCTCCAGCCTCTGGTTCAGTTTCGACTTGATAATCTTGATGGTGTTCAGCAGCTTTGAGATGCCCTCCAGGGCGAAATACTCGCACTGCACGGGGATGATGACCGAGTCGGCAGCCGTCAGCGCATTCACCGTGATGAGGCCCAGCGAGGGCGAACAGTCGATGAGTATATAGTCGTAGTCTTTCTGGATAGGAGCCAGCAGGTTCTTGATCACGCGCTCACGGTTATCCAGGTTCAGCATCTCTATCTCGGCACCCACCAGGTCGATATGGCTGGGGATGATGTCAAGTCCCTCGATGTCGGTAGTATAAATGGCCTCGCGCACGTCGGTCTTGTCGATGATGCACTCATAGAGCGAGCAATCCACCTCCTGGATGTTCACACCCAGTCCGCTGCTGGCGTTAGCCTGTGGGTCGGCATCCACCACCAGCACGCTCTTCTCCAGCGTGGCTAACGAGGCTGCCAGATTAATGGTTGTCGTGGTCTTTCCCACGCCTCCCTTCTGATTTGCTAATGCAATAATTTTTCCCATTTCAATCTTTTTTCCTTTAGAATTGAACTGCAAAGATACACATTTTCCGTGAAACATCGACCGTTTATTCCACATTTTAAGTGTTTTTTCACAGATTCTTGACATAAACATTTGGCCATGTTACCAAAAAACATTAACTTTGCACACCTCAAAAACCACTTTCCTGCGCATGGAACGACCACTGATACTGATCTCCAACGATGACGGATACCAAGCCAAAGGCATCCGCCGACTCATAGAATTCGTGCGCCCTCTGGGCGACATCATCGTCTGTGCCCCTGACGGACCACGCTCTGGCTATGCCTGTGCCTTCTCGGCCACCACGCCACTCCTGCTCACCCTGCGCGAAGAGGAGGAGGGACTGCAGATATGGTCGTCAAACGGCACGCCCGTCGATTGCGTCAAGCTGGCCCTCTCCCAGATTGTGCCACGCCGTCCCAACCTGGTCATAGGAGGCATCAACCACGGCGACAACGGCTCTGTGAACACCCATTACAGTGGAACGATGGGCGTGGTCATGGAAGGCTGCATGAAGTACATCCCCTCCATCGCCTATTCCCTTTGCGACTACAGTGCCGATGCCGACTTCGAGCCCCTCAGGCCCTACATCGAGCACTACACCCGTCACGTGCTTCAGAACGGCCTGCCCCAAGGCGTCTGCCTGAATATCAATTTCCCACTACCCGAGGAACGAGGTTTCCGTGGCGTGAAGGTGTGTCGCATGGCGCATGGCACATGGAGCAGCGAGGTGACGAAATGCCATCACCCCCGAGGCTACGACTACTACTGGATGGTGGGGCACTACCAGAACGACGAGCCCGATGCCGAGGACACTGACAACTGGGCCCTGCAGCACGGCTATGTCGCCATCACTCCCACACGCATGGACGTCACCGCCTATGAAGCTATGGAAATGCTCGCCGCTAACCTCCCAACTCTTAATTCTTAACTCTCAACTCCCTTGAAATACTATCTCATAGCCGGAGAGGCCAGTGGCGACCTGCACGCCTCGCGCCTCATGCAAGAACTGAAGGAGCTGGATGCCGAGGCCGACTTCCGTTTCTACGGTGGCGACCAGATGGCCAGCGTGGGTGGCACGCTAGTGAAGCACTACCGCGACCTGGCCTACATGGGCTTCATCCCCGTGCTGCTCCACCTGCCCACTATCCTGAAGAACATGCGTCGTGCCAAGCAGGACATCGTAGCCTGGCAGCCCGACGTCGTCATCCTCATCGACTACCCTGGCTTCAACCTCAAAATAGCCAAGTATATCCACAGCCAAAGGCTAAAAGCCGAAAGCCAAAAGCCGAAAATCCATTACTATATCGCTCCCAAGATATGGGCCTGGAAAGAGTATCGCATCAAGAACATCAAGCGCGACGTCGATGAGCTCTTCTCCATCCTCCCCTTCGAGATAGCTTTCTTCGAGCAGAAGCACCACTACCCTATCCACTACGTCGGCAACCCCACGGCCGATGAAGTAAGGGAAAGCCTCGGGCTCGACTCACCGCTCACCACTCACCATTCACCCCTTATCGCTCTGCTCTGCGGCTCCCGCAAGCAGGAGATCAAGGCCAACCTGCCCGCCATGCTCCAGGCCACGGAGCCATACAGCAAAGATTATCGCATCGTCATCGCAGGAGCACCAGGCATCGAGCCCGAGTACTACCAGCAGTTCATGGAGGGGCATCAGGTAGAGATTGTCTTCGGCCAGACCTTCCAACTCTTGAAGGAAGCCCATGCCGCCCTCGTCACCAGCGGCACCGCCACCCTTGAAACCGCCCTCTTCGGCGTGCCACAGGTGGTTTGCTACGCCATGCCCATGCCTCGTCTCTATGGCTGGCTGCGCAAACTGTTCCTCAAGGTGAAATACGTCTCGCTGGTCAATCTCATTGCCGACCGTGAAGTGGTGCGCGAGCTGGTGGCTGACACCTTCACCCTGCCTCGTCTCGAACAGGAGCTCGCCGCCATTCTTCCTCCCGACAGCCCTGCCCGCCAGCAGATGATTGAAGGCTACCAGGAAGTGTGGCATCGACTTGGCAACGAGAACGCCCCCCAAAACGCCGCTGCCAGCATCTATCAGCTATTGTCAAAGAACGCCTGAAATAATCACAGAAGCCATCTTCCGCCCTTGGAAACGGCATTTCTTTTAGTCGGATATTGCCTTTGTAAAAGCGGCAGAGCCGAGCGCCGGGCCCTGGAAACGGCATTTCTTTAATCGGCTGTCGTCTTGCAAAAGCGACCGCTGAGACCTGACTGATGGTATCTGTTTTTCACGTTGCGAAGGTACAAAAAAAATCAATGCAAAACAATAGTTACCCCGAATTATTTTCAAATTAATTTGCCGCGTTAACACTTGGCCGTCAGGCGCGGCGGCGCGGCGGCGCGGCATTTGCATTTTCAGATTTATTTGCCGCGTTAACAATTGACGAAACTGTTCCCGTTCTGCAGACTCTAAGCTTAGTCAGCTAGGTGCGGCGGCGCGGCGGCGCGGCATTTGCAAAATCTATATCTGGTGCAGTGGAGGTTCTGTGTGTTTATATAATTATTATATATTATTATATATTATAATATATAATAATATATAATAATTTAATAATATACTTAATATGCCTCGTCCTCCTATGTAGAGCCCCCAGTGACGATGCAGTAAGAGCCATCATGCTTGCTTGAATAACCGAGTCATGACGAATTGAAAAAACCAAATGCCGCGCCGCCGCGCTTACGGCACATGCCAAGCCCTTGCATTTAGCCAACAACCAACGAGAACCTTAGCCCAAGAGCATTCGCAATGAGCATGAACGTAGAGAGCTGCATGTCCGTCTGTCCCTGCTCAAGCGCAGAAATATACTCACGCTTTTTGCCGATACGCTCACCTAACTGCTGCTGGGTTAGTTTCTGACGCTTGCGCTCATCGCGAAGAATTTCAGCATAGTACCATGCCTCCGCTTTGGCTTGGAACTCCTTGCGTGACGGTGATCCAACAGGACCGTATTTTTCTTCAAGTCGATCTTCTATCTTTGGCAACTTTGCCCATTTTTCTTCACTAATCTTAATCATAAGCTATCCTCCCACTCTTTTAATAATCGTTCAGCTTTCTTAATCTCTGCGTTATATTGCTTTGAACTTTTCTCTACGAAAGAGTTAAGCATTACCATATGCTTGCACTCCATGAAATTGTCTGCATCTATTGCAAAAAGAACCGTGCGGTATTCATTGTTACCCAAAGACACGCGCATTTCGTAGAAAACGGTCTTTTCAAGACGCTTGACGAATTTTGTGCTAACCACATACTTTGTAAGCATGATTTCAAACACAAAGTCATACTTGTCCTTCACTTTCTGAGGGAGACTTTGATAGTATTCATCAAATTCTTTTGTATATGTTGCACTTCTTATTCTTTCATTCATGCTGCAAAAGTAATATATTCATTCCAAATATCCAAATATTTTGGAAGAAAAATATTCTTTTTGTCCAATTTTACTATTCTTGTCAGATCTCGTTTTGCTTGCAAAGATTTGAATACCTCGCAAGCGATGTCTGCAAACCATCACATATCTTCTGACGCAACTCCATTGGCTTAGCTCAAGCACGAAATCAACTGAAGGGCGGATGTCGTATGAGAAATCCGTATATTCATCAGTATGCCCTATCTCCTTTTGCGAAGCATGCAAGGGCAACGTCCGCAAGTAGTTAGGTACATGTGCATACGCTCTAATCACCACATGGGCCATAGGCGTATCGTCTGTCGTGATGCCATAATATTCTGCGAAATAATCCTCTGGCGAAAAGTCCTCCGGCATTTCAAATGTCTCGTCGGAGATTTCCACAGACAGCATCCTGTCGAGTGCGTATGTAGCCATGTGTCTGCCTGTATAGGTCAGGATATACCATCGCTGGCGGAAAAGCTTCAGGGCGTATGGCGATACCGTTTTCTCATAGCTCTCACACCCAAATCGCTGGTAAGTAATGGTCAATCGCCTGTTTGTCTTA
>CAJOFE010000052.1 GCA_905233825.1 uncultured Prevotella sp. | reverse complement strand
TCTTTGTCCCTTGTATGCGGTATCAAAAAAGGGTCAAAACGGGCAAAACATACTAAAAACAGGTGATTTTGCCCTCTTTTTCATGAAAAACAACAGTTTCTTGCGAAAAATTCACGACAGGCTCCGCTACTCCTATAAAGCCTTTGTAGTCAGCTAACTATCAAGCCTGCAAGCAGTTATGTTCACTTACAGGCGTTTTTGATTTACTCAATTGTGACAATAATGACAATAATGACACCCCTTTTTACCCCCTATGGGGTATTTTGCTCGTCGAAGGGCTGGTAAAAAAATGTAAAATCTAATAACGATTCATCGTTATTTCCAAAAGTTTTTGTATTTTTGCAGGCAGAAGTATTGTAACACAAAAAAAGTAAGGACTATGAAGAAAGTATTATTTTCAGCCCTGTTATCGCTGGCGTTCGTAGCAGTAGAGGCACAGCCGGGCGGCGGCAGGCCTGGTGGCGGTATGTTTGGTAACATGCCACAGATTGAAGTGACGTTTAACGAGTATGTTGCTGCTCCCGACGGCTTCGACAAGGAGCGTGCAGACATTACCCGTGGCATGCTTGAGGAGACGACCTATGAGTCGAAGACCGTGGGCACGACGCGCAAGGTGACGGTCTATCTGCCTCCGCAGTATGACAAGTCGAAGAAATATCCCGTGCTCTATCTGCTCCATGGTATCGGCGGCGACCACAAGGAGTGGCTCCAGGGTGTGCCCAACATCATCATGGACAACCTCTACGCCGAGCAGAAGGCAGCTCCGATGATTATCGTGATGCCCAACGGACGTGCCATTCCCGACGACAGTGCCGGGGGTAATGTCTATAGTCAGGAGAAGCAGCAGGGATTCGCCAACTTCGAGCGTGACCTCATCGACGACCTCATCCCCTTCATCCAGGGCAAGTACAGCACCTATACCGATCAGGCACACCGTGCGGTGGCAGGACTGTCGATGGGTGGCGGACAGTCGCTGAACTTCGGCCTGGGCAACCTCGACCAGTTTGCTTATGTGGGCGGATTCTCGTCGGCGCCCAACACCAAGCAGCCCGAACAGCTGATTCCCGACGTGGAGGCCACGAAAAAGCAGAACAAGCTGCTCTGGATGGTCTGTGGCAGTGACGACCGACTGATGATGTTCAGTTCGCGCCTCAAGGCTTTCTGCGACGAGAAGGGCGTGCCCTGTACGCTCATCAATTATCCCGGTGGCAATCACAACTTCGTGGTTTGGAAATACGGTCTCTATAACTTTGCGCAGCTCATCTTCAAATAGGGAGCTGCGCATTTATTTATAACCTCTCCACATAAAAAGTTCCTTTTATTTCTTCTATATCCGAAAAAAGTAGTACCTTTGTACCTTGGTTTATGAAGACAAAAGACAAAAGAGGAGATGTGCTTCAGGCTGTGGAGCGCATTTTGGACAATTATCTGGAGATGAACGGTCATCGCAAGACGCCTGAGCGTTATGCGATTTTGCGTGCTGTCTATAGTATGGGTGAGCACTTCACCCTTGATGAGTTGGGGCAGAAGCTAAGTGATGAAGATCGCTTCCCCGTGTCGAGGGCGACGCTCTATAACACGCTGAATCTCTTCATGGAGCTGCGCCTGGTCATCCGCCATCGCTTCCAGGGCACCACGAAGTATGAGGCGTGCTATGCCGGCGACAGCCATTGTCACCAGATATGCACGGTGTGTGGCAGGGTGACGGAAGTGAAGTCGCCGGAGATTACCGAGACTATCAACCAGATGCACCTGAAGCGTTTCCGCAAGGACGGCTATACGCTCTACATCTACGGCATCTGCTCGACCTGTCAGTCGGCGATGACCAGAAAAGCAAATAGGAATAAAAAACTAAACAAGTAATATATGAATCAAGGAAAGGTTGATGTCCTGCTGGGATTGCAGTGGGGCGATGAAGGAAAAGGCAAGGTGGTTGATGTGCTCACACCTCGCTATGACGTAGTAGCACGTTTTCAGGGTGGTCCCAATGCAGGACACACGCTGGAGTTTGAGGGACAGAAGTATGTGCTTCGCAGCATTCCCTCAGGCATCTTCCAGGGCGACAAGGTAAATATCATAGGCAACGGCGTGGTGCTGGCTCCCGACCTCTTCATGGACGAGGCAAAAGCACTGGAGCAGAGCGGGCATCAGCTGAAGGAGCGCCTGCACATCTCGAAGAAGGCTCATCTCATCATGCCCACCCATCGTGTGCTCGATGCCGCCTACGAGGCTCAGAAGGGCAAGAACAAGGTGGGCACCACAGGCAAGGGCATCGGTCCTACCTATACGGACAAGGTGAGCCGTACGGGTCTGCGTGTGGGTGACATACTCGAGAACTTCGAAGAGAAATATGCCGCCGCCAAGGCCCGCCACGAGGCTATCCTGAAGTCGCTGTGCTTTGAGTACGACATTACCGAGGTCGAGAAGAAGTGGCTGGAGGGTGTGGAGTATCTGCGCCAGTTCCCCATCGTCGATAGCGAGCACGAGATCAACGGTCTGCTCCGTGAGGGCAAGTCGGTGCTCTGCGAGGGCGCCCAGGGTACGATGCTCGACGTGGACTTCGGCAGTTATCCTTTCGTCACCTCCAGCAATACCATCTGTGCCGGAGCCTGCACTGGGCTTGGCATCGGTCCCAACCGCATCGGCGAGGTGTATGGCATCATGAAGGCCTATTGCACACGTGTCGGTGCAGGTCCGTTCCCCACAGAACTGTTCGACGAGACGGGCAAGAAGATTCGCGACCTGGGTCATGAGTATGGTGCCGTCACTGGCCGTGAGCGCCGTTGCGGATGGATTGACCTGGTAGCCCTGCGCTATTCCATCATGGTGAATGGCGTGACACAGCTCATCATGATGAAGAGCGACGTGCTCGATGGTTTCGACACCATCAAGGCATGCACCGCCTACAAGGTCAATGGCAAGCTGACGCGCGACTTCCCCTACAACATCGAGGAGGGCATCGAGCCTATCTATCAGGAGCTGACAGGCTGGAAGACCGACATGACGCACTTCACCAGCGAGGCAGAGTTCCCACAGGAGTTCAAGGATTACATCGCTTTCCTCGAGAAAGAACTGGAAACTCCTATCACAATCATTTCCATCGGTCCCGACCGTGAGCAAACAATTGTTCTAAGCCCCCTAAGTTAGGGGGCCAAAGGGGTCTGAACAGGCGCAGATTCCCTTACCGTTAAATAATAAATGAAGGTCTGATTATTCGCTTGTTCAGACCCCCAACCCCCTAACTTAGGGGGCTCAGACAGATGAAACCAAGTATTCCCAAAGGTACACGCGACTTCGGCCCCGTGGAGATGGCCAAGCGCAACTATATCCTGAACACCATCAAGGAGGTATATGAGCTCTATGGCTTCCAACAGATAGAGACACCCGCTCAGGAGACCCTGCAGACGCTGATGGGCAAGTATGGCGAGGAGGGCGACAAGCTGCTCTTCAAGATTCTGAACAGTGGTGACTTCCTGGTGAAGACCACCGATGAGGAACTGAACGAGCGCAACACGCTGCACCTGGCATCAAAGATCTGTGAGAAGGGACTGCGTTACGACCTCACCGTGCCATTCGCCCGTTACGTGGTGATGCATCGCGAAGAGCTGCAGTTGCCTTTCAAGCGCTATCAGGTGCAGCCCGTGTGGCGTGCCGACCGTCCGCAGAAAGGTCGCTATCGCGAGTTCTACCAGTTCGATGGCGACGTGGTGGGCAGTGACTCGTTGCTCAACGAGGTAGAGCTGATGCAGATAGAGGACACCGTGTTCAGCCGTCTTGGCGTGCGTGTGCAGATCAAGATCAACAACCGTAAGATACTCACTGGCATTGCCGAGGTCATCGGTGCTGCTGACAAGATAGTGGATATCACTGTGGCCATCGACAAGCTCGACAAGATTGGCATTGACAACGTGAATGCCGAACTGCGCGAGGATGGTCTGACTGACGGGCAGATTGCCAAGTTGCAGCCCATCATCCTGCTTGACGGTACCAACGACGAGAAACTCAACACCATCGCCGAGGTGCTGAAGGACAGCGAGATAGGATTGAAGGGGGTAGAGGAGGTCCGCACCATTCTCTCACTACTTACCTCTCGCGTCACGCCGATGAAGAACGAGATACAGCTTGACCTCACGCTGGCCCGTGGACTGAACTACTACACAGGTGCCATCTTCGAGGTGAAAGCCCTCGACACCCCAATGGGAAGTATCAGTGGAGGTGGGCGATATGACAACCTGACGGGCATCTTCGGCATGCCTGGCCTCTCTGGTGTGGGTATCTCGTTTGGTGTCGATCGTATCTACGACGTGCTCGATGCGCTGAACCTCTATCCGGAGGGATCATTGCGCACATCGCAACTGCTGTTCATCAACTTCGGCGACAAGGAAACGGCCTATTGTTTGCCTATCGCTGGCAAAGCCCGTGAGGCTGGCATACGCACCGAGGTCTTCCCCGATGCTACGAAGATGAAGAAGCAGATGGCTTATGCCAATGCCAAGCAGATTCCCTTTGTGGCCCTTGCCGGCGACAACGAGATAGCCGAAGGGAAGATCACCCTGAAGGACATGACGACGGGTGAGCAGGCACTGGTCACCCCCGATGAACTAATTGCAAGACTTAAATGAAGATAGGCGATCAAGTAAGGTTCCTCAGTGAGATTGGAGGCGGTCGCGTGGCAGGCTTCCAAGGGAAGAACATCGTGCTGGTAGAGGACGAGGACGGCTTTCAGGTGCCAATGCCCGTGAGCGAGGTTGTCGTGGTGGGAGAAGAGAACTACGACACCAGCCGCATCGTGGAAGTGAAGCAACAGCAACAGAAACAGCAAAAGATGGCAGAACAGGCAAAGGAACTGGAACCTGCCGATAAAGCCATCACTTTCAAGGCGAAGCCCGAGGAACGCAAAGGTGGCGAGCAGTTGTCTGCCTACCTCGCTTTTGTGCCTATGGAGGTGAAGGAGCTCAGCCATACCCGTTTCGAGGCCTATCTGGTGAACGACTCCAACTATTACCTGCGCTTTACCTATCTCTCGGCTGAGGGGAATGCCTGGCGCCTGCGTGCTACCGACGAGGTGGAGCCCAATACGAAGCTCTTCATCGAGGAGTTCGGACGCGAGGACCTGAATGGTATGGAGCGTGTCGCCGTGCAGATGGTGGCCTATAAACGTGAGAAGAATTTCCTGTTGAAGCCTGCCATCGACGTGCAGTTGCGCATCGACGGGGTGAAGTTCTTCAAGCTGCACACCTTCCAGGAGAGCGATTTCTTCGAACAGCCTGCCCTCATCTACACACTGGTAGAGAAGGACAAGGTGGTGCGTCCGTTGGTGATTGATGCCCAGCAGTTGAAGGCCAACATGTATGGCAAGGAGGAACAGCCCCAGCCTCGGCCGTTGGTGACGTCTGCCCGTAAGCCTGGTGCTCCAGTGGTGGTCGATCTGCATGCCTCGGAGTTGTTGGAAACTACTCAGGGCATGTCGCCATCCGACATCCTGAACTATCAGCTCGACGTGTTCCGCAAGATACTGAAGGAGCATGAGAAGCAGAAAGGAACCAAGATTGTCTTCATTCATGGCAAGGGTGAAGGCGTTCTGAGGAAAGCTTTAGTCAACGAACTGCAATATCGCTATAAATCATATAGTTATCAAGATGCGTCATTCCAGGAATATGGCTATGGTGCTACTCAGGTGACGATAAAATAGGAAGGAATGAAATACGGACTGATTAAGGTGGCCGCCGCGATACCAGGTGTTCGCGTAGCCGATGTGGACTACAATGTTCAGCAGATAGAGAGCCAGATAGCCCAGGCCGAAGGCAAGGGGGCAGAGCTCATTGTCTTTCCCGAGCTCTCGTTGACGGGCTACAGCTGTCAGGACTTGTTCCGTCAGCAGTTGTTGCTCGACAAGGCCGAGGAGGGATTGCTCGTTTTGCTCGACTTCACACGCAAGCTCGACATCATTGCCGTGGTGGGCCTGCCCGTACGCATCGGGTCGTTGCTCTATAACTGTGCGGCTGTGGTGCAGCATGGTTGTCTGTTGGGACTGGTGGCCAAGACCTATCTGCCCAACTATAACGAGTTTTACGAGAAGCGCTGGTTTGCCTCTGCCACCGACCTCATCCCACAGGAAATCTATCTGGCAGGCAGTCCGGTCAAGGTGTCGGCAGAGCCACAGGTATTCCGTACCTGCGACGGTGCCTGCTTCGGCATCGAGATTTGCGAAGACGTATGGGCTCCGTTGCCGCCCAGCAATAACCTGGCACTGGTTGGAGCCGACATCATCCTGAACCTCTCGGCCACCGACGAGCTGATAGGCAAGCACGACTATCTGGTGTCATTGTTGGCCCAGCAGAGCGCCCGCATGATGTGTGGCTATGTCTATAGCAGTTGTGGCTTTGGCGAATCGACACAGGACGTGGTCTATGGCGGCAATGCGCTCGTCTTCGAGAACGGCAAGTCGCTGGTACAGGGCAATCGCTTCAGTTTGCAGCCCCAGCTGTGCGTCCAGCAGATAGATGTTGACCGTCTGCGCTCTGAGCGTCAGAACAACACCACTTTCCGTACGGCCCAGGATGGTGCTACGGCCCGTTATATTGACTGCAAGCCCATCATGGCACGCGACTTTGAACTGATACGCGAGGTGAATGCCCACCCGTTCATTCCCTCCGACGTGATGATGGCGCAGAGCTGTGAGGAGATACTCAACATACAGACCATGGGACTGGTGAAGCGCATGCAGCACACCCATCAGGACAAGGCCGTCATCGGCATTAGCGGTGGACTCGACTCCACGTTGGCCCTGCTGGTCGTGGTACGTGCTTTCGACAAGCTTGGTCTCTCCCGTAAAGGCATTATCGGTATCACTATGCCAGGCTTTGGCACTACCGACCGTACCCACCAGAATGCCGTAGCACTGATGGAGTCGTTGGGCATCACCCAGCGCGAGATCAGCATTGCCAAGGCTGTTACCCAGCATTTCGAGGACATCGGCCACAACATCAAGGTGCACGACGTGACCTACGAGAATGCACAGGCCCGCGAGCGTACGCAGATCCTCATGGACGTGGCCAATCAGGTGGGCGGCATGGTCATTGGCACGGGCGACCTCTCGGAGCTGGCCTTGGGCTGGTGTACCTACAATGGCGACCACATGTCGATGTATGGTGTCAATGCTGGTGTGCCCAAAACGCTGGTGCAGTATCTCATCCGTTACATGGCACTGTTGCCGATCTTCTCTCCTCAGCGCGACACGCTCATCGATGTGGTCGATACGCCCATCTCGCCCGAGCTGACGCCTGCCGATGCCAAGGGTAACATCCTGCAGAAGACCGAGGATCTGGTGGGGCCTTATGAGTTGCACGACTTCTTCCTTTACTACCTCATGCGCTACGGCTTCCGTCCTGCCAAGATCTTCATGCTGGCGCAGCATGCCTTCAAAGGCAGTTACGACGATGCAACCATCAAGAAGTGGCTCCAGACTTTCTGCCGGCGCTTCTTCAACCAACAGTTCAAACGCTCCTGTCTGCCCGACGGTCCGAAGGTGGGCAGTGTCAGCCTCTCGCCCCGTGGCGACTGGCGCATGCCTAGCGATGCTATCAGTACTTTATGGCTTAAAGAGTGTGAGTCGCTGTAGAAATGATAAGTGATGAGGAGTGATACAAGAACATACCGGAAATGGATGGTGAAGGCATTGTTGATGCTTTTCACTTGTCATTTCTCACTCATCACTTCTATGGCGCAGACCCAGCAGTATCAGCGCTACATCGAGCAGTACCGCGACATTGCCATCGAGCAGATGCTGAAATGGAAGGTGCCTGCCAGCATCACTTTGGCACAGGGACTCTTGGAGTCTGCCGCAGGACAGAGCACGCTGGCTACGCAGGGCAACAATCATTTCGGCATCAAGTGTCACGGTTGGTCGGGGCGTACCATCTATCGCGACGACGACCTGAAGAACGAGTGCTTCCGGGCCTATCGCTCGGCTTATGAGTCGTTCGAGGACCACTCGAAGTTCTTGGCCACGGGACAGCGTTACCGTAGTCTCTTCCAGCTGAAGATAACCGACTACAAAGGTTGGGCGCGCGGACTGAAAGCCGCTGGCTATGCCACCAATCCCCGTTATGCCCAGAGCCTCATCGACATTATCGAGAACTACAACCTCAGCCAGTATGACAATGCCAAGGGCTACGACAAGTTCATGGTCGAGCGTTCGCACGACGGGCAGGTCAATGGTCAGCCTCTGCATCCCATCTATATCTACAACAAGAACTATTATCTCTATGCCCGTCAGGGCGACACTTTCCGTTCCCTGGCCGAGGAGATAGGCATTTCCTATCGGAAGCTGGCCCGTTATAACGAGCGCGACAAACGCGACGCTTTGGAGCCGGGCGAGATCATCTGGCTGAAGAAGAAGCAGAAGAAAGCCCCGAAGGAGTATAAGAAGATTCCGCATGTGGTGCAGGCCGGCGAGTCGATGTACACCATTGCCCAGAAATACGGCATCCGTCTGGAGTCGCTCTACAAGCTCAACCGCCTCACCCCCGACTACAGCATTCAGGTGGGCGATCAGCTCAGGTTGCGATAAATACAACAATGATTAGAAAATGATTTCCGTAGAAGGACTGAAAGTAGAGTTTAGCGTGAAGCCGTTGTTCAGCGACGCCACCTTCTTCATCAACGAACGCGACCGCATTGCCCTTGTGGGTAAGAACGGAGCGGGCAAAACCACCCTGCTCAAGATTCTGTGCGGCATGGAGCGGCCTACCGAAGGCACCGTGAGCGTGCAGACCGATATCACCATCGGCTATTTGCCGCAGGTGATGAACCTGCAGGATGACACCACCGTGCGTCAGGAAGCACAGAAGGCCTTCGCCGACGTGCAGAAGGTGAAGGAGCGCTTAGACCGTATGGAGCGACAGATGAACGAGCGCACTGACTATGAGTCGGAGAGCTACATGCTGCTGGTGGAGCGCTACACGGCTGAGCACGAGCGCTACCTCATGCTGGGCCCCGAGGGACAGGAGGCGGCCATCGAGCGCACCCTGACGGGCTTGGGCTTTGAACGTACCGATTTCGAGCGACCCACCAGCGAGTTCTCTGGTGGCTGGCGCATGCGTATCGAATTGGCGAAGATCCTGTTGCGCCATCCTGACGTGTTGTTGCTCGACGAGCCTACCAACCACCTCGACATCGAGTCCATACAGTGGCTCGAGCAGTTGCTGGCACAGTGGAGTGGGGCAGTGGTGCTCGTCTCTCACGACCGTGCCTTCATCAATAATGTGTCCAACCGCACGTTGGAAATATCCTGCGGTCGTATCATCGACTACCGTGTGAAATACGACGAGTATGTCACCCTCCGCAAGGAGCGACGCGAACAGCAGTTGAGGGCCTATGAGAACCAGCAGAAGGAGATGGCCGACATGCGCGAGTTTATAGAGCGTTTCCGCTATAAGGCCACGAAGGCCGTGCAGGTGCAGCAGAAGATTCGTCAGTTGGAGAAGATGGTGCCTATTGAGGTCGATGAGGTCGATAACTCTGCTATGCACCTCAAGTTCCCGCCATGCCTGCGCAGTGGCGACTATCCCGTCATCTGCGACGAGGTGGCAAAGAGCTACGGCGACCATCAGGTATTCGCCAGGGTGAACATCACCATCAAACGTGGCGAGAAAGTAGCATTCGTGGGTAAGAACGGCGAGGGCAAATCTACGCTGGTGAAGTGTATCATGGGCGAGATTCCCTTCGACGGCATGCTGAAGATAGGCCACAATGTGCAGATAGGCTATTTCGCCCAGAACCAGGCGCAGTTGCTCGACGAGAGCCTCACCGTGTTCCAGACCATCGACAATGTGGCGCGTGGCGACATCCGCCTGCGCATCAACGACATCCTCGGTGCATTCATGTTTGGTGGCGAGAATGCCGACAAGAAAGTGAAGGTACTCAGCGGTGGCGAGCGTAGCCGTCTGGCTATGATTCGTCTGTTGCTGGAACCCGTGAACCTGCTCATCCTCGACGAGCCTACCAATCATCTTGACATGGCTTCGAAGGACGTGCTGAAGGAAGCCATCCGCGCCTTCGACGGCACCGCCATCATTGTCAGCCACGACCGTGAGTTCCTCGACGGCCTCGTCACCAAGGTCTTTGAGTTCGGCTGTGGCAAGGTGCGCGAACATCTGGGAGGTATCTACGACTGGATAGAGAGCCAGCAGCAGACTCACCCACAGCCCCTTTCTGCAGGGAGGGGAGGTAATACCTCTAAAGAAAATAAGGGCTTGCAAAGTAATTATTCCCCTCCCTCCCAGGGAGAGGACGGGGGAGGGGCTTCCTATGCCGCCCGCAAGGAGCAGCAGAAACAACTCCGCAAGGCCGAGAAGGCCGTGGAGGAGAGCGAGAAGAAGATTGCCCGCATGGAGCAGCGTCTAAAAGAACTCGACCAGTTGCTCTGCGACCCGAAGAACGCCTCCGACATGACCCTCGTCACCGAATATACCGACACCAAGCGAGCCCTCGACGACGAGGTGGAGCGTTGGGAACAGCTCAGCGAGGCACTGGAGAATTTCTCTTAATTTCCCCTAATTTCTTTCTGATAAGAAAAAATATTCGTACCTTTGCACCTTCCGAATGAATAACAAACAAAAATAGTATGAAGTTAAAGACGATCATCACGACTATGGCAATCACTACCATGTCGATGGCTGTCACAGCTCAGGGACAGCTCGGCTCAGGCATTGATCTGGGCAACCTCGACAAGTCGGCACGTGCGGCTGACAATTTCTATCAGTATGCCTGTGGCGGTTGGATGCAGAAGAACCCGCTTCCTGCTGCCTACAGCCGCTACGGCTCGTTCGACGTGTTGGGCGAGGAGAACAACAAGCGCATCAATGGCATCCTCGACGAGCTGCTTCACAACAGCTATGCCAAGGGCACAGTGGAACAGAAACTCAGCGACCTCTACAAACTGGCTATGGACTCAGTGAAACGCGATGTCGACGGCGTGGCTCCTGCTATGGACGTCATCCAGCAGATGGAGAAAGCCAAGACTAAGGATCAGCTCTTCCAGGTTCAACTGCAACTGGCCAAGGAGGGCGATAGTGAGTTCTATCGTGCCGGCATCGGTGCCGACGAGAAGAATGCCACGGAGAATATCATGCAGGTTGCGCAGGGCGGACTGACGCTGGGCATGAAGGACTACTACCTCGACTCCGACGCCGAGACGACGAAGATCCGCGAGGAGTACAAGAAGCACATCGTCCGCATGTTCCAGCTCTTCGGTTTCTCGAAGAGCCAGGCCACGAAGAAGATGAAGAACATCATGCGCCTGGAGACAGAGCTGGCCAAGGTGAGCCGTTCACGTACCGAGCTACGCGATCCCCAGCGCAACTACAACAAGACCACGCTCCGTGAGTTCGCACAGAACTATCCCAACCTGAAGCTTGAGCAGGTCATGAACGCTCAGGGCGTGGAGTCGAAGTACATGCAGGAGCTCATCGTCGGACAGCCCGAATTCTTCGCTGGCGCTGATAAGCTCGTCGCTACGATGACTGCCGCCGAGTATCGCGACTACATGGAGTGGGGACAGATCATTTCTGCCGCAGGCTATCTCGATGCTGCTACGGAGCAGGCCAACTTCGAGTTCTTCGGTAAGGTGATGTCGGGCCGCAAGGAGGATCATCCCCTCTGGCGTCGTGCCACGCAGCAGTTGGAGAGCCAGATGGGACAGGCACTGGGCCGCATCTACGTCAAGAAGTACTTCCCCGCAGAAGCCAAGGAGCGCATGCAGCAGCTCATCAAGAACCTGCAAATAGCACTGGGCGAGCGCATCGCCGCACAGGGCTGGATGAGCGACTCCACAAAAGTGAACGCCCTGCTGAAGCTCTCTTCGTTCTATGTGAAGGTGGGCTATCCCGACAAGTGGATCGACCTCTCGAAGCTCACCATCGACCCCTCGAAGTCCTACTACGACAACATCCGCGCCTGCCACAAGTTTTGGAACGACTGGCAGATTGACCATACTGCAGGCAAGCCCGTTGATCGCGACGACTGGTACATGAATCCCCAGACGGTGAATGCCTACTACAACCCCACAACCAACGAGATCTGCTTCCCCGCAGGCATCCTGCAGCGTCCCTTCTTCGACATGGAGGCCGACGATGCCTTCAACTACGGAGCCATCGGCGTGGTCATCGGACATGAGATGACCCACGGCTTCGACGACCAGGGACGCCAGTTCGACAAGGACGGTAACATGCATGACTGGTGGAAGGAGAGCGACGGCGCGCAGTTCAAGGAGCGTACCGACAAGTATGCCGACTTCTTCTCAGCTATCAAGGTGCTGCCCGACCTCAATGCCAACGGCCGACTCACCCTTGGTGAGAACCTGGCCGACCATGGCGGCCTGCAGGTGGCATACGCCGCCTATAAGAACGCCACGAAGCGTCAGCCCTTGCCTGTCATCGACGGTTTTACGGCCGACCAGCGCTTCTTCCTGGCCTATGCTGGCGTGTGGGCTGGCAACATCACCGACGAGGAGATTCGCAACCGCACGAAGAGTGACCCCCATTCCCTCGGCATGTGGCGCGTCAATGGTGCTCTGCCTCATATCGATGCCTGGTACGACGCCTTTGGCGTAAAGGCCGGCGACAAGATGTTCATCCCCAAGGAGCAGCGCTTACCGCTGTGGTAATCCACAGAATCCGAGATAGTAAAGGGAGTCCGCTAGGCTCCCTTTTTCCTTATATGAGGCCCGAATACTTCGTGCTCGACTCGTTGTTGTTTCAAGCAGCTACCTCCTAAAACGATTTTGGCGCCTTCTATTTTCCGTGACAATGACAAAGTGACAAAGTGACATTAAGCACCTTCGTATGTGCACAAACTATGATTATATTATAATATATAATATATTATATATTATAATATATAAATTATACTTACAATTTAACACTTCTACAACCTCAATATGTGGAACCTCCTTAATGTCACTTTGTCACTTTGTCATTGTCACTTTTCTTTGTACTTTGTACTTCCCTAGAAAAAGTTGAATGGTTTTTACTTTAACCCTGCCATAGGTTGAATGCCTGTTAGGTACCTTGATTCTTATCCCTGGCAGAATTTGAATCATTCTAGAGGGAATAAGAAAAGAGGTGGAACTTTTGCAATTCCACCTCTTTATTATATATAGCTTGAATAATCTTGCGATTACTCGTTGCTCCAGTTCTCTTGTGTCTTGCGGACGTAGGTCTTGTAGCGGAGCAATGCCATACGCTGTGCCTCGGCGAAAAGTTCCTCGGCCTCGTTGGGATAAGCCTTCTTGACAGAGAGGTAACGAACCTCGCCGAGCAGGAAGTCGTGGAAGTTCTCCCAGTTGGGCTCCTTGGAG
>CAJOFE010000051.1 GCA_905233825.1 uncultured Prevotella sp. | reverse complement strand
AGTAGTCAATTCAAATCGTCACCGTCAATTTTCTGCTCTAAAACTCTATATTTAAGTAATTTACAAACATCTCTGCTATTATTTAGTGGACACTAGTGAAATCATATCATTAATAATTAAAACATTAACATTATGAAAAAAGCTCTATTACTCATGAGTGCAATGCTGCTGGTTTCCGCTGGCACGTTCGCACAGAAAAGGAGCAAGACATTTGGTGAGCCCGTGAAGTCAAAGGCCAACACGGAGATCTCTACCTTTGCCGTAGCTCCTGAAAAGATGGCTCCTGAGCGCGAGGTGCTTTCACCTTCTGTACCGTTCAAGGCTCCCCGTCGCAGCATGGCTGACGAGGTATGGTATCAGCGTCCTGAAGGCTCGTTCTACATCTCTGGTAGCAACAGCAGTAGCGGTGTTTACTATTCCTACCTGTACATGCCTGCTTTCACCACCGTGACCTACAAGAACATGTCTGCTGAGAAGGAGAAGTCATCTTGGACTCTGGTGGGTTCCAGTGATATCTATCCTATGGAGGCCAACGAGGACTATGACCTGGAGCTTCCTCTCGACAAAATTGAGGAAGGCTACATCAGCCCCTTCTACATTCCCACGCTGACCGTTGGTAAGACCAGCTATAAATGGGGTGAGGATATCTTAGACGGTTCAGCCGATCCCAAGCCCCTCAATCCCGATGTGGCTCTGATCAATGGCGACACTATTAGCTTCGTTACACAGGTGAACTTGGCTGCAGGCTACTACATTGGTTTCAGCAATGGCTCCAGCTTCGGCAACCGTACAGCCACATTCGATGGAGAAGACGGCGAGGAGATTCCTGCAGTGCGCGATGCCATCTATGAGTTCTACAAGAAGCCCATCAAGCCCCTCTATGTGACTGATATCTTCTTCCGTGTCATCAACTACACTGGTGCTCCCTTGATGAACGAGGACACTGAGATGAAGGTCACCGTGCAGCAGATCACTGAGGACGGCAGCTTTGGCGACATCATTGCCGAGATGCCTTTCACCCTGAACGACACCACCTACTGTGAGCCCTACTCTAGCAGCGGCACCGATCACACAATGGCTGCCTTCCTTGTTTCCCAGAAGGAGACTGATGCCTTTGGTACTGAGTATGACGTTCCCTTCGTCATCAAGGACGAGTTTGTTGTCATCATCAGCGGTTTCGAGCAGGAGGGTGTTGACTTCTCGCTCTACATGACTGGTGACCTGCAGGATGTGCCTACCGACTGCTTCCTGAACGACGGTCTGGTTACTCCCACCATGGGTTCATACGTTCGTGCTGACAATGGTGAGCGCATAGGCGGACTATACTATTGCCAGGCAATCACTAAAGAGCAGAGTGACAAATACAATGAGGAAGACGGCGACCACACTGACTGGACCCGTCACTACAATGCTGTGATCCATATTGACTGTATGGAGGATGTGGTGAGCATCTTCGACGACTTCAAGGAGATGTATGCCGACCCCGATGGTGGCAGCGTCTATGCCCTTGTGGAAGAAGATGGAACGTATGTGGCCTATGGCACTGTGCAGTATCAGACCACCCTGCCCCGCCTCTCCACTTGGTCAGGCTACGAGGGTGAGGAGAACTATCAGTTCGAGGACGTGCCCGACTGGCTGAAGGTGACTGAGCACATTGACGATTACTACTCTGACGACTATGGCTATACCACTCTGACTGCACTGGAGGCCGATCCTCTGCCCGAGGGTGTGGAAGGCCGTAAGGCTACCATCCGCATTGTCAGCGAGCGTGGTGCAGAAGACACCTTCACCGTTGTTCAGGGTATTGATCCTGGCAGCATTCTCGAAATCACCGATGGCAAGTACTATCTGCTGAACCTTGAGGCTGAGAAGTACTGGGGCTGTGGCAACGAATGGAGCACACGCGCCTCTCTGGTTGAGAATCCTGAGTATGTCACCCTGCTGAAGCAGCCCGATGGCACCTACCACATGGAGACCCAGGTGAGCAATGGTGGCACCAGCTACTACTTCGGTGGCGACTACATGGACGGCAATCCTGTTACCCTGAACTTCAAGCAGATTGGTGACCTGAGTGGCGTTGCTATCTTCAACATCTCCGATGCTGATGGCAAGTTCTACGGCTATGATGGCATGTCCACCGTGCTGGGTAAGGACATCCAGGAGAACGAGGAAGGCAACACCTACTGGGCTGTCATTCCCGAACAGCAGATGATTGAGCTGCTGAATGAAGCAAGTGAGGACGATCCTTACAATGCAACCTTCCTCATCCTTGACCCGAACTTAAGCCGCAACAACCGTAACTTCAGTGCCTGGACTGGCGACGGATTTACCAAGGGTGGCTCCAACACCAACAACTGTGTAGAGTCCTACCACAAGACCTTCACCATGACCCAGACCCTGAACAACGTTCCCAACGGTGTCTATGGTCTGACCGCTCAGGGCTTCTATCGTCAGGACGGCGAGGACAACATCTACCTGCCTGAGTTCTTCATCAACGACGAGAGTGCTACCTTCCCCGTGAAGACTGGTACTGAGAACTCCATGAGCGATGCCTCTGCCTCCTTCTCTAATGGTGAATACACCATTGAGCCCATCTACGTAGAGGTAGACAACGGCACCATCACACTCGGTGCTCAGCTGGAAGAAAATGCTGCCCTGTGGTGCATCTGGGATAACTTCGTGCTGACCTACTACGGTGCCGATGCCTCTGTGAAGGAAATCAAGCTGGGTGTGCTGACCCAGAAGATGATGGATCTGCGCGAGCAGGCCAAGGAAATGCTGGAACTGCCCTATGCCACCGAGGCTGCCAACGAAGTGCTGAATGCTGCCCTGGCTGCTACCAAGTCAGTGAACACTGCCAAGGAAGCCAATGTGCGTGAGGCCATCCAGACGCTGGAAGATGCCATCGCCGAGGCTACCCAGCTGAACAAGACAGCTAAGATTCTCTACGAGGGTGGTCTGCCCGACAACTCTATCGAGGGCTGGATCTGCACCACTGGCAACAACTTCGAGGTTAACACTTGGTCAGTAGAGGGCAACGCCGGCAACGATCCTTCAGGCATGGTTGTTCCCTTCATCCAGACCTGGGTAGCCGCTCCTGGTCCTCTTGGCGCTGGTGAGCTGTCCTACACCCTGGAGAATGTTCCTGCCGACACCTACAGTGTCACCGCTCTGGTGCGCGTCTATAGTGAGAGTGGCAATGCTCCCGCTGGTGCCACCTACTTCGTGAACAATGAGAAGGCCGACATTGCTGCCTTTGGCAACAAGTTCGACTACAACAACATGAAGGGTGTCTATGGCAACTTCGGTCTCTCCACCAAGGTGGGTGACGACGGTATCCTGAAGTTCGGTGTCAGCATTGCTGAGCCCACCTTCAACTGGGTAGCCATCAAGGACGTCAAGATCGTGAAGGGCATCCCCACTGGCATCCAGACCATCGACACAGAGAACGCTGCACAGCAGAACGTCATCTACAACCTCAACGGCCAGAAGGTGAAGAAAGCCCAGAAGGGTCTCTACATCATCAATGGCAACAAGGTCGTGGTTAAGTGAGAGAAGAACTGAGCTTGCTCAAGTTCTTCCGAATGAAAACGAGCTCGAGCTTTAGCTCAAGTCGTGATTAAGTAAGGTGAACGAGTTAGAGCAATAAAAGAGATGCCGTTTCCAAGGTCTGGAAACGGCATCTTTTTGCCTCGGAAACGGCACTTCTTGCCCCCAAAGATGCCATTTGTTTTTCAAAAACACGGATAACTGGATTTTGTGGATTTTCTATTCATCCGTAAATCTGTATAAAATTCGACAAACGCCTCCCCTCCTCCCGTCAATCTTCTGAAACGCCGATAAATAGAGGGCTGGAGGCACGGGAGGTGTCTTTTCATCACCTCCCATACACCTCCCGTATGACCTCCGAACTCCCCACCCCTCTCAGGGGCGGGGTGGCCGCAGGCCAGGGCGGGGTCTATCATATCTTTCTTCCCTACCACCCCCTAACTGAAGATTGCTCCATGAAGACGCAATCGCCTCCCCAGAGGAGGGGAGTTGGGAGTTCCCTCTCCGTTCGGGGTGGGTTGGAGGAGAATGGAGGAGGCTGAGGTGTTAAGGGAGGTGTATGGGAGGTCTTCAAGCAACACCTCCCGTGCCTGAACCACCGATAAATAAAGGACTCGTGGACAATTGACGGGAGGTGGGAGGTCTTTCTGCAGCATAGCCCTAACGAGGAGCCTCCAAAACGAAACGAGGAGCCTCCAAAATCAATTTAGGACGCAGCTAAATTCATTTAGCACGGCTCGTTTTTTCAGTTGAAAAGAAAGAGAGGCAACCCACAACCGGATTGCCTCTTTTTGGTGTAGCGGGAGCCGGGATTGAACCGGCGACCTCATGATTATGAATCATGCGCTCTAACCAGCTGAGCTATCCCGCCAACATCGCTTCTGTTAAGCGGGTGCAAAGGTACTAATATAAATTGAATTTGGAAGATGGAGGGGTGAAAATCTTCGGTGCTTTAACTTTATTTAGTATTTTCCTACAAAAAATATCGGCATATCTTGCCCCCGATTGTGTTTTTATTCGTATCTTTGCACCCAGAACATGCAAATTCCCATTCAGAAAAAGACTGACTCGATGAATATAAAGAAACAGCGACTGGAACTGGAATATCCGCTTAATGCCCGAAAGCCCGATATTTTGTGGGGTTTGATCAGTACTGATCATGGCATGGAGCGATGGATTGCCGACCGTGTGGATGAGACTGACGGTATTGTGGAACTGACATGGGGCGACCTGTGGGGTGAGCATCACACAATGGAGGCAAGGATATTGGAACGTGAGAAGAATAGTCATATACGTCTGCAATGGACTGATGAGATCGACCCTGAGGCTTTCTGGGAGATGCGCATCGGCTTCAGTGAACTGACAGAACAGGTGTGCCTGTGCATAACTGACTATGCCCTGCCTGAGGACATTGACGACCTGCACGACCTGTGGGACGGCAACTTGGACCGTCTGCACCAATCCAGCGGACTATGAGAAGTGACAAGGGGCACTTCTCTTTTTGTAGGTTTGTAGCCTGAACGATGTTTAGAATCAAAAAACTCGACATATTCATTACAAAGCAGTTCGGCCTGCTCTTCGTGGCCACTTTCTTCATCTGCCAGTTTGTGCTGATGATGCAGTTTCTGTGGCGCTATATTGATGACCTGATAGGCAAGGGACTGACGATGGACATCCTGGTGCAGTTCTTCTGGTATATGGCTCTGACGCTGGTGCCTCAGGCTCTTCCTCTGGCCATCCTGCTCAGCTCGCTCATCACCTATGGCAACCTGGGTGAGTCGTCGGAGCTGACAGCCATCAAGGCAGCAGGCATCTCGCTCCTGCAGTCAATGCGCTCACTGATTGTCATTGTGCTGCTGATAGCCGGTGTGTCGGTGTATTTCCAGGAGAAGATTGCCCCTGATGCCACGAAACACCTGGCTCAGCTGCTGGTGTCGATGAAGCAGAAGAGCCCTGAGCTGGAGATTCCAGAAGGGGTGTTCTACGACGGCATTCCTGCCACCAACCTGTATGTGCAGAAGAAAGACCTGCAGACGGGCATGCTCTATGGCATGATGATCTACCGCCAGACGGGCAGCTATGAGGACCAGGCCATCATCCTGGCTGACTCGGGCATGATGCAATCTACTGCCGAGAAGAAGCACCTGCTGCTGACACTATGGAGCGGCGAGTGGTTTGAAAACATGAAGCAACAGGAGCTGGCAGGTGCTGCTGAAGTGCCCTATCGGCGTGAGACCTTTGCCTACAAGCAGATTCTGCTTGACTTCGACGGTGAGTTCAACCTGGCCGACGTGGCATCTATCTCGGGCAATGCCAAAGCCAAGAGCTCGAAGCAGATACTGCACGACCTGGACTCTATACGCCGCACCAATGACTCCATAGGCCGACAGTTCTACAGAGAGGGGAAGGTGTATTCCTTTGCCGACCCACGCATCAGCCGCGAGGACTCTATACAGCTGACATTGACCATGCAGAAGGACGAGCTGCCCAATCTTGACACCCTCTATGCACATCTTGACGACAATGCCAAGCGCGAGGTGACCAAGGAGGCTGCCCGACAGGCTCAGCTGAGTGCCAACGAGGTGATGATGAAGGGTGACTATGCCAAGATGCTGTATCGTCAGGAGCGACTGCATGTACTGGAAGTCATCGGAAAGTTCACACTGGCCCTGTCGTGCATCATCTTCTTCTTCATCGGAGCTCCTCTGGGTGCCATCATCCGCAAGGGTGGACTGGGAGTGCCCGTCATCATCTCAGTGCTGGTGTTCATTATCTACTACATCTTCGACAACTCTGGCTTCCGCATGGCCCGTGATGACAACTGGACAGTGTGGTTCGGAAGGTCAATTGCCACGATGGTGCTGGCTCCGCTGGCTGTGTTCTTCACCTACAAGGCCAACAACGACTCTGCCGTCTTCAATATGGATGCCTACCGACAGCTGTTCATGCGCATGCTGGGACTGAGGCAGAAGCGAAACATCAGTGGCAAGGAGGTCATCATCAACGATCCTGACTATGCCACCGACATGCAGCAGCTTGCCAGCATCAACGAGCAGATAGGCCAGTACAACGAGGAGCATCACCTGTTCCGCTGGCCCAACCCCATCAAGGTGTTCTTCCGTCCTGGTGACGACAGGCAGATCATTGCCATCAACGAGCAGCTGGAGACAGTCATAGAGGACCTGACGAACACCCGCGACAAGCAGGTGCTGCACTTGCTGAACCAATATCCCGTGCTGGCCACACATGCCCACACAAGGCCTTTCCGTCGCCGTTGGCTGAATGCCCTGACTGGCATCATCATCCCTGTGGGCTTGTTCTTCTACATCCGTATGATACGCTTCCGTCTCCGTCTGCACAAAGACCTGAAGACCATTGAGAAGACCAGCAGTGGAATCATTGACCATTGTACGAGCCCCCTGAGTCAGGGGGGGGGGTTGAACAAGCGCCCCTGACAATAGAATTAAACTACACAAATAATGAAAGAAAAGCAATATACAAGCAATAGTTCAGACCCCCACCCCCCTATCTTAGGGGGCTTAGAGGAAGCTATAGAGGACTTCCGCAATGGGCGTTTTGTCATTGTGGTGGATGATGAGGACCGCGAGAATGAGGGTGACCTCATCTGTGCTGCCGAGAAGATTACTCCAGAGATGGTGAACTTCATGCTGAAGCATGCACGTGGTGTGCTCTGTGCCCCCATCACCATCAGCCGTAGTGAGGAGCTGGACCTGCCCCGTCAGGTGAATGAGAACACCAGCGTGCTGGGAACCCCCTTCACCGTCACCGTAGATAAGCTGGAAGGCTGCACCACAGGCGTTAGTGCCCATGACCGTGCTGCCACCATCAGGGCCTTGGCCGACCCTTCCTCTACCCCAGAGACCTTCGGCCGCCCAGGACACATCAACCCCCTCTATGCCCAGGACAACGGAGTGCTGCGCCGCTCAGGACATACTGAGGCAGCTGTCGATCTGTGCAAGCTGGCTGGACTCTACCCTGCCGGTGCCCTGATGGAGATTATGAACGATGATGGCACTATGGCCCGCATGCCTGAGTTGCAGGTCTTCGCACAGGAGCACCAGCTGAAAATCATCACCATCAAGGACCTCATTGCCTATCGCTTGCAGCAGGAGTCGCTCATAGAAGTGGGTGTGGAAGCTGACATGCCTACTGAGCATGGACACTTCCGCATTGTGCCCTTCCGTCAGAAAAGCAACGGACAGGAGCACTTCGCCCTCATCAAAGGAACTTGGAAGGAAGACGAGCCCATTCTGGTACGTGTGCACTCCTCATGCATGACTGGCGACATACTGGGCTCACGTCGCTGTGACTGTGGTGAACAGCTGCATCGGGCTATGGAGAAGATTGAGGCTGAGGGCAAGGGAGTCATCGTCTATATGCAGCAGGAAGGACGCGGCATAGGTCTGATGAACAAGCTGGCTGCCTACAAGCTGCAGGAGGAAGGCTACGACACCGTAGATGCCAACCTGTGCTTGGGTTTCAAGGCTGATGAACGCGACTATGGCTGTGGAGCACAGATGTTGCGTTACTTAGGTGTGCACAAGATGAGGCTGATGACCAACAACCCCGTGAAGCGTGTGGGCCTGGAGGCATACGGGCTGGAAATTGTGGAAAACGTGCCTATTGAAGTCACTCCCAACGAGTACAACCTGCGCTATCTGAAGACCAAACAGACACGCATGGGGCACACCCTGCACCTCTGATTTCTCAACGAATGAAACAAATTAGACGAATTATCTAAAAACAAGAACGAATTATGGAAACAAACGAATCACAATCCACCGTGTTGGCGGAGAAGAAACCAGAAAAGAAACCTGGAAAGAAGAATAACAAGGCCCTGATATGGACGCTCGTCATCCTGCTCATACTGGGAGCATTGGGTGGAGGCGGCTACTACCTTTACTCTGAGGGTATGCTCGACGGCATCTTCGGCACACATCACAAGAAATCCATTGTAGATGATGAGGATGATGAGGAAGATGAGGATAAATATGACGACGAAGATGATGAGGATGGCTCTGACGATGAGGATGGCTCTGATGACCTTGACAACGAGGACACAGATGAAGACATGGACGGAACTGAAACGGCACTCATTGATAGCGTCGCCATTGCAGAACCCATTGAAGAAGAGGAAGAAACCCCTGCTGCTACACCTCGTCAGCAAACACCGCCAGCTCAACAGCAGACACCGCCAGCTCAACAGCAGACACCACCTGCCCAACAGCAAACACCTCGTCAGCAGACACCACCAGCACCCCGCACGGTTGTGACTCCACCAGCACCACAGCCCACCAAGACAATGGTGACCGTCACAACGAACATCTCAAGGGCCATGGTCATTGTCGATGGCAACGACGTGGGCTGGGCTCCCTGGAGCGGAGAGCTGACACCTGGCATGCACACCTTCGCCCTCAAAGCCAAGAACAAGGAGAGGCTGAGAACGGCAGACTTCACCGTGAATATCTCGGGTGTAAGCAAGACCGTACCCATCAATGTGCCCGACCCCTCGGTGTTTGAATAAAAAAAGTGTCACATTTCTTTCGCTAAAACGAAATAAATGCGTACCTTTGCACGTTGAAACTATACATAAGGACAAAAAAACGCTATATGGCACAACTATCCAATAGGCTGCAGCGCCTGGCTCCTTCAGCCACGCTGGCCATGTCACAGAAGAGCGCCGAGATGAAGGCGCAGGGCATTGACGTCATCAATATGAGTGTTGGTGAGCCCGACTTCAACACCCCCGAGCACATCAAGGAGGCTGCGAAACAGGCTGTAGATCAGAACTACTCGCGCTACTCACCTGTGCCTGGCTATCCTGAACTGCGCAAGGCTATTGTCAGGAAGCTGAAGGAAGAGAACGGGCTGGACTACACGGTGAATGAGATTCTGGTGTCGAACGGCGCCAAGCAGAGTGTGTGTAACACGGTGATGGCCTTGGTGAACCCTGGAGAAGAGGTCATCATTCCTGCCCCTTACTGGGTCAGCTATCCACAGATGGCCCTGCTGGCAGGAGGCAAGCCCGTCTTCGTTGAGGCCACCTTCGAGCAAAACTTCAAGATGACACCTGAACAGTTGGAGGCTGCCATCACCCCGCAGACTCGCCTGCTCATCCTCTGCTCGCCCAGCAACCCCACAGGCTCTGTCTATAATAAAGAAGAACTACGCGCGCTTGCGAACATTATATTAAAGTATGATGACCTCTATGTGCTGGCTGATGAGATTTACGAGCACATCAACTATGTAGGGCGTCATGAGTCCATTGCACAGTTCCCTGGCATGAAAGAGCGCACCATCGTGGTGAACGGTGTGTCAAAGGCCTATGCAATGACTGGCTGGCGCATCGGCTATATTGCTGCTCCAGAATGGATTGTGAAAGGCTGCAACAAACTGCAGGGCCAATACACCAGCGGTCCCTGCTCAGTAAGCCAGAAGGCTGCCCAGGCCGCCTATGAGGAGAGCCAGCAGTGTGTGGAGGAGATGCGGCAGGCCTTTGAACGTCGTCGTGACCTCATTGTAAGCCTGGCCAAAGACATTCCAGGACTGGAGGTGAACGTGCCCGAAGGTGCCTTCTACCTCTTCCCCAAGTGCAGCTCGTTCTATGGCAGCACAGCGCCTGATGGTTCCCCCATCAGTGACTCCACTGCCCTGGCTATGTACCTGCTGCAGGAGGCTCATGTGGCCACCGTCGGAGGTGATGCTTTCGGCGATCCTGACTGCTTCAGAATGAGCTATGCAACGAGTGATGATAACATCCGAGAAGCCATGCGACGCATCAAAGAAGCACTCGGGAAACTGAAGAAATGAAAAAAATACTAGTTAAACGTTGTTAAATATGCCCAAAGTCCACTTTTTTGTGTTATCTTTGTGCCCAAATATAACCATTTAATTTATTTAATAACTTAAAAACAAAAAAATTAAAATTTATGGCAACTACACAAGCAGCTGCTCCTGCAGCAAAGAAAGCCCCCAAGGCTAAAAGTACAAGCAGCATCGGTATCAAAGATGCTATTTGGGTAATCGTTATCTGCGCTATCATCGCATTCTTGAACTTCTTCCTCAACCTGGGTAGCGCCAGCAACTTCGAGGGTGGCGACAACACCGGCACTCCTCTGAACGTTTGGGGTACCATCTTCAAGGGCGGTATCATCGTGCCTGTAATCCACACACTGTTGCTCACCGTGCTCTTCATGACCATCGAGCGCGTTATTGCTCTGAGCAAGTGTATCGGTAAGGAGAAGCTTGCTACCTTCGTAGGCAAGGTTAAGAAGAACCTGAAGGCTAAGGACTTCGACGCAGTGCTGAAGAACTGTGACTATCAGGGTGGTTCCGTGGCCAACGTGGTTCGCGCTGCCGTGATGGCTTACAAGGATGCCGATGCTACTACCGGTATTAAGAAGGAAGTGAAGATGGCCCGCATCCAGCAGGCTCACGAAGAGGCTATCGCCGTTGAGATGCCTACGCTGACCATGAACCTTCCCATTATCGCTACCATCGTTACGGTCGTTCCAGGCTCTGGCACAGGGCGGTGGCGGTGACTCCGTCGAGCTGTCTGCAGGTATCTCTGAGGCTCTGATTAACACGGCCTTCGGTATCGGTACCTCTTGGCTGGCCGTTGTGAGCTACAACTTCTTCACCAACCGCATCGATAAGATTGCGTTTGCACTGGACGAGATTGGTTATTCAATTGCACAGACCTACGCTGCTACTCACGCCGACGAAGCTTAGTTTTCTATTAGCCCACTCTTAAAACCATTACGACTATGGCTAAAATGAAAATTAAGAAAAACGACGTCTGGATCGACATGACCCCCATGTCCGACGTGATGGTGCTGCTTCTCACCTTCTTCATGTTGAGTGCAAACTTCGTGAAGAATGAGGTGGTGAAGGTCATCACACCGCAATCACGTACGGAGGTGAAGGTTCCATCGACTGGCACGCTCGACATTACCATCGACACCCTGGGCCGTGTCTTCCTTGCTACGGACAAGGTGGTGACGATGGAATATGCGCTGGACACACTGCTGTCCAAGGAGTTTAGTAAGTACAAGGACAAGCTGGGGCCTCAGAACAAGGAGCTTCGTGCCACGTTCAAGGCTGAGACACAGATTGGTATCCCCATGGAGCAGTTGGCCGAGTATCTGGGTAAGACCCACGAGCAGATGACCCACCAGCTCAAGGATGCCGGACTGCCTCTTGACAGTGTCATCGAAATCCCCAACCTCAACAAGGAGTCGGGTAAGGACACCTTCAGCGAGTTCCAGCTCTGGGTGAGAGCTCTGAAGAGCGGCTACAAGAAGTGGTATAAGGAAACAACCGAAGACATGCCCGACGGCGCCGAAAAGGATGCTATTCCCTCGAAGCTCGAAATCTGCATCAAGGCTGACCAGAATACCCCCTATGCCCGCTTCAAGAAAGTTATCAGCGAGCTGCAGGACATCAACGAGAGCCGTTACAAGTTGGTTACACAGTATAAAAAGGAAGAATAACTATGGCTAAGAAAAAAGAAAGCAAGCAGAAAAAGATGAATGTCCGAGTCGACTTCACGCCGATGGTGGATATGATGATGCTTCTGATCACGTTCTTCATGCTGTGTACATCACTGGCAAAGCCTCAGGCTATGCACCTGACGATGCCGGCTAAGGACGAGAACCTGCAGGAGCAGGATAAGGACAAGTCGAAGACTGAGCTCACCGTAACGCTCTACCTCGCTCCCGAGGGAAAGCTCTACAGCTACATCATCGACAAGAAAGAGAAGTTCGGCGAGATTGACTATCTCGAAGAGGTTAGCTACGGCAAGGAGGGCATCCGCAAGACGCTCGCTTCCTACAACCCCTATCGCAGCAATGTCGCTCCCGTGCAGGCTATCATCAATGCCAAGGCCGACCTTGACGGATGGTATGCCAAGCAGCCTTCAGGCAAAGACGACAAGACGATGAAGATCAGCGGTGGTGCCTCCACAGGTGCCGACACCCTGCTCTCCGTCAATGAGACCTATGACAAGGCGCTCATCATGATCAAGAAAGGTCACGTCGATGTAGTGAAGAACGGTCAGAAGGACATGGATCTGGCTAAGTTCGCAACGTTCATGAAGCAGATGCGCGACGGTACAGAGAATGCCGAAGATTTGGCACCCACGCTGTCGGTGAACATCAAGCCTCTTGACGATGCCACTTACGACGATCTGGTGAAGATTCTTGACGAGATGCAGATTTGCTGCATCGGTAAGTATGTGATTGCTCAGATGACCGAACAGGATTACAACCTGCTGGGTACCGCCAAGACGAAGTATGCAGAACTTCAGAAGGTGCCCGAGCTGAAGGACTACCCTAAGTCCGGTGCCGCAGAGTAAGTACTAATGTCTAACGTAACACTGAAAGAACTATGGCAAAAATAGATCTATTAGACCAGAAATGGATTGATCTTGTCTTTGAAGGCAAGAACGAGGCATACGGTGCTTACCAGATTCGCAAGAATACCAGCAATCGTAACAACATGGCCATGCTCTTCCTCATCCTGGGAATCGCAGTCATCGTGGGACTCTTCTTCGCTGTTGGCGGCATTGCCAATGCCATCGCAGCCAGTGAGGAGCGTAACGAAGGCACCGAGGCCCTCGAGATGGTCGTTGAAGAACAGGAGGAGCAGGAGGAAGAGGAGGAGATTGTCTATGACATCCAGCCCGAGGAAGAACAAGTTCAGCAGGACCAGCTGATGAACTCTGAGAAGTTCACCGACTACGCCATGGACGACGAGGCTCCTCAGGAAGTCACCAAGACACAGGACGAAACTGAGAAGAGCGATGTCGCTATCTCGTCTGTCACCTTCGACCAGGGCTCTGATGAAGGCCAGGAAGTGCTGAAGCAGAACCAGCAAGTGGTGGAGAAGGTTGAGCAGAAGGAAGAAGAGACCAAGGTCTTCGAGGTTGTGGAGCAGATGCCTCAGTTCCCCGGTGGCGACGCCGCTCTGATGCAGTTCCTCAACAGCCACATCAAGTATCCCGTTGTGGCCGAGGAGAA
Source organism: uncultured Prevotella sp. (assembly GCA_905233825.1). GTDB lineage: Bacteria > Bacteroidota > Bacteroidia > Bacteroidales > Bacteroidaceae > Prevotella. Next base: position 11,059 of record CAJOFE010000051.1, on the reverse strand, counting down.
TGGTATTCAGGGACGTGTGGTCTGCACCTTCGTGGTTGAGCGCAACGGTTCCATCACCGATGTCCGCGTCATCAAGAGCGTTGACCCCTCACTCGACAAGGAGGCTGTGCGCGTGCTGAAGAGCATGCCCAGCTGGATTCCCGGTAAGCAGAATGGCTCGGCCGTGCGTGTGAAATATACGGTGCCCGTAACATTCAGACTGCAATAACGTGAAATGAACAAACGATTCAACATTCTCACAATAGTTGGATTAACTCTTATCATAGGCTTGCTCCCATCATGTGGGGGCAAGCCTACTAATACCAACTACGACGAAACAGCCAAGCTCTTCGCCGCTGATAAGAGCATCAGCCCCGTCATGGACGAGGCCTTCAACTGTTTCTACAACAAGACCCAGCGGCAACTGTACCCGCTCTACATGAGTGAGCAGGAAGCCATCGATAGCCTGCTCGAACTGAAAGTCTATCTCGTGTTCACCACACGAAAACTGACCACCAACGAAGAAAACATCATTCGCAATCAACAACATAACCCTCGCCAGCAGCCACTCGCCTACGACGGCATGGCACTCATCGTGAATCGCGACAACCCCGATACGCTGATGCTGGTTGACAACTTCAAGAAGATTCTGAAGGGCGACATCACTACCTGGCGCGAGCTCTACCCCGAGTCTAAGCTCGACACCATCCGCCTCGTCTTCGACATGCCCCAGGCAGCCACCGTGCGCTTCTGTACCGACAGCATCCTGGGCGGCGAGAAAATGAAAACTTCAGGCAACATACGCGCCGTGGATACCGCCCCTGACGTCATCAACTACGTTGAGAACCACAAGGACGCCATCGGCATCGTAGGCTCCATCTGGCTCAATGACCAGCGTGACACCACAAACGTAACCTTCAAGCGCAACGTCACCGTGATGCGCGTAGGCACCACACCCCTCAACGCCGTCAAGCCCTATCAGTACTATCTGGCTACCGGCGAATACCCCTTCATACGCACCATCTGGGGCATCTGTACCGACCCCCGCAACAGCGGCACGCCGCGACGCTTCTTCAACTTCTGCTGGAACCCCGGCGAAGAAGGACAGCTGCTCTTCGGACGTGCAGGACTCTTCCCCGCCTGGCGCGAATACTCACTGCGCGACGTAGTAGTGAAATAAACCTTTCAGGCAAAACGACGTCATAAAAGCAAGAAACACCATATAAGAAGAGAAAGAGAAAAAAAGATTGTTTAACCATTAAAAAAAGATGATTATGAAACCGATTAAATATTTCTTCATGAGCGCCCTGCTGATGGGTTTCAGCACTGGCGCAGTGGCACAGGACGGCACATCTGCCGACATCGCTGCCGTAAAGAGTCTTATCCAGAGTAAGCCTGCAGACATCGCTAAAGCAATGAAGCCTTTCTACAGCAAGAACAAGAAAAACGCCGAGAACCTCGTAGCGTTCGGACGTGCCTTCTATGAGGCAAAGGACACCACCAATGCCCGCATAGCAGCCAACAACGCACTGGCAGCCTCCAAGCGCCAGTACGCACCCGCCTACGTGCTCCTGGGCGACATTGCCGCACAGGGCGACGACGGTGGCTTAGCTGCACAGAACTACGAGCAGGCCATCTACTACGACAAGACCAATCCCGAGCCCTATCGCAAGTATGCCCTCGTCTATCGCAAGATCGATCCGGAGGGAGCAGTAGCCAAGCTCGACCAGCTCGGAGCCGTAGTGCCCGACTATCCCGTAGATGCCCTCAAGGCCCACATCTATTACCTCTCCCTGCGTTACGGACAGGCCATCGAGACCTACGCCAAGGTGCCCACACAGAAGATGACACGCTCCGACTTCATCGAGTATGCCAACGCATGCTTCGTCGCCCAGCAGTACCAGCAGGGCTACGATGCCGCCAAGGCTGGTCTGGCACAGAATCCCAACAACGCCACGCTTACACGTCTGGCTCTCTTCTGCGCCAACAACCTCAAGAAGTATGACGAGGCCATCGTCTATGCCAACAACCTCTTCACCAAAGTTCCCAAGGACAGCGTCACCTTCTCACACCTCGACTTCCTGAACTACGGCAACGCCCTCGCAGGCAACAACCAGCTGGAGCAGGCTATCGAGCAGTATCAGAAAGGCCTCACCATGCAGGACGTAGAGGATAAGAACCTGGCCGACCTCCACAAGTCGCTCTCCGATGCCCACAAGCAGATGAAGAACTTCCCCGAGGCCATCGCCAGCTACCGCAACTACCTCAACACCGCTAAGGATCCTGATGCCATCGCACACGCCGGACTCGGCACCCTCCACATGAACTGGGCACGCTCACTCAAGCCCGAGGGCGCAGAAGAGCTCACCGAGCCCGAGATTGCAGCCTATAAGGAAGCCGACCAGGTATGGGGCAACCTCGCTGAGAAATTCCCCGACGCAGCCGAGTACGCACTCTTCCAGCGCGCCACGGTGAATGCCGTCATGGATCCCGACAGCAAGGCAGCACTCGCAAAGCCCTACTTCGAGAAGCTCATCGAGCTCATCAACGCACGCGAGGAGCACGATGCCACTGACAACAGCCGCCTCGAGAAAGCCTACCGCTACCTCATGTTCTACTACTACTCTATAGCCAAGGACAACAAGGCAGCTCTCGACTACGCCAACAAGATCCTCGAAGTCAAGCCCGGCGACGAAGGCATTATGAAGGTTGTTGAGTCACTCAGCAAAACCGTGAAATAAGCACACAATACACCTAAAAAACCACACACGAGGGGCTTCCCACTGAGGGGAGCCCCTCATTTTCGTCTCAATTCCCTCCTCGGAGGAGGGGAACTTAACTCCCATCCTTTCGTAAAGGAGGGGTGCCCGAAGGGCGGGGGGGTATCAGTATTCCTGTCGTTGGCTATCGGTTGACTGTTATCGCTACCACCCCTAACCCCTCCTCCCCAGAGGAGGGGAATCCCCCCTCTCCTTTGGGAGAGGGCGGGGAGAGAGGCTGTAGATCAAAAAAAGGGGCACCCTCGCGGGAACCCCTTTGGTTTTGGTTTATGAAGCTAATGCGGGAGATTAGCCAAGGCTGATAGCCTCTGACGGGCAAACACTTGCGCAAGTGCCGCACTCGGTGCAGGCGTCAGCATCGATTACGTACTTTTCAGCACCCTCAGAGATGGCCTCAACGGGGCACTCACCAGCACATGTACCACAAGAGATACAATCATCACCAATTACGTATGCCATAATTCTTTCTGTTTTAAAAGTTTGTTAATACTAAGATTTGAGGGTGCAAAGATAAGAAGTTTTTCCGAATAATACCAACTTTTAGGTATCTTTTTTAGCTATTTATACACCGTCGAAATAGTTGCAGACGGAGAGACGGATGGACGATAGACTATAGACTGTAGATTATAGAAGAGAGGACGATAGACTTTAAGGGGCAAACTACAATAAAATGAGGAAAACGGCGTTATATATAAAAGAAATGAGACGAATTGTCATGACCATCGTGCTGGCTATGGGAGTACTGATGACTGTAGCCCAGCAGCGCAAGGTGCAGAACAAGCCGTATATTGACTTGCGCCCCTTGCATTTCGGCATTCACGTGGGTCTGAACACGCAGGACGCGGAGTTCAGCAACGTGGGGCCGCAGCTGGTGGAGCTGCCCGAGCAGGAGCCTTCGGAGCAGCTGGTGCTGACGGATGCCGATACCTGGAACCCGGGATTCAGCGTGGGCGTGGTGGCCGACATGAGGCTGTCGCAGCATTTCTCGCTGCGCATGGCTCCCACAATGCACTTCGGCTCGAAGCACTTAGTATTCCGCAATTTCAAGGACCTGAACGATGCAGGCAACCCTCGCGAGACGACGCAGGACATGAAGAACACCTACTTCGCGCTGCCCATAGACCTGAAATTCTCGGCACCGCGCTTCAACAACTACCGTCCCTACCTCATAGCTGGCGTGAGCCCGATGATCAACCTCGTGGGAAAGGATCAGGATTTCATCCACCTGAAACGCTATGACACGATGGTGGAGGTGGGACTGGGATGCGACTACTACCTGCCCTTCTTCAAGTTCATACCCGAGCTGAAATTCTGCTTCGGACTGCACGACGTATTCAGCAAGGACCACGTGAACGAGCTGACGGACGTGAACAAGCGCATCTTCGCCAACAGCGTGGATGCTGCCTACAGCAAGATGATTGTACTAACCTTTTATTTCGAATAGACCAAAATGGATACAAACGAGAACGATGCCCTGAAGCCACAGGAAAGCCCTCAGGAGGAGCCAACCACACGGCTGAGCAGCAACAAGCAGCAGGACGCTCAGACGCGTCTGAGCAAGCCTAGGAAGAAGGGGGGCCGCGCGTGGCTCATAGCTGCCATCGCCCTGCTCGTAGCCGCAGCCATAGGCGCTGGAGTCTATTATTTCACGAACCAGAAAGACAGCCGCCATCATACTGATGCCGACGAGGACGAGGAAGACACGGAAATGGTGGACGAGGACGATGAAGACGAGGACGAAGACGACTACGTAATAGGACGCGAGGACGAGGATGAGGATGAGGATGATGAAGGCTCACCCTCGGTAGAGCCAGACCCCAACGCTCCACAGCCCCTCAACCTGACAGGCGACGCCGATGGCTATCCGCTGACGCTGACGCTGGAGGTGAGTGCCGACGGACGCGTGAAAGGCACCTACAAGAACGACGGCGAGGAGCCTCCCATACAGGTCTCAGGCACTAAATCGGGCGATGCCATCCAGCTCACGGGCTCTGCCAACAATACTACCTACACCTTCCGCATACGCCCCGAAGGACGCCTCTACACGGGCATCGTAGAGACCAGCAGCGGAAAGAGCATGGAGCTGCACCTGACGGCGAAGTAAAGCACCCATCCCTCACCAAGAAGCACCCTCCTGCCTTCCCCCCAAAAGGGGAGGCGAAAAGCAGGTGAAAGGGGAAGAAACAGATAAAAACTATTAAAAATTGCACAGATAACAAGGTTATTCTTTGTTTTCTGTGCAGTTTTTTGTATTTTTGCAGCCAAATAGTCATGCTTATGAAGGAAAATCCTTTAATCCAATTAGGAAATGTTCCCGTACAAACGGGCACCATCGCAGCCTGTTTCAACTACTTGTCATCGCCAAGCGAGAAGATACGGGCCTTGGAAAAAGACGGACAGCTTATACGTCTGAAACGTGGGCTGTATGTGGTGGATGACAGGGTGAGTGGCAAGCCTATCAACGTCCGATTGTGCGCCAACCACATCTACGGCCCCTCGTATGTATCATTGCAATGGGCGTTGCGGTGGTATGGACTTATTCCAGAACGGGTATATACCATGACTTCAGTCACCACCAAGCGTACCCGCATGTTTGAGAATTCGCTGGGACGCTTTACCTATTATCAGGTGAAACCGTCCTATTTCCCCATCGGCATCAAGAGCATAGAAGAAAATGATGTGTATTGTCTGATGGCCAGTCCCGAGAAAGCACTCTGCGACATGATTCTATACGATTCCTACCTACCCTCGCAGTCTGTCATACGGCTGGAACAATATTTGGAAGAAGACATCCGCTTCGATGTGGATGCACTGAACGACTTCGATGTCAGCACCATCGAGGCATGCGCCAAGACTGGCCGGAAGGAGCAGATATTAAACAACCTTATTAAAATCATCAAGAAGATATGAGTATTTATGACGATATGGTGGCAGAACGTGCCGAGCAAGTCAGCACCTCCACCCCAAACGTAGAGCAAGAAGTGATGCAGCGCATAGCCCTCGCAGGGCTTCACAGGGGAGGATTCTTCCAGCATGCTGCCTTCTATGGTGGCACCTGCCTGCGAATCTTCCATAACCTGCCACGCTTCTCGGAAGATATGGATTTCTCGCTGATTGAGAAGCGCGATGACATCCATTTAGAAGATTATTTTCCATCCATCATCGAAGAGTTCAAGCTGGCAGGACACGAAGTGAATATCGTGAAGAAGGAAAAGAAAATCTTCGGACGGGTAGAGTCTGCATTCCTTAAGGAGAACACTGAGGCCTACGATATCAAGTTTCAGACAAAGAAGACCGTCAAGGTGAAGATAGAACTTGACACCGACCCACCAATGGCTTTTGAGACGGAACAAAAAAGGCTCATCCGCCCATATACATTTATGACTCGTTGCTTTACGCTGCCCTACTTGTATGCCGGTAAGATGCATGCACTTGTCTATCGTGCCTGGCAACGGAGAATCAAGGGGCGCGACTGGTATGACTTCGAATGGTATGTGCGCCATCAGATTCCCTTGGATTACCACCATCTGCAGGAACGTATTCGCGAATTCAGTGGTGAAATGGTTGAAAAGGAATCCTTTATGCAGTTGCTCCGTGAAAAGCTATCAACTTCTGACATAGAGCTCGTGAAGCAAGATGTCACAGATTTCATTGACGATCCTCGCGAACTCGATGTCTGGACGAACGACTATTTCCTGCAGCTGGCAGATATGATTGTGTTCAAATAGCAGCCTCACACCTGCTGCATGTCGTGCAGTTTCTTGTAGTAGCCGTCGATGGCTAAGAGTTCTTCATGGGTGCCACGCTCCACAATGCGGCCCTCGTGAAGAACGCATATCTCATCGGCATTCTTAATGGTTGAGAGGCGATGGGCTATGGCAACGGTGGTGCGTGTCTTCATCAGGCGCTCCAGGGCATCCTGCACCAAGCGCTCACTCTCGGTATCGAGGGCGCTGGTAGCCTCGTCGAGAATGAGGATAGGCGGGTTCTTCAGGATGGCACGGGCTATGGATACTCGCTGGCGCTGACCACCCGAGAGGCGTCCACCACGATCGCCTATGTTGGTGTCAAACTGCTGCTCGGACTGCATGATGAATTCGTAGGCGTTGGCTATGCGGGCAGCCTCAGCCACCTGCTCATCAGTAGCACCTTCCACGCCAAAACTGATGTTATTGCGGAACGAGTCGTTGAAGAGGATAGCCTCTTGATTGACGTTGCCGATGAGCTGACGCAGGTCGTGCAACCCCAGGTCCTTCACGTTGATGCCGTCGATGAGCACCTCACCCTGCTGCACGTCGTAGTAACGGGGAATGAGATCCACAAGCGTTGATTTTCCTCCCCCACTCTGCCCTACCAAAGCGATGGTCTTACCCTTGGGAATGACGAGGTTGATGTCGCGAAGCACCCATTGCTCGCCATATCCGAACCACACATGGCGGAACTCTATTTCGTGCTCGAAGCTACTGATGTGCTGCGGGTGCTCGGCCTCCTTGATGTTGTTCTCAGCCTTCAGAATCTTGTCAATACGCTCCATCGAAGCCAGTCCCTTCGGAATGTTGTAGCCAGCCTTCGAAAAGTCTTTCAAGGGCTGTATGATGCTGTAGAGGATGACCATGTAATAGATGAATGCGGGGCCCGTGAGTGCCTTGCCCTGCAAGACGAGGATACCACCGAACCACAGCACGATGATGATCATCACCGTACCCAGGAACTCACTCATGGGGTGAGCCATTGACTGGCGGATGTTCACACGCATGATGTCATCGCGATAGTGAGAGTTGATGCCGTCAAAACGGCGGTTCATCTTCTCCTCGGCACAGAAAGCCTTGATGATACGCAGACCGCCCAGCGTCTCCTCCACCTGGCTCATCGTGTCGCTCCACAGGGCCTGTGCCTCTATGCTCCTGCGCTTCAGCTTGCGTCCCACGAATCCCATAAACCATCCAAAGATGGGTACGAAGACGATGGTGAACAGCGTGAGCTGCCACGAGACGAAGAGCAGCGTACCAAAATAGACCACGATGAGGATGGGGTTCTTGAAGAGCATGTCGAGCGAGGACATGATGCTCGACTCCACTTCCTGCACATCGCCACTCATGCGTGCAATGATGTCACCCTTGCGCTCCTCCGAGAAGAAGCCTAAGGGCAGGGAGGTAATCTTCTGATAGAGCTGGTTGCGTATGTCGCGCACCACACCTGTGCGTATCGGAATAATCGTGGCAGACGAGGCGAAGTAGGCACCCGTCTTCATGGCAGTGGTCACAGCGAGGAAGAGGCCGATGAAGAGCAACGTAGTAGTCTGCCCGTAGTCGGCTATGAGCCTGTTCACCATATAGTTCAGGTTGTTCATCAGCACTTCCTGAATGTTACCCCAGTCCCACGCCATCCAGCCAGTAGCTGCCTCGGCATCACCCGTCTGGAACAGGATCTGCAGGATAGGGATGAGCGCAGCAAACGAGAAGATGTTGAGCAGTGCCGACAAGATGTTGAACAGCACCGATGCAATGAGATATTTCTTATAGGGAGGCACGAAGCGCCTCAACACTTGAAGGAATTCTTTCATCTTTTTATCAATTTGGGTGCAAAGTTACAAATTTTCTTCGTAACTTTGCATCCTGAAATCAAATAAATGATTATGGAGAGAGTGAACATAGCCGTTTTTGCCTCGGGCAGCGGGTCGAACTGCGAGAACCTGATACAGTATTTCAGCGAGAAGCCCTGCGCACGTGTGGCATTAGTCATCAGCAACAAAGCCGATGCCTACGTCTTGGAGCGTGCCAAACGGCTGGGAGTGCCATCCGTAGTGGTGCCGAAGACCGAGTTGCAAAAGCCCGAGGTGGTGATGACACTCATGGAGCAATACCAGATAGGCTTCGTTGTGCTGGCCGGCTTCCTGCCCCTCATCCCCAACTATCTCATCGACGCTTTCCCCAGCAAGATGGTGAACATCCACCCGTCGCTCTTACCGAAATATGGCGGCAAGGGCATGTGGGGACATCATGTGCATGAGGCTGTGAAAGCTGCAGGAGAGACAGAAACGGGTATGACTGTTCACTGGGTGACACCCCAATGCGACGCCGGTGACATCATCGTACAGTATCGCGTAGCCCTCTCCCCTTCTGACACTGCCGATGACATTGCCGCCAAAGAACACCTCCTTGAAATGGAGCACTTTCCAAAGGTTATTGAAAAACTTATAAATTCTACAATCTAAAGTCTTCTTCTACAGTCTATAGTCAATAGTCAAAACCTACAGTCTAAAGTCTATAGTCAAACCCTAAAGTCTAAGGTCTATAGTCTTATTCTATAGTCTCCCCCAGCAGAGTAGCACTGGTGCTACCCGTAATGCGCACACGCACTGTTTCACCTATATGGTGGCCGGCCTTCGGGAAGACCACCATCTTGTTTTGTTCCGTACGTCCGCAAAGCTGCTCACGCGAGCGCTTTGAGAAACCTTCCACCAGCACGTCAAACTCCTTTCCCTCGTCCTTCTTGTTCTGCTGGGCCGATATCTCCGTCTGCAAGGCAATGAGCTCGTTCAGACGGCGCAGCTTCACCTCCTCCGGCACATCATCAGGAAGGTGCTTCGAGGCGTAGGTGCCTGGGCGCTCGGAATATTTAAACATGAAAGCCGAGTCGTAGCCCACCTCACGCATCAGGCTCAGCGAGAGCTGGTGGTCTTCTTCCGTCTCGGAGTGATAGCCCACGAAGATGTCCGTAGAGAGACCACAGTCAGGAATGATGCGACGTATAGCAGCCACACGATCAAGATACCACTCGCGGGTGTACTTGCGGTTCATCAGCTGCAGAATGCGGTCTGAGCCGCTCTGCACGGGCAGGTGGATATGCTTACACACGTTAGGCATCTCGGCAATGACACGCAGCGTCTCGTCACTCATGTCCTTCGGGTGCGAGGTGGTGAAGCGGATACGCATCGAAGGAGCCTCCTCGGCAACTAAACGAAGCAATTCCGGGAACTTCAGCTCCCTCTCCCTCTGGAGAGGGCGGGGGGAGAGGCTTCTATACGAGTTCACATTCTGCCCCAGCAGCGTCACCTCCTTGAATCCCCTGTCGCGCAGGTCGCGGACCTCCCTTAAGATGCTCTCCACGTCGCGACTACGCTCACGCCCACGGGTGTAAGGCACGATGCAGTAGTGGCAGAAATTATTGCAGCCACGCATGATGCTGACAAAGCCGCCAATCCTGTGTCCCAGAGCCATGCGCTGAGGCACCACATCCTTATAGGTCTCAGAGGTCGAGAGCTCGATATTGATAGCCTTCTGTCCTGTCTCAGCCTGTGCAATAAGGTCGGGTAGCGACAGGTAGGCATCGGGACCCGCCACCAAGTCGGCACCGTACTTGTTCAGCAGGTCATCCTTCACACGTTCTGCCATACAACCCAGCACGCCGATAATCAGAGAGCCTCTCCCCCCGCCCTCCCCCGAAGGGAGGGAACCGCTGCGCTGGCGGCGCAGTGCATTCAGCGCCTCCAGGCGGTGATAGATTTTCTGCTCAGCATTGTCGCGCACCGAACAAGTATTCAGGAATACGGCATCGGCTTCATCGATGCTGTTGCAAGTCTCGTAGCCCGCCATCTGCATCACCGAGGCCACCACCTCCGAGTCGGCTACATTCATCTGACAGCCGTATGTCTCAATATACAGTTTTTTCATCCTTCTACAATTTTCGGTGCAAAGGTACGAATAAGCGAGCGAAAATGCAAATGAATTTGCAATTTTCCGAGCGAGAGTACCTTCGGCGTAGCCAAAGGTAGTACAAACCGAGCGAAAATGCAAATGAATTTGCAATTTTCCGAGCGAGAGTACCTTCGGTGTAGCCAAAGGTAGTACAAACCGAGCGAAAATGCAAATGAATTTGTAATTTTCCGAGCGAAAGTACCTTCGGCGTAGCCATCAAATTCCCCCATATTCCTTGCCGGCATCGAAGCAGGGGCAGGCCTTGTGGACGTCGGGGAGATCGCGGTGGCCGAGGATCTTGGCATCGGGATGTTCGGCCTTCAGGCGGCGGAGCAGATGCAGCAGGGCGCGCTTCTGGGCCTTTGTGCGGGTGTCGGCGGGCTTGCCGTGCTCGTCCAGTCCCCCTTCGTAGCATACGCCGAGCGAGTGCTGATTGTAGCCCTTGGCATGGGCACCCACCAGCTGTTCATGGCGCGTCTGGTAGGTCTCTCCGTCACGGGTGATGTAGTAGTGGTAGCCCGTGAATCCGAACCTTTCCGCGTGACAGCGGATGAGTGCTGTCACGGGAAAGCGCTGGTTGCGGCGCGTGGCGCTGCAATGAAT
>CAJOFE010000050.1 GCA_905233825.1 uncultured Prevotella sp. | reverse complement strand
TGGTGACGGCGGTCACTTCCACGACGGAAAAGAGAGGGGTGGTCTTCACTTTTTTATCTCGACTGTTGTATAATTCAAGTTTTTTATGTAAGTTTGCACACGATTATAAACCCTAAACAATACTGCTTATGGCAAACGTACCTACTCCCCACATCGGGGCCAAGCTCGGCGAGATTGCCGAGACCGTCATCATGGCAGGCGATCCGTTGCGTGCCAAGTTCATGGCTGAGAATTTCCTGGAGAACCCTGTGCAGTTCAACAATGTTCGCGGCATGTTGGGATTCACGGGAACGTACAAAGGCAAGCGCGTCAGCGTGATGGGCCATGGCATGGGCATTCCCTCCATCGGCATCTACACCTACGAGCTCTTCAACTTCTATGACGTAAAGACTATCATCCGTGTAGGCAGTGCTGGCTCCATCAACAAGGATCTGCACGTGGGCGATCTCTGCATCGCTATGGGTGCCTGTACCAACTCCAACTATGCCTCACAGTATGAACTGCCCGGCATCTTCGCTCCCATTGCCGACTTCGACCTGCTTCGTGGCGCTGCCAATGCCTGCGACAGCTTCGGCTATCGCTACAAGGTGGGCAATGTGATGTCGAGCGACACCTTCTATACCGAGAATGCCCATAACGACAAATGGATGAACATGGGTGTGCTGGCCATTGAGATGGAGGCCTCGGCACTCTACATGAATGCTGCCCGTGCCGGTAAACGTGCATTGGTCATCCTCACCATTTCCGACCATATCCTCACGGGTGAGGCTACTACTGCCGAAGAACGCCAGACCACCTTCACTCACATGATGGATGTTGCATTCTCACTGATTTAATGACGAAAGACGAGAAATACCAGCTGCTGACGGAGCAAATCAAAGCCCTGACAGCAGGTGAGGACGATGCCGTCAGCGTGATGGCCAATGTCTGTGCAGCCATCCATGAGACGATGGGCTTCTTCTGGACGGGTTTCTATATTGTGAAAGGCGAAGAGCTGCGCTTAGGGCCTTTTCAGGGTTCGGTGGCGTGCATGCACATCGGCTATGGGCGTGGTGTATGCGGCACGGCCTGGCAGCAATGCCAGACACAGGTAGTGCCCGACGTGGAGCTTTTCCCCGGGCACATCGCTTGCAGCAGCCTCTCGCGCTCGGAAATCGTCGTTCCCATCGTCACTACCGACGGCACCGTCAAGGCTGTACTCGACATCGACAGCACGGAGCTCGCCACCTTCGACCAGACCGACGCTACCTACTTAGAACAGATAGGTGCCATCGTGGCACCTGTCTTTCTCTAACGCCCACCCCCCTTCCTCCTTACTCCCTTTACTCCTTTTTTACTCCCATGAAAGTCATCAATTTCTCAGAACAGAACTCGGTCATCAACCAATACATGTCTGAGCTACGCGACAAGAGCTACCAGCGCAACCGGCAACTCTTCCGTAATAACATCCGGCGTATCGGCGAGATGATGGCCTACGAGCTTTCCAAAACACTACAATACAAGCCAAAGACCATTACTACGCCATTAGGCACTATTGACGTCCCGCTCATCAAGGATGACCTGCTGCTGGCTACCGTGCTGCGTGCCGGCCTACCCTTCCACGAAGGCTTCCTGGAAGTATTCGACCATGCCCACAACGCTTTCATTTCTGCCTATCGCATGTACACCAACCGCGAGCATACCGAGGTGGGCATTCACACCGAATACCTGGCATCACCGTCTTGCAAAGGCAAGACACTCGTCATCGTCGATCCGATGCTCGCCACCGGAGGCTCGATGGTGGCTGCCTACGAGGCGCTTCTCGCCACAGGCAAACCCGCCAACGTGCATATCTGCTGTGTCATCAGCACCCCTGAAGGCGTAGAGATGCTACGCCAGAATGTGACCGACGACACCACCCTTTGGTGCGCTGCCATCGACCCGGGCATGAACGCAAATAAGTATATCGTTCCTGGCTTTGGCGACTGTGGCGACCTGTGTTATGGTGAGAAACTATAAGTAAGGTATTACCTCCTTACTCCTCATCTCCTTACCCCTTTCTCAGAACCACTGCATCAGCGTGCGAAGATAGGCTGTGAGCTCAGCGGCCATCTTCTCATGCTGCCAGATGGAGGGGTGCCAGTCGGCACCATAGTTCAGCGAGCCGTCACCACGACTGAAGTCGAAATGATAGACCTCGTTATCACCCCCTTGATGCGCTTTTTCCACGATTTCATCGAGCAGTTTCTTGCAGATATCCAACTCCTTCCCGCCCAACATCGAACCGCAAAGGAAGACAATCTTGGCTTTCGGGTTGTTCTGCCTTACCATCTTCAGCACCTTCTCATAGCCCTCCTTCAGCAGCTTCACATCGTAGTTGTTGGTGGAAAGGTCATTGGTGCCTAAATTGATGCAGATGACTTCAGGCTGGAAGCGGCTGAAATCCCAGCGCTCGGCCTCTAATGTTCCCGGCTGTCGCAGGCTGGCATCAGTGGCATAGATGGTATATTCATATTGCACCGGCATCGACGTAGAAGGCGTGCCAGTCTTCGGGCCGTTGTAGTGACGATAGACACCGATGCCGCTACGGGCTACAATATGGGCTTTCGCATCAAGGGCACGGGCAGCCAGCTGGGCATAGCCATAGTAGTGGTTCTCCGTCTCATACTCAAAATGATTCTGAGGTCCCACAGCCTCATTGCCATAGGCACAGGTGATGCTATTACCGATAAATTCTATGTTCCTGGAAGGTAGCGCCGGCGCATCGCAGACAGGACCGTCGAAGACAAAGCCCCAGAACTCAGGACGCATCTCATAGCCCTCAACGATATACATCAGGCGCACGGTATGACGGGCACGGGGCAGTGCCGTGCAGAGCGTCACCACCGAGTCGCGCTGACCGCGGAAAGCCACCTTGAAGGGTTCTGCCTCGTCAATCTGCGCCATGAAATAGCCGCTGCCAGGCTTACAGATAAGCTTGGCGCTGGTACCCTCGAAGGCAGCGTTGATCTGCACGCCGGGATAGTTCCACGCCGGGCGCTCAGGGTTCTGGAACGAGATACGACCCACGTACTGTATATGCTTGTCGGTGGGCTTCACGATGTTACCCTTCAGGGGCAGGGTGATACTGGCCTGTGTAGGCGTTACAAAAAGAAAGGAAAGGAGCCATATAATCCATATGCTCCTCTCCTGATGATGGTTGTGGTTAATCATTCCGTTTATCTTCGTTTGATTACTTTACGTCCGTTCTTGCCCTCGACAGAGCTCTTGATGTAGAGTCCCTTGCGCTGTGGCGTGTCCACCTTGCGACCCTGCAGGTCGTAGTACATGCTGTCATCTGCATCCAGAAGCATGTCACTGGTTAACTGCTTGCCGTCAATGTCGGTGAAGGTGGCGGTATAGCGACGTGCACCGGAGCCAGATGGTGCGATGTATGCACGCATGGGCAGTATGCAAGGATTGGAATAGCTGTAACTTTCAGTGATCTGTAGCCACGTAGAGTAACCGCCACCATACTGCATGATGTACTTGCCATTTGCCTTGTCGGTATCCATATAGCGCATGGTACCATAGAGCGTGAAGCTGCCTTTCTGGGTAGGATTAAGCTTGCTCTCAGTACCCTCTGCATCTTCTGTGAATACCGGTACCGTTGTGGTGACCGTGCTCAGCAGCTGACCACTCTTCGAGGGAATCAGCACGTATGGCGTTTTTGCACTGATGATTCCCGTTACCTCGCTGAAGCCGAAGAGCTTGTCAGAGGTGGCATCCAACGTGTAGGCTTTCATGCCGGCAGGAATAGCCAGGGTGTAGGGCAGGCAGGTGGTGTAGTGCTTGCCTGCTGTCAGCATACGGGTGTTCTCGATGGTGTAGGCCATGAACGGATGGATATTCTCGTATGCCCACTTGTAGTCATCACCCGTAAAGCCGGTCTGTGAACCACTGAGGTCGTCGTAGATCTTGAACTTCTCGCAGTAATAGGTATCACCGTCGCCTGGCTTATAGACGTAGTTCTCACCCGTGAAGGTAGTACCATACAGATAGACCAGCGCCTG
Organism: uncultured Prevotella sp.; assembly: GCA_905233825.1. GTDB lineage: Bacteria > Bacteroidota > Bacteroidia > Bacteroidales > Bacteroidaceae > Prevotella. The sequence continues at coordinate 9,655 of CAJOFE010000050.1, read as the reverse complement.
CTTGGGAACACCGTTGAACGGACCATCGAATTCACGCGTTAGCGTCGTGGGCTCATAACCCTTCATGGACGAAGCATCCACATAGCGCACGTTGTCAGCACCCTTGAAGGCATTGTCGGCAATATCTGCGATGCTCTTCGGCAATACAACAGCAGTGATGCCTGCACCACCGAGGGCATTCTTCTCAATACCAGTCACCGTAAACTCTGGCCCTACACTATGGGTGACCTTCTCAGGAACTTCTATCTTACCCGTCTTCGTAGTAGCAAGCACATTGTTTTCTCCGTCCTTCTTACCGACGCTTACTTCCTCTCCCTCTTTAGCGTGGTGGTAGGTAATATCATCTATTGTGAAGTACTCCTCGACGATGTAGAAATTCAAAGTGATGGTACCACTATAAGCATATCGACCAGTAATGGTGACAGTAGCCTGACCAACATCGACGTTGCCAGTATATTCAATGCTATAATCTCCTGAGTTTGCGTCTTCGAGCTGCATCACACGATCCTTATCCTTCACAACGATGGTTGGCTTTATCTCCGAACCTGTGTAGGTCTGTGTAGGTATCGGACTCGGTTCTACAGTGAAGTCCGTTGCATAGTTGCCGTCAAGACTCTTGAATACCCACTGGACAGCAGTGGTTGAACCAACAAGGTTACTGTTCTCTACAGCTGTAATCGTGATGTCGTAATGTCCTGCTTCAGTCACCTTAGTTGGCGTGAAGGTGTAATTAGCAGCATCTATGTTGTTACCTCCTAGAATTTCGTCAATATTTGTATTTAATGTGCCGCCATAATTGACTGTTACCGTGACAGCCTGCTCTGCGCTTGTATAGTTCAGTCCACCTACCTTAATAATAATGCCAGCATCACTCAGGTCACGCGGTTCGATGATGTAGTTACCTACCGCTGTGCCATAGTAATACTCGCTACCTTCCTTAGCCTTGATGATGATAGCATTACTATAAATCTTTGCATCCTTGTAGAAATTATCCTCTTCTTGAATGAAACTGAATGTATAATCAGTTCCCTCTGTCAATTCAGTACCATTCACTGTGACGGTTGTAGTCGTTGCTGTAGGCTTCAGGTCAGCACCTGTATAAGTCTGTTTAGAGATTACGACTGCAGCAGTGGCCAGATTAATAGCCCCTTGCTGATTCGAAATGGTGAAGTCCTTGGTCACGGAACCTGTGTAGTTGCCCTTACCCGTGATGGTGAGGGCAACTCGCGTCATCAGCTCCTCACGTAGCGTCATACCTCTCTGCTCGCCCAGACGACGGTTCAGCTCAGCGGGACCTTCAGGTGAGGCTCCGGTGTAGATGTTCAGCTGCAACTCATCGGCTTTGCGACTGCCAAAGTGTGCCCAGACATTGCGGACAAAATGATCTATCTGCTGACCGTTATTGCTAAAGTCCAAATCCAAATTGCTTTGGCCCACGCGGAACTGCACCTTCAAAGTGTCGCTTCGTTGGCCAACTGCAGATAACGGTAGGATGGTCATTGTTATTAGCAGTAGAATAAAAATATATTTAGGTTTTTTCATAATCGTGCGGCAAAGATAGGGATTTTATTTCATACAAAAAAATATTTTTCGCAATTTTTTTGTGAAAAACGGAAAAAATTGCATAAAAAACGGGAAAAAGATAAAAAACAATGAAAAAAAATATCAAAAATCCGCAAAATGATATAACTTTGCCGCGAATTTCGTAAAATATGAAACTTTTCATTTTTGTCTTTCCTGTAAAGTTCTATCAGATGGCCATGCTGACGTTAGGGGTCGTGCTTCTGATGGTTATCTGGCAGCTTTTCCGCCTGTACCGTCGGAACAGGATGCTCCATCAGAAGCACCAGGAGCTGCATGAGGAGCTGCAACTCAGGAAGCAGGAGGAAGCACAGGACGAAGTACAAGTACAGGATGACGAACAGCCACAGACCCTTCCTAAAGAGAAGCCCAGTGCCAACCAGCAACTCTATCAGAAGATCTGCAAGATCATGGAGGAACAGAGACTCTACATGCAGGCGGAAATGAACCGCGAGAAGCTGGCTTCCATCTTAGGCACGAACTACAAATATGTGGCCGATGCCATCCGTGAGTGTTCAGACGACAAAACGGTGAACCAGTTCATCAACGGCTATCGTATCCGGTATGCGGCGCAGCTGCTGGCAAGAGGCGAGTATGACATCACCACCATCATCTACAAGGCCGGCTTTAATAACCGTTCCAATTTCAACAAGCTTTTCCGCGAGTATTACCAGGTTTCACCCGGTGAATACCGTAAGGCGGCCAACGCTAATTCACAGGGATGACCACCTTTTGTTTCATGCCGCGCTGACGATTGGTGACGGTCAGCGTGATATTACCTTCTTGCTTGGCAGCCTGAACGATGACCACCAGCTGACCGCTGAAGAGTTTCATGGTCGGTTCGGTGAAAGGCTCTAAGCTGGTAGCATCGCCATTACACACGGCACGGAAAGTGCCTGCTCCCTGCACATCGAACGTCAGCTGGTCGGCAGCATCGGGAATGAGCGTACCATTCTTATCTACCAAAGAAACGGTGATGAAGGCGAGGTCTTCGCCGTCTGCGTGGAGTCCGCCCCCTCCCCCTCCTTGATTGCTGTTTGATGTCCAGACATCGAATTGGAGGTGATGGGGCTTGCCTGCGGTGCGTACAATCTGCTCACCACCCCGTTTGCCCTGTTCATCATAGACAACGACCTTCAGCTCGCCAGGCTCGTATTTCACATCGTTCCAGCGCAGACGGTAGCGGTCGAGGCGTTCTGACGAATTCTTCTTGATGCGTCCCTGACTCTTACCATTCACGAAGAGTTCTGCCTCGGGGTAGTCGGTATAGCAATAGACGGGTGTCACCTGTCCCTTGCGGTCAGGCCACGTCCAATGCGGCAACAGGTGAATGGTGTGCGCGTCCTTATTCCAGTGCGAGCGATAGAGGAAATAGCGGTCTTTGGGCAGTCCTGCCAAATCGCAGATGCCGAAGTAGCTGGAGCGCGAGGGCCAGTAGCCATCGTAGGGCGTAGGCTCGCCTAAGTAGTCGAAGCCCGTCCACACGAACTCACCGATGACCCAGTCCTTCTCGTCCTGCCACACCCAGTCATCATCAGGCAGGTTGCTCCACGAACACCATTCCACATCGTAGCTGGAGCATTGTCCGTCGGGATGCACACCATGGTCGGTGGGCGTGACGGGGAAGTAATAAACGCCACGCGAGCTGACCGTCGATGCCGTTTCCGACCCCAACAGAAAACCTTGCGGCAACTGCTCGATGCTCTTCTCGTACTTATGCACGCGATAGTTGAAACCCGCCACGTCCATGCCCGTAGCAACGCCGCTTTTGATGGAAGCCTCGGCATGATCCAGTCCCTGGGTGACAGGACGCGTGGGGTCGAGCGCGTGGCAGAGTCCTTGCAGGCGCGTGGCAATCAGGCGGCCGTCCTCACTACCCTGCTCGGGAATCTCGTTACCAATGCTCCACATCACGATGGAAGGATGGTTGCGGTTGGCCTTCACGAGGTTGGTGATGTCCTTGTCGGCCCAGTCGTTAAAGAAACGGGCATAGCCGTTCTTGCACTTGGGATAGACCCACATGTCGAAGCTCTCGGCCATGACCATCATACCTAAGGAGTCGCAGACATCCATCTGCATCTGGCTCGGCATGTTATGGGCAGTACGGATGGCATCGCAGCCCATGTCCTTCAGGATCTTGATTTGGCGGATGAGTGCGGCCTTGTTGACGGCAGCCCCCAAAGGACCGAGGTCGTGGTGCAGGCATACACCCTTGAATTTGCGCGTCTGACCGTTCAGCTGGAAGCCATGCTCTTTCGACACACGCACGGTGCGGATGCCAGTCTTGACGGTCTTGACATCAATATCCTTTCCGTCTTTCATTAGACGGACGGTGAGGGTGTAGAGATTCGGCGTCTCCGGCGACCACAGCTTGGGATGCTCCAGGACGACGTTCTTGGTAACGAACCCTTCGCCGAACGATACTACGGAATGCATCACCCCGCTGTTTCCCTCAGCATCCTGCAAGGAAAGAATCATACGCATGTCGGGCTCCACGTTCTTCACCATGACGTCAACAGCCACAGTGGCTACGTCTTTTCGCTGATCCACCCCAATGGTACGGACGAAGAGGCTCCAGTCGTCGATATATGTCTTGGGCGTGAGCACCAGCGTCACAGGGCGGTAGATGCCGGCACCAGGATACCAACGCGAGCTCTCTTCCATATTCGTCAGGCTGACCTCCAACCGGTTTTCGCCCGGCTTCACAAACTGGGTGATATCTAAGCGGAAGGTGTTGTAGCCATAGGCCCAATAGCCAGCCTTTGTCCCGTTGACATAGACCGTAGGTTGCGCCATCGCTCCGTCGAACACCAGCTCGACGTGGCCGTCGAAGTCCGATGGAATGGTGAAGTTACGCTTATAGTAGCCTTCGCCAATCCACGGGAGGGCGCCACTTCTTCCAGTCTTCTCAGAGGCTTGCGTCTCTCCGTTCTGCACGATGGCTACCGTCTGGATGTCCCATTTCTTATCGAAGGGTCCGCTGATAGCCCAGTCGTGGGGCACACTGACGGTCTGCCAGGTCTGCTGGTCACGCGAGAACTGCCAATCGTCAGTCAGCGTGATTTCCTGTCGCTGAGCTTGCGAGCAGATAGCTGTTGCCAAGAGCAGGGTTGTCGTTAGTAATAGCTTTTTCATTTTACCAAAATTTTACTTCTATTTTACCAGCATTTTACTTTCCCGTCTGTCTTTCTCGATGAAATCGAGCAATTTCTGCACCGCTTCCTCCTCGGGGATGTTTTTTTCTATGCATTCCTTACCCCGGTAGAGGGAGATCTTGCCTCGGCCTGCTCCCACATAGCCGTAGTCGGCATCGGCCATCTCGCCCGGGCCGTTGACGATGCAGCCCATGATGCCAATCTTCAGTCCCACGAGGTGGCTGGTGGCTGCCTTGATACGGGCGATGGTCTCCTGCAGGTTATAAAGCGTGCGGCCACAACCAGGGCAGGAGATATATTCCGTCTTGGTGAACTTGATGCGGGCAGCCTGGAGAATCATGTCGGCAAGAGCTAAAGCCTCCCCCGCCCCCTCCGAAAGGAGGGGAGAATGGATGGCCAATTTTGTGGCTTTGCGGTCGATGAGGATGGAGCCTGCAGCCATGGCTGCCTTGAGTTGCAGCGTCTCGTAATCGGGGGCATCAATATACAGATGTAACGTGTCATCTTCGATAAACATGCGTTCCTGACTCCCTTCTTTTTGGAAAGGAAGGGGAAGACTTTCAGTGAGTTCCACCAGTTTTCGTGCTACGGGAATCTCACATTCCGGCTCTTCGCTGAGTGATACGCGGATGGTATCGCCAAGACCTTCGGTGAGCAGGGCGCCGATGCCCACGGCACTCTTGATGCGCCCGTCCTCACCTTCGCCGGCTTCGGTGACGCCGAGGTGCAGGGGATAGTGCATATCCTCCTTGTCCATCTGCTGCACCAGCAGGCGCACACTCTGCACCATGACGACGGTATTCGAAGCCTTGATGCTGATGACCACATCATTAAACTGTTCCCGCTTGAAGATACGCAAGAACTCCATGCAACTCTCCACGATGCCTGACGGTGTGTCGCCATAGCGCGACATGATACGGTCGGAGAGGGAGCCGTGGTTCACACCGATGCGCACGGCCGTCTTGTGCTCCTTACATATATTAATAAAGGTCACCAGGCGCTCGTCCAAACGTTGCAGCTCGGCGGCATACTCCTCGTCGGTATATTCCAGGTGCTTGAAGGTACGGGCAGGATCGACATAGTTGCCGGGGTTGATGCGCACCTTTTCGCAGTAGCGGGCAGCCACGTCCGCCACATTGGCGTTGAAATGCACGTCGGCAACGAGCGGCTGAGTGTAGCCATCCTCCTTCAGTCGCCGCGAGATATTCTCCATGTTCAGCGCCTCGCGAGTGCCCTGCGTGGTGAAGCGCACCAGCTCGCCGCCAGCATCGATAATACGCTTGGCCTGAGCCACGCAGCCCTCGGTGTCGTTGGTATCAACCGTCGCCATCGACTGTATGCGAATGGGGTTCTCGCCACCAATGGCCAACCCACCCACATGGGCCACCGTGCTAATTCGTCTTGTACTCATACTTCACTTCTGCAAGATCCTGATTGGCCTTCTCAATCTTCTGCTTCAGACCTTCCTTGTGGGCAGCAAGACGCTGAGCCAGGTCGGGGTCGCCGAGGGCAATCATCTGGCAGGCCAACAGGGCTGCATTCTGCGCTCCGTTCACGCCGACGGTAGCCACAGGGATGCCCGGGGGCATCTGAACGATGCTGAGCAAGGCATCGAGACCGTCGAGCATGCCCTTGATGGGAACACCGATGACGGGCAACGTGGTCTGGGCGGCAATGACGCCGGGCAGGGCAGCGGCCATGCCTGCAGCGGCTATGATGACACGAATGCCTCGGTTAGCGGCTCCAGCGGCAAATTCTTCTACTGCCTTCGGTGTGCGATGGGCCGAGAGGGCGTTCACCTCGAAGGGCACTTGCAGCTCGTCGAGCTGCTTGCAGGCTTTTTCCATGACGGGCAGGTCGCTGGTGCTGCCCATGATGATGCTGACAATAGGTTTCATATATACTCAATTACAAATACAATATCGAAAAGAAGGCACACACCAAGCCGACAAAGAAGCCCACCACGACCTGTCCCAGCGTATGCTGGCGGAGGATGATGCGTGCGGTGCCAAGGATTCCTGAGACGAGGATGGCCAGACAGAGCCACCACACGGGGTTGAAGCGGAACAACTCGGCGAAAGCCATCAGGGCACCCACCACGCCGCCTATGGCTGCCGTGTGGGTAGAAATCTTCCACCAGATATTGATGAACACGCTCACCGCTTGTATCAGCAGGGCCGCCACCACGATGATGACGATGAAATGGTAGATATTATAGTAGTACATCAGCCAGATACACGCCAGGTAGCAGAGGATGGAGATGGCATAGGCCACCAGTCGGCGACGGCGATGTCCCAGCTGGATGAGCGACCATCCGCGATGACGGCGATAGAGGTGGATGAGGAAGGTGGGGATGAGTATGGTGAGGAAATAGACAATACCCACCACCAGCAACTTGTAGCTCATGGGCAGCATGTTCATGTAGCTGAGCGAGAACAGCAGCGCGATACCTACCAAGGGCAGGTAGAAAGGCGTGAAGATCATGCTGATGACTTTTGCCGCGATGATGAGTGTCTTGTTGTATGTCACGTTTTTGAATTAAGAATTAAGAATTTAGATTTTAGAGGTGAGGGGGGAGAATTTAGAATTGAGAATTAAGAATTTAGAATTTAGAAGTGAGAATTTTTACGTTTTGCGCAGACGTGCTACGGGCACACCTAATTGTTCGCGGTATTTGGCGACGGTGCGGCGAGCGATGGGGAAGCCACGTTGTGCAAGAGCATCGCGTAGGGCATCGTCGCTTAACGGTTTGTGCTTGTCCTCGGCATCGATGATGTCGCGCAGGGTGAGCTTGATCTTGCGCGTCGATAGCTCCTCGCCGCTCTGTGTGACGTAGCCGTCGCTGAAGAAATATTTCAATGGGAAGGTGCCCCACCGGGTCTGCACGTACTTGGAGTTAGACACGCGCGACACGGTACTCAGGTCAAGTCCCGTCTTCTCTGCCACGTCTTTCAGAATCATGGGACGCAACAGCTCTTCGTCACCCTCCACAAAGAAGGGACGCTGCAGCTGTATGATGGCTTTCATGGTCTTGGTCAGCGTGCGTCGGCGCATCTCAACGGCATCGATGAAGCTCTGTGCAGCATCTATCTTCTGCTTGGTGTAGAGCAACGCTTCTTTCTGCTGGCGACTCATGTGCTCCTTGTTGCTTTGGAAGTCTTTCAGCAAATCGGCAAACGACTGCGATATCTCCAGACGCGGCATATCGCCTGAGTTCAGGGTGAAGCTGACGGTGCCATCGTCCTGTGTATCTACGATGAAATCGGGAATAATCTGCTGCATCGAGCGTCCCAACGTCTCGCCCATTGCGGCACCAGGCTTGGGGTTCAGACGGCGCAGTTCGCCCAGCAGTTCGTCCATCTGACTGTCGCTCAGCGCCAGCTGCTGCTGGATGCGCTTCCAGTGCTTCTTCGTGAATTCCTCGAAATAGTTCTCAAGCACACGGCGCATCAAGTCGGTCAGTACTGATTTTTTGCGTCGCTCCACCTGCAGCAACAGACATTCCTGCAACGAGCGGGCTCCGATGCCTGCGGGGTCGAACTGCTGCAGGCGCTGGAGGAGTGACTGCAAGGCTTCCTCAGAAATATCAATATTGTGGTAGATGGCCAGCTGTTCGCAGATGTCGGCCAGCGACGTACGCAGCAATCCGTCATCGTCGAGCGACTGGATGAGATATTCCAGCACATAGCGGTCGTGCTCGGTGAGCTCCAATTCGCCCACCTGCTCCATGAGCTGGTCGTAGAACGAGCGCTCTTCGCCATACACGAACTGTTCCTGCTCTTCATTCCACGACTTCCCTCCCTGATAGACGGGCAGGTCTTCGTCGTCGCGCCCGATGTTCTCCAAGGCGGCATCAAGGGCATCGCTGCGCTCCTCGCGCTCACGCTGGGCGTCAAAATCTTCCGAAGCATCGTTGTCGCCCTCGGCACTTGGCAAAGGCCAGTCGCTGAGCGGCTCCTCTTCCGTCACCTTCTTCTCCAACGCAGGATTGTCGTGCAGCTCTGTCTCTATACGCTCCATCAGCTGCTGCAAAGGCAGTTCCACCAGCTGCGACTGCAACAGCTGCTGAGCCGAGATGGTCTGTAGCTGTCGTTGCTCTTGTTTCTGCTGTTGAACCTGACTTTGGGCCATTTTTAGGGGGAGGGAGGAAAATTACTATTTGAAGTATGCTTTCAGTTCGTTAGCGAGCTCGTTCAGCTGCTGGGGTTCCTTGTCGCTCATGCGCTGCCAAATCTGTTGACAGGGCAAGAGCAGCGGCGACAGCGTCACCTCGTTACGTTCTAAATAGGGGTCGCAAATCTGGTACACGTCGAGCACCTGCACCACATCAACAGCCTTCAGTCCAAGCAGACGGGCCAATGCGCCCACCTCAGGGGTAGCAGACACCATCGTGGAAGGTGTCAACTGGAAGTAGAGGTCGAGGATGAGGATGAGCATGGCAGGGGTGAAGCGCTCGTCGTCAGCCAGCGGACGGAAGTCGCGTTCGAAGGTTTCCTGTACCTCCACGCCCTCGTAGAACTCGCCCGCAGCACCGAAGCCCTTCATCTCGCGTAGCAGTCGGACGGCCCGTGCCAGTCGGCGTGGGTTGTCGGAATAGGTCTGCCAAATACGCTCTATGCGCGGCGTATCGAGACGCGCTATCTGCTGCATCCTGTTCTGTAACGCCTGTGGAGCGATGTGCAGCTCCATACTCAGGTTCACCATCTCGCGGCTGTACAAAGGCTTCACTCCCACGGGCTTCCGCAGGTAGAGCTGCATCAACAACAGCCAGTAATCGTCGTGCCAAACTACGTTTCTTGCCATCGTGTTCGCTTTTTGCTTGCAAAGTTACGAAAAGTCGAGCACAAAACAAAGAAACTTATTTCTTTTTTTGTCAAGACAGAGTAACTTCGCCGATTTATCGGCAAAGTTACGAAAAA
>CAJOFE010000049.1 GCA_905233825.1 uncultured Prevotella sp. | reverse complement strand
CGAGGAACGCATCATCCAGCTGATGACGTCGCACGCTTCTCAAAGTATGCGCGACATGGTCGAGACCCTCAAGGCTGACACCGACCTGTTCCGCGACGGAGCAGAGCCCAATGATGACCTCACCCTATTTGCCTTCCGTTGCAACTAATTCTTAAAAGATAGTGTAATCTGCGTAATCCGTGCCCAAAAACAAAAAACAGGATTCGCTTCATCCCCGTTTTGCAGGAAATTGTGCCCCTGCATGACATTTTTTTTCGAAAAATGTTGCACGGGAAAAATAAAATGCCTAAATTTGTCAGCAGAAATCAAAATTCGTACGATTATGATAGACGTTAAAGAAACATTGCAGAAAGCAGAGGAGCGTATGGAGATGGCAGCCATGTTCCTAGAGGAAGAGCTGAACCGCATACGTGCAGGCCGCGCCAACGTGGCTATCCTCGACGGAGTGAGAGTGGAGAGCTATGGCTCCAGAGTACCCCTGAACCAAGTGGCTACCGTGAATTGCCCTGATGCACGCACCATCGCTATTAAGCCTTGGGATCGTAAGCAGATGAAGGACATTGAGAAGGCCATCATGGACAGTGACGTAGGCATCACGCCCGAGAACAACGGCGAGGTGATTCGCTTGGCCATACCGCAGCCCACTGAGGAGCGCCGCCGCGACTTGGTGAAGCAGTGCAACAAGATTGCTGAGAAAGCCAAGGTGGAGGTGCGCAACGTGCGTGGCGACATCAAGGACAAGTTGAAGAAGGCCATCAAGGACGGACTGTCGGAAGACAATGAAAAGGACGCCGAGCTGGAGCTGCAGAAGCTGCATGACAAGTGGATTAAGAAGCTTGACCAACTCATTGAGGCCAAGAACAAGGAAATCATGACGGTATAGTGAAAGGTCTCGTCGTCAAGAATACGGGCAGCTGGTACACCGTTCGCATGGACGATGGCCAGCTGCTTGATTGTAAGGTCAAGGGGAACTTCCGTATTAAAGGCATACGGAGTACAAACCCAGTGGCTGTCGGCGATGTCGTCACCGTAAACGAAGATGGGTGGATAGTCGATATTGACGACCGCCGCAATTACATCATACGCAAGAGCATCAACCTGTCGAAGCAGAGCCATATCATTGCTGCGAATGTGGATCAGGCGCTACTCATTGTCACCGTGGCCAATCCGCAGACTTCCACTACTTTCATCGATCGCTTCTTAGCCTCGGCTGAGGCCTACCGCGTTCCCGTCATACTTATATTTAACAAGACCGACCTGCTTAGCGAAGAGGAGCAGCACTACCAGCAGATGATGGTGCAGCTCTATGAAACTGTGGGTTACCAGTGCCTGCAGGTGTCGGCAGCCACAGGGGAGGGCTTGGACATGTTGCGCCCCCTGCTTGAAGGTAAGATCACACTACTCAGCGGCAATAGCGGTGTAGGTAAATCGACGCTTATCAACCAGCTCGTGCCAGGCGTGAACCTCCGCACCGCCGAGCTGAGTGAAGCCCATAACGCAGGGCAACATACCACCACGTTCAGTGAGATGATAAGTCTCCCTCCATCCCCTTCCCATGGAGGGGGAACCACTACGTGTAAAGCCTCCCCTCTGGGGGGAGGTTTGGAAGGGGCTTTTCTTATCGATACTCCAGGAATCAAGGGCTTCGGCACATTCGACATGGAGCCAGAGGAAATCAGTGGCTATTTCAAGGAGATATTCCGCTTTTCGAAAGATTGTCGCTTCAACAACTGTACACATACCCACGAGCCAGGCTGCGCCGTGCTGGAGGCTTTGGAGAATCACTACATCGCCCAAAGTCGTTACCAGAGCTACCTCTCTATGCTGCAGGATAAGGACGAAAGCAAATACCGGGAAGCGTATTGAAAACCATTCTATTTCTCCCATAGGGAGGGCGTCAAATTACTTGATTTTCATACTTTCTGCTCCTACCCGTAGCACATAAACCTTGCCTGTCGTAGTGGGCAGGGTAAGATCGCCTTCTGTGGCTGTGGTCTGATAGAGGAGAAGGCCACGGAGGTCGTAAAGGGCAACGTGGGTACCAGCAGGAACACCGGAGAGGTAGAGAGTATTTCCATCCCTCCACCATCTGCCTTTATCCTTCCACCTTTCAGTTGCCAGTATGTCGATACCGTCGGCACTGCTCATAATAGGATTGATGATGAGACGTGTGCATGAGGGCATGTCCATCGAGAGCAGGGGACCTTCAACTTCAGTGGTCTTTGTCGAACCGCTGTTGATTTGTATCACTCGCCAGCCGGTAATTTCGCTACCACCCCGTTCTTCAGATATCTCGCCTTCTGGAAGGAGAGGAGTGGTTTCGATGGTGAAGTGACGGCCAGCGAAGAACTTCCCATTGAAGACTCCCTCTGACAGGCGTACACCATTCATCGTGATATTGGCAGTTGCCGGCTCGTTGGTATTCCTGTTGATGGCCATGGGAACGGGCGTGCCTAACTGGTAGAATTCGGCCAACTGCTTATAGAAGATATCGGTGCGCTGGTTTAGCCACTGGTGGGCATTGCTGAGTTCCTCGTTGTAGTTGGGCCACCACTGGTTGATGAGCTTGCGGTGGTGTGGGTATTCATATTTGATGGTCTCATACATAGGGTCCCATATCTTTGTGACGCCCTGCCCGTTGAGGAAGTCGCCCATATAGATTGCGCAGCGGTCGATGAACTCGCGGTGGAAGTCCTTGTCTTCCATCAGACGACGGAACAATCGGGTGCTCTCGTAATTGTTGGCTCCCCAATTCTTGTTGCTGTCATAGTCAGGATTGTAGAGCCACTCGATGATGTTGTAACTGACGGGGTCGCCATAGAGCCCCATGGTGTAGTCACAGTCTTTGGCTATCCAGCGCCAGCGGCCTCCCTCAGTGCGTGGGCGCCACATAATGATGTTGTTACCGGGAAAGTCGTAGTTGTTGAAGTAGAGGTTCATCACCATCAGGTTGATGAACTCTTGGCAGTCCATCCACTCCTCGTACTCTGCCATTGTGTGGCCGTTCTCTGCATAAAAATCCTTGAACTGTTTCAATGCCACGTCGTCACCCTCTTTCAGACTGCTCCAGTTTTCAAAGAGGTCAATGTCCTCTAAACCGTCGTAGTGGGTATAGACATTGTTCTCGTTGGCGCGTTCGCGGATGTTCAGCATGCCGTAATATTGGCCGTTGATATAGACGATGGCAGGGCGCCATGCCTGCCAGTCGAGGTCGGTGTGGGTAGCCATGGTGCGCTGGATGAGGGCATCGCGCATATAGAGGTAGTCGAAATCGTTGCCCGCATTACGCAGTACCAATGACTTGTAATCGGTGAGCTCGGGACACTGGTCGGGGAAGAACTCATAGTCGAAGCGCTTGGCGCCGAATCGCTTGTGGGCATAGAGGGCCAGCGACTTCTTCTTGGCTCCTCGCGAGGCTGCTCCGGCCACACGCGTCTCGCAAAGCTGGTTGATGGCGCTCACGCTGTCCTCGCCGAAGAAGAACTCGATGTTGATGGGGCGGCGCCAGTTGAAGCTGCGCTTGCCGTCGTTGTTGGCAAAGATTCCGATATAGGTGTCATCGAGGTATTTGTTATTCGTGGCAATGGATACGACGGGTAGCGTCATCTGGCGGGGGAAGAAGATGTAGGACTGGGTGACGGAGCGTGGCGACAGCCAGCCTTCGCAGAACAGCTTGGCCCGGACGATGCGGGTGTCGGTGAACTTGAAGGGCCTGATGTAGCGCGGGCTGTTGGAATGGGGTTCGGTGCCGTCGGTAGTGTAGCGTATCTCGGTGCCGTCGGGTGATCCCTCTGGCACGCTGAGCGCGACGGTGATGGTGCGGCTGTCGGTGAGCACGCGCCCTGTCTCACTAAAGATGGGGTCGCCCAGGATGTGGTCGTGGTCACAGATGTCGCCACTATTGGGATCCTCAGGGGTGGGTATGAGCTGATAGCCCCATTCGGAGGAGCCGTCGGTCTTGCGGCCGTAGCTGATGTTAGGCGCAGGCTGCTTAGGCAAGCCTACGACACTATCGACCAGTACACTATCGCGGAACAGGTATAACTGACAGCCCTTGCCCGATTCCAAGCGGAAGTTCGTATGCAGGCCTTTGTCCACCTTGTCACAGAAGATGAGCACGTGTTCCTCGGGTATCACGACCTGTGAGTTTAAACGTTTGGCCTGTCGAGGGTCGGGGGTGATTCCTAACATGTACCTGTTCAGGCGTTCGCCGACGGCCATGCCGTTGTAGAGCTCTACCCACGAGTCGGGAAACTCATTTCTATCGTCCATCACACAATCCACATTCGACTGCATCAGTTCGTTGATGATCAGCCCCTGATACTCCTGCGAGCTGGCCTTCACAACCGTCAGCAGCAGTACAAGCATAAGGAATGTTTTTTGTTGTGTCATGTTTAGTCGTTTCCTATTTGCCTGCAAAAGTACAAATAAATTGAGAATTAAGGTTTGGTATTTGAGTTTTTTTTAGTAATTTTGGCTTTGCCGAACTTACTTGCACTCGGAAATGAGAAGAAAAACAAGTTTTCCCTTTGCATTTCTCTCGTTTTTCCGTAATTTTGTAGCCAAATTGCAAAAACAAGAAGAAATGAAGCGAATATTATTACCCATGTTGCTGATGTTGGCCACGACGGCATCGGCACAAGAGAAGCAGACCATCGAAGCGTTTAACTTGGCAGGCCCATATGCCATTGGTGTGCCTTTTGCTGCTGATACGGTGAATGTGCAAGGCAAGAAGTTTGAGGAATCTGCCCTGCTCGAAGGCGTCAAGCACGATGCACAAGCTACATCGACCTGCACGTCAGGACTGTTGCCCTCGCTGAAGGAGCAGAAGAGTGTGGGCGTGCTCAGCTTCTACCTGAACAACAGCGACTACTTGAAGGGAAAGCTCGAGGTGAAGGGGCCTAAACACTATAAGCTTTTTATCGATGGAAAAGAGGCTGGCGCAGAATTGAAGCTGGCCCCTGAGCATCACACCATCGCCATCAAATATCTGGCACAGCCCAGCGATACCGACAGCATCCACGTCAGTCTGGAGACCAATCGTGCCGTCTGTCCCACGTTGGACAAGCACCATCCCTACATGGTGCACGACCTGACAGACGGCAAGCGAGTGCGTAGTATAAGCCTCTCGGCCGATGGTGCCTATGCCTTGATGTCTTTCCAGACAACAGGCAGCAATGGTGAAAGTCGCTGGGACTATGAGTTGCGCCAGCTGACACAGAAGAAGGGTGGCGTGATTGATGGATCAGTCATCGTTTCGCGTCCGTCGCAGAACGTGCGTTGGATGCCTCGCACGTGCGCCTATATAGAAGAGGTTTGGGAGAATGGCAAGCGTATGCTCTACAAGACTGACCCGAAGACCGGCCAGCGTACCTGTTGGGCCAGCGATGTACCCAAGGGGGGCTATAGCGTCAGTCCTACTGAGGACTATCTGATTATCACCGTCGAAGAAGAAGGACCGAAGGAGGACAAGGATGTCTTTGAGGTGGTGGAGATGGATGACCGTCAGCCCGGCTGGCGCAATCGCAACCATCTGGTGAAGTACGACGTGGCATCGGGCATTGCCCAGCGCATTACTTTCGGCTCGAAGGGCGAGTTTCTGCATAGCATTACACAAGACGGCAAGACGTTGCTCGTCGGTACCTCCTATTCCCGTCTGGCCCATCGCCCCACGGAGGTGATGGATGTCTTCCTGATGGATGTGCAGACGCTGAAGACCGATACATTGTTGCAATGCGAGGGCTTCCTCGGTGGTGGACAGTTCTCGCCCAATGGTAGTCAGGTCCTCTTCAAGGGTAATCCCGAGGCTTTCAACCGTATCGGCTGTCAGCTGCCTAATGACGTTACTCCCAGCATGACGGAGAACGAACTGTTCCTCTATGATATTATGACCAATGAGGTGACACCCCTTACGAAGGATTTCGACCCTTCTGTAGAGAGTGTCGATTGGTCGTGGGCCGATGGCATGATCTATTTCTCGGCCGAAGACCGCGACTATGTAAACCTATTCCGTCTCGACCCCAAGACGGGTAAGATTGAGAAACTGCCCGTAAAGGGCGACTATGCCTACCGTTGGGATATGGCTGCCCATGCTCCTGTGCTGGCTTGGCTGTCGTACAAGACGATGGAGCCGGCATCGGCTTATGTGGAAGCGGTTAGCCAAAAGCCAAAAGCTAAAAGCCAAGAGCTTACTCTCTTTGACGGCCATTCGGCTCTTGGCGATGCCGAGGTAGGCACCTGCGAGGACTGGAACTTCCAGAACAGTCATGGTGACACCGTCTATGGTCGCCTTTATCTGCCTGCCGACTTCGACGCGGCGAAGAAATATCCTATGATTGTCTATTACTATGGTGGTTGTTCACCTGTGAGCCGTTACTTCGAATCGCCCTATGCTCCGCAGTACTGGAACTCCTTAGGCTATGTAGCCTATATTGTTGAGCCCAGCGGCGCTACGGGCTTCGGTCAGGAGTGGGCCTCACGTCATGTGAACACGGCTGGCGGAGTTCCTGTGAACGGTGTCGTGCCTGGTGGCACTCCTGCTGGTGACATCATTGAAGGTGTGAAGAAGATTTGCGACGAGCATTCTTTCATCAACCGTGAGAAGATAGGCTGCATGGGCGCTTCCTATGGCGGCTTCATGACGCAATATCTGCAGACGGTGACTGACATCTTTGCTGCTGCTGTCAGCCATGCAGGCATCACCAACCACACCAGCTACTGGGGTGAGGGCTATTGGGGCTACAACTACAGCGAGGTGTCGATGGCCAACAGCTACCCCTGGAGCCATCGTCAGCTTTACGTCGATCAGTCGCCGCTCTTCAATGCTGATAAGATTAATACTCCGTTGCTGTTGCTCCACGGTAATGCCGACACCAACGTGCCCCTAATCGAGAGTCTTCAGATGTTCACAGCCCTCAAGCTCTTAGGGCGCGAGGTGGCGCTGGTCGAGGTCGAGGGGCAGAATCACCATATTCAGGACTACGCCAAGCGCGAGAAGTGGCTCGCCACCCAGATGGCTTGGTTCGCCCGCTGGCTGAAGGATGACCCCACTTGGTGGGATGCCCTCTATCCGAAGAAGCACCTATAAATGAAGATCCTCGCTGAGGCGGGGATCTTGCTTATCCGATGGTGATGGTGTATTCCGACATGAACGATGCACCAGGTTGCAGATGGTTCATGTAGGGTTTGTCCTTGAATTCGCCCTTCCAGCCGCGTGGGTCGCCGAGGCCGTACCAGGGTTCGATGCAGACGAACGGGGCCTTCTTCTGATAGGGACTCCAAAAGGCGATGATGGGGCACTTGTAGCTGACGGTCACGGCAGGCGAACCGTCAGGGTTCAGCAGGGTGGCCTGATGCGTCTGGCAGTCGTGAATCTTCACGCTGTCGTTGGCGAAGAAGGCATCGTTGAACAGGATGAGGCCGTCCTTGATGTCAAGTGGAATCTCTATCATCTCGTGTGAACCGTCGATGTAGCTCTTCAGTCCTTTTAGGGGTGAAGACTGAGAGGTAAGTGGTGAGAGGCTGATGACGCCACGCAACTCCTCGTCCTCCTTGCATCCAGGAGCTAAGAAAGCAGGATGTCCGCCAATCTGAAAGTGGATATCGCGTGTGTCAGTATTCTCCACATGCCACACCACATGAATCTTGTTGCCGCTCAGCCGATAGCTCACGGCCAGGTTAAACTTGTAGGGATATACCTTCAGCGTTTCTTCTGTCTCGTGCAGGGCGTAGGTCACCTTATGCTCGCCCTGTGCGATGAGCTTGAACTTCGTATCGCGAGCAAAGCCGTGACGAGGAAGGTGATACTTCTGGCCATCGACGGTATAGGTGTCGTCGTTCACACTGCATACGATAGGGAAGAGGATAGGGGAGCGGCGTGGCCACTTCTCACCTCCTTGCCACAGGTATTCGCGTCCTTCACTGTCCTTGATGCTTTGGAGCTCGGCTCCCATCTCCGCTACCTCGACCGTGAGATGCTCGTTCTTGATTTGTTCCATAGTGTATTCTAGTGTTATGATTTAATCCCATTCAATGCCTAAACGTTTAGAGTAGATAGCTCGCATTGTTGCCCAGGCAATTATACTGGCAAATAAAGTGCATATTTCCACCAATTTAGTATTCCATGTGATGCCTAATGCTGCTATGTTGTTATCAAGCAGATAGGTTGCCATGAAAGGCATGGTAAAGAGGGCAGAGATGCGATTAGCTCTTGCCTTAAGGAAGGCGGATGTTTCTGCCAATGGTTCTTTCCCGATGGGGACGGAAATCTCATGCTCAAAGAAGTGATGGATTAACAGATATACTCCAGCAATAGTAATGGCGATGCAAACAATCAGTTGCTTCCAGCTAAAGCCTATCTTCACGAAGACCCATGTGGCGAACGTCCATGCCAGAATGGCCATAATGGCAAATACCATCTCAAAGATTTTGTCTTCCCATGTATGGGGTAGATAGACTTTGACAGTATTTTTCATATCATTCTTAATGGTCGTTTTCATTTTCTCCTCCTTTCTTTCGTTTGGGCAGACGGTGAGCCTTCCGCAGTGCCTCGGTGATGATCCACTGCAACTGGCCATTGGTACTGCGAAACTCGTCCGCAGCCCAGGCCTCTATGGCATCCATCGTGTCGCTATCGACACGCAGGACAAAGCTCTTCGTCTTCTTCTCAGACATATTATCTTCTTTTTATAGACACAAGAACGGGTTTAAAGACAGAATAACATAATAACATGTTTTTCCTGTTTTTGGGGCTTGCCAGTTTTTAAATCTGTTATTTTGTTTCTTTTATTAGACATAAGAACGGATTTAAAGACAGAATAACAGAATAACATTTTTTTTCCTGTTTTTGGGCTTGCCAGTTTTTAAATCTGTTACTTTGTTTCATTTATTAGACATAAGAACGGATTTGAAGACATAATAACAGAATAACATTTTCTTCCTGTTTCTTGCTTGTCAGTCTCAAATCTGTTATTTTGTTATTATGTCTTTATCTGGTTATTCTGTCTTAGTGATTCAGGGTACCTGTATTCACCACGGGCTGTGCCGAGTCGTCGCCACAGAGCACCACGAGCAGGTTGCTCACCATAGCGGCCTTCTTGTCGTCGTCCAGCTCGACAATCTCCTCTGACGACAGCTTGTCGAGAGCCATCTTCACCATGCTGACGGCACCTTCCACAATCTTTTCGCGTGCAGTGATGATGGCGCTGGCCTGCTGACGGCGCAGCATCACGGCTGCAATCTCAGGAGCATAGGCCAGATAGTTGATGCGAGCCTCTACGACCTCGATGCCGGCCAGAGCCAGGCGCTCGTTCAGTTTCTCCTCCAACTGCTCGTTGATCTCGTCGCCACCACCACGCAGTGTCAGCTCGTTGTGCTTGCTGTCTTCATCGTCGTAGGCATATTGTCCTGCCACCTGGCGCAGGGCTGCATCGCTCTGCACACGCACGAAGCGCTCCAGGGCGTTCATGATCGAGCGCATGTCGGCACCAATCTGTCCACTGGGAGCATTGGCCATTGTCTGTGTATCTACTTCGAACAGAGCCTTATAGGTATCCTTCAGCTTCCACACCAGTACGAGGCCGATCATTACGGGGTTACCCGTCTTGTCGTTCACCTTGATAGGCTCTGCATCTAAGTTACGGGCACGCAGGCTCACTTTCTTCGTCGAATAGAAGGGATTGATCCAGAAAAAGCCCGTCTGAGAGAAAGTTCCGCTGTATTTGCCGAACCAGGTGGTGACGCGAGCCTCGTTGGGTTCCAACATCATCATGCCCGACCAGAGGATAAACGATGCGATGAGCAGCAGGATGCTGAATGCCAGCGTCCAGCCGCCGGGTTTGTCGTTAGACAGCAGGATAATGCTGCTGATGATACCTGCAATGCTGATGAGCGTCAGCAAGATGTTGATGAACAGAAACAGGAAGCCGTTCAGTACGGTTCCGCCAAATTCTCTTTCTTTCGTTTCCATAATCGTAGTTTTATTAATGTTGATTTATTATGATATCAAAATGATACTGCAAAGATATGAACTTTTTTCTTTCCCTCCAAGGATTTTGCCAAACATTTAAACATATTTAAGACATTATCTCGAAAATATTTCGTACCTTTGCAGTGTTATACATTACTTATTATATGAGTAGCGGATATGTACCCCCATTTACGGTTTCATCGGAAGCCATCAATCTTGTCGCAGAGATTTCTGCGCAAGTAGAGCGTTTTGCCATTCGCTTGGAGCAAGCCGACGGCCTTCTCCTGCGCAAAGCCAATAGAATCAAGACCATTCACAGCTCATTGGCTATTGAGGGCAACCGCCTTTCCGAAGACCAGGTGGCCGATGTGCTTAATGGTAAGAACATCGTGGCTCCACTGCGTGAGATTCAGGAAGTGAAGAATGCCATCCGTACATACGAGCTGTATCCAAGTCTCGACCCGTTCAAGGTGAAAGATTTGCTGAAGGCTCATGGTGTGATGATGGAGGCGCTGATTGACGATGCTGGCCGTTTCCGTAATAGTGGTGTAGGCGTGTTCGAGGGTGAACGTTGCATACATATGGCCCCTCCGCCTCAGCGTGTGCCGCTTCTGATGGATGATCTTTTCGATTGGTTGAAACATTCGCGCGACCACCTGCTCATCCGTAGCTGTGTGTTCCATTTTGAGTTTGAGTTCATTCATCCGTTCTCTGATGGTAACGGTCGCACAGGACGCTTGTGGCAGTCGCTCATTTTGGGTAGGCTCAATCCTGTTTTCGAGCATCTTCCTGTAGAAAACATGGTTCATGCCAACCAGCAGCAATATTACGATGCTTTGGCGCAGAGTCAGAACACGGCAGACTGTGGTCCGTTTATCGACTTTATGCTACGTGAAATTCTTTCTACACTTCGGAAACATCAGGGCGAACCAATCACGGAAGTTCCTGATAATATTCCTGTGAAAGTTCCTAATAAGGTTCCTAATAAAGTTCCTAATAAGTTAAAGAAGAAGTACCCAGAGTTGCCTGCTACTACGTGGGATGTCCTTGCTGAGTTGTTGAGCAGGCCAGATGCTAATGCTGACGAAGTAGGGCAGTCGATAGGCATCAGTGGTCGCATGGTTCGCAAGTACATCACGTTGCTCAAGGACCGTGACATCATCGTGCGTCGTGGTAGTAACAAGACAGGCTATTGGGAGATATTGAAGAAATAACTATGGCGATGAACATTGAAGAACTGCAGAATAAGCGAATAGCCGTCTTGCTCTCAGGAGGCGTTGATAGCTCGGTGGTGGTCTATGAACTGGCTCGCCTGGGGCTGCATCCCGATTGTTTCTATATCAAGATAGGCCCTGAGGAAAAGGAAGAATGGGACTGTAACAGCGAGGAGGATATGGAGATGGCAACTGCTGTGGCAAAGAAGTACGGTTGTCATTTGGAGGTCGTCGATTGCCACCGTGAGTACTGGGATCAGGTGACGCGCTACACGATGGAGAAGGTGCGTGCAGGCCTGACGCCCAATCCTGACGTGATGTGCAATCGTCTCATCAAGTTCGGAGCCTTCCACGAGAAGCGAGGTCGCGACTACGATCTCATCGCCACAGGACACTATGCACAGACAGAGTGGGACTTCAGCCCCCCCCCAAAAAAGAGGGGGAATATTGATGGAGACACCTCCCCCGTCGGGGGGAGGCAGGAGGGGGCAATTAAGTGGCTCTGCACAGCCCCTGACCCCGTGAAGGACCAGACCGACTTCCTGGCGCAGATTGAGGACTGGCAACTGCAGAAAGCCATCTTCCCCATTGGCCATTACGTGAAGGACGAGGTGCGCCAGATAGCTGAGCGCGAACATCTCGTCAGCGCCCATCGTCGCGACTCGCAGGGTATCTGTTTCCTGGGTAAGATAGACTACAACGAGTACCTTCGTCGCTATTTAGGTGAGTTGCAGGGCGACATCATCGAACTGGAGACAGGTCGCAAGATAGGCACCCATCAGGGTCATTGGTTCCACACCATAGGCCAGCGCAAGGGCCTCGGCATGGGTGGAGGCCCCTGGTTCGTTGTGAAGAAAGATGTGGAGCAGAACATCCTCTACGTCTCTCACGGTTACGACCCTGAGACGGCCTACAAGCAGGACTTCATCATTCGTAACTTCCACAGTCTGAATGGTGTGTTGCCGCCTTGCGGCGAAGCCACTCCCCTCCTTCCGGAAGGAGAGTCCAGGGGTGGTAGCGACAGCGTGGGTGCAGTCACTTTCAAGATTCGTCACACCCCCGAGTGGCACACAGCCACCCTGGAACCTCTCACCTCTTACCCCTCATCCGCCACTTCCCACAACTACATCGTCCATTCCTCCGTTCCCATTCACGGCGTGGCCCCAGGCCAGTTCTGTGTCATCTACGATGCCCAGCACCACCGTTGCTACGGATCAGGTGAGATCAGTCTTTAACAGCATTTTTTGAAAAAACGCTTCTTTTTCGTCAAAAAAGTTGCGTTAATCTGCTCTTTAGGCATCATTTCGTAAAAAATCAGGACATTTCAGCCCTTTTTTGGATGTTCTTTTGTCAGGAAAAACGAATTTTTGAAGTTTTTCCTCTTTTTTTTCGCAGTTTTGAATGGGGTTTCCCAAAATATCTGTCACTATTGTCACCATATCTGCACCTATCTATCTTCTTGTCTTATAGTTGCTTACGACGTTAGTGACAGAAGTGCAGATATTTTTGAAAAATCATAGAGTGCGCGTGCGCGCACGCGCGAGAGAAAACAAATGCCACTTCTTTGCCCCAAAGATGCCGTTTCTTTGCCAAAAAGAAGGCATCTTTCTGCCCCAGAGAAGGCACCTTTTTGCCTTGAAGAAGGCATCTTTTTTCCAATATGAACGCCCCAAAATGAAAATAGAACGCCCCAAAATGAAAATAGAACGCCCCAAAATGAATTTAGGAGGCTCCTAAAATGATTTAGCGCCGTCCTTGTTGGTTGGCAGAACGGCTCTCGAAAAAGATAGAAGCAGATTATGTCCTGATCATTTTGCTGACTCAGCAAAATGATGATCTATCTTTTCTTTTTAACATTTTCCATTGTAGATAGTTTCCTAATTTAATTAGAAAACTAATTTTATTCCTCTCCATGTTAATGGGGTGATTTTATTTAAATTTGGGTAATAAAAGCAGTAACTTTGTAGCCTAAATTATGCTTAAAACCTATGGCTAATAGAAACATTATTCTCCTTCATCTTTTGGAGTCAGATACTTACGAGTTTTACGGATCACCAGCTTCTCTTTACGACAGGCACGAAGCCAAAGAACTGTTGATTGCACAGACTAGCCTGAACAACCATTTTAGCAAGATGGCTGCTCAAGGCAAGGCTCTTGTGTATCGAAATGACTATTGCGAAATTCGTAAAGGCAGTATCTATGTAAAACCTACAACAAGAGGAAGGAAGAAAGAGAGTTGATTATGGCGAATACAAAAGACGTAAAATTGTTAGAACTGCCTGAGGAGATAACAGGAGACGGAGTGAAGATATATGGCTCTACGTCCTTTGAGACGCAAGTTGCCATATTGAGCCATTATCTGCACTCTCTCGACGGCAAGCACGACATAGCATCTGGTGAAAAGAGAGAAAAGATACTTGAAACTATTCGTGACTACATTGAGTTCAAACGTCAGCACGACAAGAAGAACCCCATGTGGGATAATGTCAGCGAAGAGGTTGTAACAAAGGCGGCTGAAAGTCCGCTGGAAAGTGATTTATTTGCAGACTTTTTCAATGTGCCGTTCCCTGCTCCTGAGAATCCCAAGTTCACTTTCATAGATTTGTTTGCAGGAATGGGTGGCTTCCGTTTGGCTATGCAGGCACAGGGAGGTAAGTGCGTGTTCTCTTCTGAATGGAATGCCTACTCACAGAAAACGTATTTCTCCAACTTTGGCGACATGCCGTTTGGCGACATAACCAAAGAGCTAACGAAGTCGTATATCCCCCAAAAGTTCGATATTCTATGTGCAGGCTTCCCTTGTCAGCCTTTCTCAATAGCAGGTGTTTCTAAGAAGAAAAGTTTGGGGCGCGAAACTGGATTTAAGGATAAAACCCAAGGAACTTTGTTCTTTGATGTAGCGGACATTATCAGTCGTCATCGTCCCAAAGCGTTCTTTTTGGAGAATGTCAAGAACCTGACTTCGCACGATAAAGGAAATACCTTCCGTGTTATTTATGACACACTCAGGGAATTACGATATTCCGTACACTATCTAGTGATGGATGGTCAAACATACGTACCACAACATCGTGAACGAATAATGATTGTTGGCTTCGATGAAGATGTTTATGGTGGTAAAGAAATTTTCACGTTCCGCGAATTCAACTGGCAAGTGCAATCGCACTTTCTATTGTATGAAGTCCTCTTCATCCTCTAGGACGTCCTTTACCATGACGGTGAGGATGTCTGTGC
>CAJOFE010000048.1 GCA_905233825.1 uncultured Prevotella sp. | reverse complement strand
CGAGGAACGCATCATCCAGCTGATGACGTCGCACGCTTCTCAAAGTATGCGCGACATGGTCGAGACCCTCAAGGCTGACACCGACCTGTTCCGCGACGGTGCCGAGCAAAACGACGACCTCACTATGCTGGCTTTCCGCGTGACTCAGGCTCATTGAACATTAGTCCCTCTACACACTTCAGGAATGACAAATATCGGGGGAGAAAAATCAAATAGTGTGGGTCGGAACGGGGAAATAGGACTAACTTTGCAGCGTCAAAGAAACAGAGTGCCGCTTATTTCGCGGTTCATTAAATGGAAAAAAGATGCTTGAGATGAAAAGTGTGTTGGAGGGTCGCGCCGCCTTGAAGGCCGAGATTGAGAAGACTGCCGAAGTGGCAGGCTACCTGTGGCAGAACGGGTGGGCCGAGCGCAACGGAGGAAACATCACCGTGAACATCACGGAGTATGCCGACGACGCCATGCGCGCGCTGCCTGCCATCAGCCCGGTGAAGCAGATAGGCATCACCCTGCCCGCACTGAAAGGCTGCTATTTCTATTGCAAGGGAACGGGCAAGCGCATGCGCGACCTCGCCCGCTGGCCCATGCAGAACGGCAGCATCATCCGCATCCTCGACGACTGTGCCTCCTATGTCATCATTGCCGACAAGGCGGTGATGCCCACCAGCGAGCTGCCCAGCCACCTTGCCGTCCATGCCCGTCAGATAGCCTCCGGCAGCGGCTACAAGGCCACCGTTCACACCCATCCCATCGAGCTAGTAGCCATGAGCCACAACCGTGCCTTCCTCGGCAAGGACGTGCTGACGCGTATCCTGTGGTCTATGATTCCTGAGACGAAAGCCTTCTGCCCCTTAGGGCTCGGCATCGTGCCCTACACGCTGCCCGGCTCCAACGAGCTGGCTGAGGCCACGCTGAAGGAGCTCGAGGAGTACGACGTGGTGATGTGGGAGAAACACGGAGTCTTTGCCAAGGGCACCGATGTGATGGATGCCTTCGACCAGATCGACGTCCTCTCTAAGAGTGCCAAGATCTACATCGCTGCCAAGAGCATGGGTTTCGAGCCCGAGGGCATGAGCGACGCTCAGATGCATGAGATGAGTTTTGCTTTCCACCTGCCCCGTTGAGGCTCCGCCATTTTTATATGGCTTTTTTGATTAGCAACAAACAAATTACTGACTAATATATATAGCTATGAGACAACCTTAATAGTTTTTGTGTTTTACAAATTGAAAAAAACTGTCCTGCCGCTGAGAAGCGCCAGGACTTTTTTTGCCCCCCCTTCTATTTTCTCAGGTCACTGGGTTTGCGGCCCGTCTTGATTTTGAACTTCGAGGAGAAATAGTCGGGCGACTCGAAATCGAGACGGTAGGCTATCTCCTTGATGCTGAGGGTGGTGGTGCTGAGCAGTTCCTTGGCACGCTGCAAACGGAGGTCTTGCTGGTAGGTGGCTGGGGAGAGGCCGGTGTGCTCCTTGAAGAGCTTGCGGAAGTTGGAGTAGCTCATGCCCAGGTCTTCGGCGACCTGCTGGATGGTGAGCGGTGATTCGAGCTCCTCGCGGATGCGCAGCCGCGCGCGGTTGATGAGATCGACATGGCCCTGGTGGCGGGCTTTCAGCTCGATGTTGCGCTCCTTGGAGTACATGAGGCCGATGAGATGGTTGACGATGCCTGCCATGACCTGCTGGGAGGAGGCTTCCTCGGCCTGTGCTGCCTGAAGGGCATCGCGGTAGAGATGGACGATGTCGTCGCTGAAGCCGACATGATAGATGGGCTTGGTGGGCGAGAGGAATCCGGCGCGCACACGGTCGTCGATGTTATGGCCCCGGAAGCCGATCCAGTATTTCTTCCAGCCGCGAGGACCGGTGGGGTGGTAGGAGTGCCACTCGCCGGGGAAGAGGAGGAAGAAGTCGCCTTCCTTCAGGCGGGCTTCGGCAACGGTGCGGCTATGGAACACGCCCTGGCCCTCAGTGATGTAGAGCAGCTGGTATTCGCTCAGCGTGCGCCCTTTCTCCAGGTCGAAATAGTAGCCGTCGGCATGACCACGGGTAGGGTAGGGCTCGGAGGGCCCTATCTCTTCATAGCCGATGGTGGTGACGGTAAGGCCCCATAGCTGGTCGCGCTCGCTGGCGAGCATGTATTTGCTGGTCTGCATCTGCGCGGGGGTTAGGTCTTGGGGGTGAGATAGCGCTCGCAGGGTATCCATGCCCAGAAGGAGCTGCCCTTGCCGGGACCTTCGCTGCTGACACCGATCTGGCCTCCGCAGCTCTCGGCGATGGACTTGCTGATGGCGAGGCCCATGCCGGTGCCCTGTACGAACTCGTCGAGCTTGACGAAGCGGTTGAAGATGATGTCCTGCTTGTCAGCGGGGATGCCGATGCCGGTGTCTCTGCAATAGATGTAGAGGCCCATGGCGGGCTTGGTGGTGTGGGATGACTCGGCGGGGAGGTGTGAGAAGATGGTGGTGTATTTATAGCCCACGTGGATGTGGCCCTGCGTGGTGAACTTCACGGCGTTGGTGACGAAGTTGGTGAGTATCTGCATGATACGCTCAGTATCGACGGTGGTGTAGAGGTGCTCGTAGGGGTTGTCGGTGATGAACTCCACGTCGGGGTTCTGGACGCGCTGGCGGAGCGTGGTGCACATGTCGTCGAAGCGCATGGGGAAATTGACATGCTTGGGCTGGATGACCATGGCGGCGCCCTCGCTGATGTGGGATGCCTCGATGATGTCGTTGATGAGGCGCTGCAACATGTCGCTGCTGTTGCGGATGATGCGCACATAGTCGCTGCGTTCGGGGTCGTCGCCAATGGCGAGGAGCACGTTGCTGAAGCCGAGGATGGCGTTGAGGGGCGTGCGCAGCTCGTGGGTCATGGAGGCCATGAAGCCGCTCTTGCGGCCTACGCTCTGCTGGGCTTCCTCGGTTTTCAGCTGCAGCTGCTGGCGGGCGTTGGAGAGCTCGCTCTTGTCGGTGCGCTCGCGCAGCATGAATTCGAGGCGCAGCTTCTGGTTCTCGATGTCGCTGAGGAGCTGGCGCTGGCGGCGCTGGAGCAAGTGCGTCTGGTGGTCGTCGTTGTGCTCGTCGGTAATGTCGAAGGCGGAGATGAGGTAGTTCACTATCTGCCCGTCGATGTTGCAGAGTGGGCGCACGCCGAACTCGATGTACTTGTCGATGCCCATCTCGGGCTCGCAGAGGTGCTGGCACACGACGGTGTCGCTTCGGTCTTCGGGCTTGTAGATGCTGCGCAGGTTGTTGACGTCGTACATGTTGATGGACTCCCAGTAGCGCTTGGAGTCGGGGGTGTCATCACCAATGCCGCAGAGCGCCCGCATGGAGTCGTTGATGGAGATGAGCCAGCCGTCCTTGTCGTAGAACGACATGCCGAGGAAGGGCATGTTCACGAGGTGGTTGTAGTGGGTGTTGAAATCCTTGATGGCTTCATCTTCCTCGACCTCGTGGGTGATGTTGTGGATGGCGTTGATGATGATAGCGGGCTGGCCGTTCTCGTCGGTCTCGCAGATGGCGTGACCATTGAGGGTGAGCCAGTGGGGGTGCTCGGCGGTGCCGGCATTCCAGCGCTTGTCGAGCTCGAACTTCTGTTCGCGGCCGCTGATGAGCTGTTGTATCTTCTGGCGGAACTCTTCCTGGTGGTCGGGGTGAATCCTGTCGGTGAACTGGCTGAGGGTGAGGCCGCTGTCGGGGAGGATGTTGCCGTAGCGGTTAACCATGCGGTCGGCGGCGATGTCATATTCCATGATGTTGAAGTTGCCCATGTGCAAGGCCTTGATCATCATGTCGTTCAGCTGGGCGTAATTGCGTGTGGCGGACTTAACGTGGGCTCTCATGAGTCGGGAGATGCCGTAGGCGATGGCGGCCAACAGCAGGATGCCGATGATGATGAGGAGCATGGTGGGCGAGGTCTCGGGCTCTTCCTGCTCGGGGTGGAGCCAGTGGGTCTGGATGTGTGCCACGTCGCCGGCCTGCTTGAGGCGTGAGAACTGGTCGTCAATCTCCTCGATGAGCTGGCGGTCGCGTCCGACGAAGTGTACCTCGGAAATGGGGATGCCCACATCGTTGAGGGTGATGCCGCTGAGTCCCAGCTCTTTCAGCTTCCACTTCAGCGACTCCTCGCCCCAGACGTAGTATTTGTAGTCGCCATTGGCGATGCCCATGAGCGCCACCTTGGGCGACTGGTACTCGATGTTCGTCACCGCAATCGTGGTGTCTTCATCGGTGAAATAGTAGGCGGAGTAGTCGCCGGGCTTGAAGACAACGCCCTCGCGCTCCAACTGCTTGAAGGTGATCATGCTCGTGGCGGAATCGCCCAGCATGGCCACGCGGATGCGGTTGTAGTTGATGATGTTCTCGGAGATAGCATACTGGTCGGGGCTGTAGCGGCGGGCATTGGCGAGGATGACGTCGGCCTGGCCGCGCTCGAATGTCTTCAGGGCGAGGGTCCACTCCTTCATGACGAACTTGCAGGGCAGTCCGAGCTCGTCCATCACGGCCCGGATGATGTCGATGTTGGAGCCGGAAGGCTCGCCATGGTCGCTGAGGAACTCGTAGGGCGGCTTGTCCCAGTCGCAGACAATGACTACAGGCCGCTCCTTGGTGTAGCGGTTACTCAGCGTCTGTGCTGTGGCTGGCATGAGCAGCGACAGCAGGAGGATGATGATGGCTATGGGGTGTCTGTGTGTCATTTGTCGGATCGTTTACGTTTCATTTCACTGGCATGGCAGGGGATGGTGATATAGACCGTGGTGCCAACGCCTTCTTCACTGGTAATATCGACGGTGCCGCCCATCTGGCTCACCAGCTCCTTGGTGATGCTGAGGCCCAAGCCGTGGGCATCGCGAAGGGTGGAAGAGTCGGAGCTGTTGATGTGTGCCAGCTTATCAGGGGGTATGCCCTCGCCGGTATCGTCGATGGAGATGACCAGTCGGCGGCCGATGTACTCGTAGCGGGCCTTGACCACTCCGCCGTGGGTGTGCTGGGCGGCGTTGGCTACGACCTGCTGGATGGCCTTGCCCAGGTTGTCGATGTCGATATCAACGACGAGGTTCTGGTAGGGGTTCTCAACGATATAGTTGGTGTTGGCATCGCGGAAGGGTGCCCATCCGTCGAGGCACTGGGCATCGAAGACCTCGGCAAAGTTGCGGGGCTGGGTGTTGATCTCTACCATGTGGGCCTGGAGGCGCGAGAGGTAGAGGATATTGTCGATGAGGTGGAGCAGCTTCTCGGAGTTGGCCATGATGCTCTCCAGCATCTGGGCTTCACCGGGCGAGGCATGGTGGTCGTCAATCTGCTGCACGTAGTCGAGCATGGTGTTCATGGGGGTGCGGATTTCCTGCACCATGTTGTTGATGAACTTTGTCTGCGTCATCTCCACTTCCTGCACCTTGGCCGTCTGGATGTTCATCTGCTGCTCGATGTCGTAGAGCTCGCTCTTGTCGCGGCACAGTCCCAGGTATTCGGTGATGTTGCCATGCTTGTCGCAGACGGGCATGAGGCTGAAATGGAGGCAGAGACGGAGGCCGCCCTTGATGCGCAGGGTGGTGAGGATGTCGGTGCTGATGGTGCGGTTCTGGCGGTCGTCCATGGCGTTGAGCATGCGCATGGCCTGATTCTTGGAGTAGTCATCGACGAGCGTCATGCAGCGGGTCTGCGTCAGCGTGTGCTGCACCTCACCGATGCGGCGGTGAATGGTGAGCGTGTGGGACTGAGGCGAGTAGGTGGCCAAGCGTACGTCGTTCTCGCCTAGCACACTGTCGATGTCGGCATTGTACTTGCTGAGCAGCTCCTCAGAGGCTGAGAGGGCCTTGGCGGTCTTCTTGTACTGCTCGTTGATGAGGGCGGTATGGGCGACGTCGCGGCAGATGACAAAGAAGCCCAGGCGCTGGCCGGCATCGTTGTTGATGCTGATGACGCGGAACTCGGTGTAGAGCTTGCCCTTGCGGCGGATGCTCTTGATTCTGCGGTCGGCGCAGGGTATCTCGTCGATATTGAATATCTGGGTGGCGAAGAAGTTGTCGCAATGATCCAGGTCTAACTTTCCTTCGCCGTAGAAATCGTCGATGGTGACGTGCTCGTCAATGATGGCATCGGGGCAGCAGTCGAAGAGCTGGCAGGCTTTGGCGTTGATATTGGTCAGTACACCGTCGTGGTCGAAGAGCATGATGCCCACGGTGGGTGTCTGGAAGATGGACCAGTAGCGCAGGTTGCGCTCCTCGGCCAGCCGTTGCTGGAGCCGCTCGTTGGTGATGTCCTTCTTGGTGCCGATGATGACGGTGGGCATTCCCTTGCGGTCGCGTTCGAGAATGGAAAGCACGATGCGGTAGTCGCGCTTCTCCTCGTCGCCACCCTCGATGTCCCTGGCCTTCAGCTCAAGAGTGATCTCGCTCTCCTGCTCGTCTTTGCCGGTGTGAGCCAGCTTCAGCAGGGCCTCTTTCAGCTGCAGGAAGTCTTCGGGACTGTAGCGTGTGGAGAACTCCTCCATGGTGTAGGTGTAGGCGGTCTGTCCTTTCTCGTTGCGCCAGGCAAACTGCTTGTGCTTGATGTCGTAGGTCCAGATGCGAACATGGCTGGTGTCGAGTACCAGCGAGAGCCGGTGGTTGCGAATCATGTTGCGCTTCTTGATGCGGTTCAGCTGCCAACGGAAGATGATGATGTAGATGACGGCCAGCAGCAGGAAGGCGAGGGTGATGCCCAGGGACCAGGGAATCCACGCTGGCATGCCTTCCTTCTCACGCTCGGGGAAGAACCATTTGTTCTGCAGGGGCAGCAGCTCCTCAGAGGTGTTCAGGGCGCTGAACACGCTGTCGAGCAGATGGAGCAGGGCATCGTCGTTCGACATGAAGCGGTATTCACCGTGGGGCATGTTCACAGGGGTAATCTCCAGGTTGTCTATCTGGAACTTGTGGAGCATCCACTTCAACGACAGGGTGTTCCACACCAGTTCGCCCTCGTTGCTGACGCTCATCTGCTTGATGGTCTCTCCGATGGTGCGGGTGGGAATGGCATTGTCGCCCCAGCCGTAGTCAATCATCAAGTGGTGGCACAGGCTGCTGTCGTTTACAATGACGCGATGGGTGGCAAGGTCATGGAAGTTGTGCACCTCAGTGGGCTTGTCCTTCGGCGAGAGGATGCTCTGCGTGAAGAGGGTGACGGTGTTCTGGCTGTAATGGCTGAACTCCTCGTGGAAGCCTGCCGTGAGACCGATCATCAAGTCCGACTTGCCCTCCTTCAAGTCCTGGAAGGCCTTGAGGCGGGGCTTCATCACAATTTTGTAGGGGACGTTTATCCTGTTGAGGATGAGGCGTATGAGGTCGATGTTAAAGCCGTCGGGCTCGCCGTTCTCGTTCAAGAAGGAGTAGGGCCACAGATCCTGTGCACCTTCGTATATGAGCGGGTTGTCGGCGGTGTAGCGTTGGATGATCAGGTGAGGCGACGTGCCGAGACTGTCGCTGGTGCGAGGGGCGAACGCGGTGTCCGACAGCTGGCCCCTTACGCTGAAAGGTACCGTCAGCAGCAGTATGAGTAACGTCAGAACGACGCTCCAGGCTGGTGATATATGGCGTAGCTTATTCATTGTAGCATTCTTAATTTTTCATTTCTCATTGCATTCTGATGCAGGGCACCCATATCCAGAACGTGCAGCCCTTGCCAGCTCCTTCGCTCTCCAAGCCGATGCTGCCGGAAGAGCGCTCGGCTATCGACTTGCAGATACTCAAGCCAAGACCAGTGCCTTGCACAAAGTCGTTCAGCTTTACGAAACGGTCGAACACCCTCTTCTGCTTCTCCTTGGGGATGCCGTCGCCCGTGTCCTCGCAGTACATGTAGATGCCCTGCCGCTCGCCGTTGGGCTCCTGCTGGTAGCGATAGCCCACACGAATGTGCCCCTGATGGGTGTATTTCACGGCGTTGGTCACGAAATTGGTGATGACCTGTTGCATGCGTCCATGGTCGATCAGGGTGACAAAGTTGTCGTAGGGATTATCGACGATGAACTGCACGTTGGGGTCTTGCACACGTTCGGCCAGCGACTGGCAGGTAATGTTGAAGAACTGTGCAAAGTCGCACTCCTCGGGCTTGATCTCCAGTGGTTTGATGTCCATGGTCGAGGCCTCGAAGATGTCGTTGATGAGACGCATCAGCATGTCGCAGTTGTTGCGGATGATGTGTATGAACTCCTTGCGCTCTTCGGTAGTCTCTACCATGTGGAGCAGGTCGGAGAAGCCCACGATGGAGTTGAGCGGCGTGCGCAGCTCGTGGGTCATGTTAGCCAGGAAGGTGGCTTTCAGCATGGCCGAGTTCTCGGCACGTGCCGTCTCCTCCTTCAACTGCTCCTGAGCTTCCATGAGGTCGGTAATGTCTCGCACAATGCCGAAAAGACTGGTAATGTTCCCATGCTCGTCAGTAAGCGGCATGCCGCTGGTGGCTTGCCACGATGGTTTGTTGCTGATGGGCGTATAGCGGAAATGGTGGATGGTGTTGAACGTCTGGTCGATACCTCTCAGGTTCTGAGCCCTGTTGCTGGCATCGGGCAGGTCATCTTCATACATGCTTTCGATATGCTCTTTCAGCGTGCGAGTGAACTCCACTTTTCCTAATGAGCGTGAGAAAGAGATGATGTTGGTAGCAAGGTCGAGGCGCCACACATACATGTTACAGTTTTCCATCAGCACACGCATCTCCTCCTCGTAGCGGCTGTTGGTCTCCTCAGCCTCCTGCAGGGCCTTGTTCTGGTGAATCAGCTCCAGATACATGGTGCGCTCGTCGGTAATCTCACGGGCGGTGATGATGTACATGATAATGGCTTCATTCTCACCGAATACCGGCCTCACGCGGTATTCTATGTACTTATCGATGCCCAAGTCGGGATAGCGCATGTGCTGGCAGGCATGGAAAAACTCCTTACTGGTAGGGTCGAAGTCGCCTTTCATCATGTCGAGGTTGAAGAACAACGTCTCGCGGAAGAACTTTTCGTTTCCCTCGTTGAGACCAATTAGCTCCTTCATCTTCTCGTTGATGTCGATGAGGTATCCGTTCTTGTCGTAGAACGACATGGCCACAAGGCTGGTGTCGAACATCTTGCGGTAGCGGTTGCTCATCTGCTTGTCGGTGCGTTCCTCTTCGAGCTGACGGGTGATATTACGCAGGGTGATGACGATGTTCTCTACACGCTGGTTCTCGTCGCGCTCCAGATAGGAGTAGCCGGTAATGTTATTCCATTGCGGCTCTTCCAGGGCTCCTTTGTTGTAGCGAATAGAGAAGAATATCGGTTTATCGCCGGTGCTTCGTTTGGTGTCCCAGTGCTCCAGAATCATCTCGCGGTCATCGGGATGTATGCGCTCCATCAGCTCCTCTTGGGTGAATCCCTCGTCGGGTATGCCATGCCCGTGGAAGTTGGTAATGAGGTTGCGTCTGCGGTTGTTCACCAGGACGAAATACTCGCCCATGCTCAGTGCACGGTGCATCATAGTCTCCAGCTCTTCATTGCGGTGCAGCGAACTTCTCACACGTTTCCGCGCCAGACGGTATGAGGCGAAGAAGAAGAGTGCTACCAGGATGACGGCCATTGCTATATAGACCACGATGGGCGATGTGTGCTTCTGTATCTCCTCTGTATGGAACCACTTGTTGCGTAACTGTTCTATCTCGCCACTCTGCTGCAAGCGGGCGAATTGGCTTCCTATCTCATCGATGAGCTCCTCGTCGTAGCCCACGATGTGAAGTTCGCTGGCAGGCAGGTCTTCTATTTTATCGATGACGATACTGTTGCCTAGGTTATACTCCTTGACCTTCCATTTCAGCAGTTCCTCGCCCCATAGGAAATATTTGTATTCGCCGTTGGCAATGCCGTTTAGGGCCTCTCGGGGAGTATGGTACTCAATGTCTAAACTATCTGTGGCGTTGCCCAGCAGACGTCGGGCTATGGAGTCGTTCACGGTGTTGAAGACGACGGCATCTGTTCCATTCAGTTCGCTGATCTTGGTAATGTTGGGCTGGTTGGGGTGGTGGGCAACCATGATTTGGTAATAGCCTATGGGTGCTGCCGTGCGGTGGAAAGGCAGGGTGTCGTAGCGGTTACGGTAGTCAATCACGATGTCGGCCTCGTGGTTCCTGAAGGCGGCAATGCTTTGTCGGCGGGCTTTCATCAGGAAATTGTAGGGGATGTCGAGCCCCTTCATGATGGTGCGCATCACATCGACGCAGTAGCCGTCGGGCTGTCCGTCGGTATTTATGAATTCATAGGGCGCAAAGTCCCAGTCGCAGGCAATGATTACCTCCTTACGGTCGGCAACACTGGCGGTCAGCGTCGAGGCCATGGTGCAGAGCAGCAACAGCAGCCAGCTCAGTCTTATGTTCGTTCTTCTGATGATATTCGGCATGGCGTGTTCAGTTTTCTGTCTTGTGTTCAATGACCGAGGCCTCGCAGGGAATGGATATCCAGACCGATGTTCCCTTATCTACCTCACTGCTGATTTCGATGGTGCCTCCCATCTGGCCGACGAGCTCCTTGCAGATGGGCAGTCCCAGACCGGTCTTCTGGTTCTGGCCCGATGTGGTGTTGAAGCGCTCGAAGATGTGCTCCAGCTTTTCAGGCGGAATGCCTTCGCCCGTGTCGCTGATGACGATGACCAACCTGCCGCCGATGTACTCATAGCGGGCACGCACGGTGCCGTGAGAGGTGTGCTCTACGGCATTCTCCGCTACCAGCCCAATGGCACGGCCCAGGTAGCTGTCGTCGATGTTCACTACCAGTTGCTCGTATTGGTTCTCTATGATGTAGTTCACACCGGCCTTCTCCTTGTTGGCCCATCCCTGGTGGCACCGACCCTCGAAAGTCTTTGCAAAGTCGGTGGGCTGCGGCTTGAGTTCCACCATCCTGGCATCGAGGCGTGACAGGAAGAGAATGTCGTTGATAAGTTTCAGTAGGTACGACGTGTTGTCCTTGATTTCCTTGATGAAAAACTCCTCTTCTTCCTGTGTGTGATCTTTTTCGAACATCTCGGCAAAGCCCACGACAATGTTCAGCGGCGTGCGTATCTCGTAGCACATGTTGTGCAGGAACTGGTTCTTCACCTGTTCAATCTCCTGTGCCTTCTCCGTCTCGCGTTTGAGCATGTGCTCGGTATATTTAATCTCGGTGGTGTCGCGGCAGATACCGGTATATTCTACGATGCTGCCGTCGGCGCCATGCACGGGGAAGAGATACATCTGCAGGCAAAGTAGCATGCCGTTGGGCAGACGCAGATTGGTGGTTATGCCGCAGTCGATGAGCGTGTCCTTCTGGCGGTCCATCATCCTGAACATTCGCATGATAGTCCTGACAGACTTGGGATGTGCCAGCTCAATGCAACGCTGTTGGGTGAGTACATACTGAGCCTCGTGTATGCGGTGGTTGATGCTCAGCATGTGAGTTGTCGGCGAATAGCTGACCATGCGCACGCCGCCCACCTGCAGGGCATAGTTGATGTTATCCACGTGGTTTTTCACCTTCTGCAGTGCTTTTTGCAGTTGCCTCACGCCTTGCTTTGCCTGGCGGTAAGTATTTACCATCTCGGTAATCTCGCGGCCCGTACCATAGGCGCCCAACATCTCATGGTTCTGATCGAACACAGGCACTAACTGTAGCTCATATTCTATCTTGCCCTCGCGCTTTCTTGAATCCATGTGTTTCTCCTTGCCGTAGTCAAGGAAGAGCGTGGCGTAGAAATAGTCGGTTGCGCTGAAGTCTTCTATGTCGAAGTCCTCCTTCCGCAGGATGTCGCTCAGTTTCACATGCTCGGCCAGCACTGCGTTGATATCCATTTGGAAGGTGTTCTGTGCGCGTGTGTTCATATTGGTGATATAGCCTTCCTTGTCGTACGATACCATATCGACCATGGCCGTGTTGAACACCGACTCGTAGCGTGCTATCAGCTCCTTGTCTTTCTGTAATTTCTTGTCTTCCTCGGTCACGTCACTCTTCGTGCCGATGATGATGGAGGGCCAGCCCTTGTCGTAGCGGAGCACCGACAGGCGGATGATGTAGGAACGCTCCTCGCCGTTAGGGCCGTCCATCACATTCATCTTCATCTGCATCTCGTCGCGCTCCTTCGACGTCATCAGCGTCAGCGCATCAATTAGGTCGTCGAAATCATCGGGATGGTAACGCTTACTGAATTCCTGTATGGAATAGTTGCGCTTCTCTTGGTTAGAGGCCTCATAGCGGGTGAAGACTCGCCTGCGCACGTCATACGTCCACATCTTCACCTGGCAGGTATTCAGAATCATGGCCAGTCGCGTATTGCGTACACGTGTTTCTTTCGTCACTTTGCGCTCGCGCAACCTTGCGATGAGGTTGCCGATAATGAGCAATAGGGCAATTAAGCTGGACACCGCCACGACGTACCACAGCCATCTAGGTACTTTCTTCTCCTCACCCTCCTCGGGGTAGAACCATTTCTTCTCTAAGGGTCGTAGGCGGTCGGCTGCCTTCAGCTTGGCGAAGGTATTGTCAATGAGGTCCAGCAACTGCCCGTCGTTGGCCATGAAGCGATAGTCGCCCGAGGGCATATCTACCGGCGACAGCGCCAGGTTGTCGGCATGATACTTGTGAATGAGCCATTTCAGCGACATCGTGTTCCATACTATCTGGCCGTCGTTTTCGGCACTCACTAATTGCACCGCCTTGTCCATGTCTCCATAGGGAATGGCATTGTCACCCCATCCGCGATCCTGCATCAGGTGGTGGCTGAAGCTGCCGTCGTGTACGATTACCTCCTGAGTGGCCAGGTCGTTCACGTCGTGCACCTTTTGTGACTGGTCTTTAGGATGAACCACGCTGTGGGTGAACAGCTGGATGACGTTCTTGCCGTAGTGGGTGGTATAGTCATCGTGAAAGTTGGCCACCATGCCCAGCATCAGGTCCGACCGTCCCATGCGGAGGTCTTCCAGCGCCTGCGAGGTAGGTTTCAGAATGATGACATAGGGGATTTCGAGCTCCTCGAAAATCATTTTCAATAGCTCCACGTTATAGCCTGTGGGCTCGCCCTCGTCGTTCAGAAACACGTAGGGCCACAAGTCCCATGCGTCTTCATACACCAACGGGTTCTCTTTCGTGTATTCCCTGTGAAACTCGCCTTGTGCTGAGGAAGTATGGAAAGATGAAAGCGGGAAGATGAAAGCGGAAAGCACCACCAGTACCTTCATCCGCCACTTTGATCTTGTACTTCGATATAGTAGCATATAACTTTCTTCGTTAGGTTTTAGCGAAACTGAGGGCAAAGATACGAAAAAAGTCTGAATTTTATAATGGTTAAACTTTTTTTAACACTTATCTTTGCTTTAAGAGTCTAGCAATCCATGTTTTTAGAAAGCGCGCTGCTCGTTAAAACAAGCACGTCGCTCGTCGAAATTAGCGCCCTCCTTTTTTAAAATAGCGGCTCGCTCGTTTAAATAAGCAGGCCGCTGTCTATTTAACACAATTTTGTAAAAATTATAAATAATAAGGCAAAATAACAATAAATGCAGAGAAACGAAGAAATCATAGAAAATACCCTATGTACTTCGGCGGTGAGATAAAAAATGGTCTGAAATTTTGCTAGTTGCTTTATTTTTTGTATCTTTGCGGCATCAACCAAAGAAGAGACGACATAACGGTTAATATGAATAGACTAAAAACCTCAAGGTTTTTCCAACTTCTTGCGTTGCTGATGCTGACAATGACAGGGTGCAACAAGGATGATTCCGCGTATAAGAAACAATGCGAGGATGCTGAATATGCAGTCTATGTTGCCTATTTGGACAAAGATTACGAACGAATTCTGGTACTTTCCGACAGCTTCAAAACCGCTGGCCTGTTCTCTGAGGGCAAGGCTTGTTACTGGCAGGGTTATGCTTGCGACCGCATGATGCAGAAACGCATGGCCGAGCTGTATTGGAAAACGGGTCTCGCCACCGTCGAGAATTCTACTGAAGACGAAGACGTGAGGGTCTATGCCGGCATTGCCAATCGCCTGACGGTCATGAACTGTATGTGGGGTGACTACGAGGATGCACTGAAGGTGGCCGTGCCTGCCGTAGAACGACTGAAGAAGATGGGACGCGACACGACGCCTGAATACAACAACATGCTCATCTATATGGCTTGCTGCCAAAACCGTTACGGATTAAGCGAGGAGCAGACTGACAAGCTTCTGGAAAAAGCATACCATTCTCACCTCGATATCATCATGAAGCATACGAATGCGACATCCTACCGCGATGCCATCGTAGGGGTCATCAATATCTGCTACAACTTTCTGGAGATCCAAGACTATGAGCATGCCCTTTTTTGGATAGACCGCTTCGGCGATCTTCTCGTCGAATACCAACAGCAGGAAGATGCCCGTTCCGACTATGCCGACAAGCAGCAGGCCCGCTACTACATTTATCGCGCCTCGGCCCTGGAAGGCTTAGGACGCAAGGAGGAGGCCAGCGAGGCCTACAACTCCTTCCTGCAAACAGAATTCAGCCAGACGGGAGAGGGCAAGATGCTGGGTGGCGAATATCTGTGCATAGCAGGGCTGTGGCAGGAGTCAGCCGACAATTTCTCCAACCTGAACACGCTGATGAAAGAACAAAATGTCGGCTATTCACTTGAGAATATACAAAAAATGCTGCTTAAG
>CAJOFE010000047.1 GCA_905233825.1 uncultured Prevotella sp. | reverse complement strand
GGATAAGACTCCTATCAAGGAACTCTTTACCAAGGAACCTGAGTATGTTGCTGATGATGGTCAATTGACTCTTAATTTTATTTAGTGGACATTAATGATGATGAGTAATTATTAATTACTAATTAAAGAAGCCATGCTTCGCCCAAACTCAGGACTGACGTAGTTGTTGATGCTCTTGCACACCTCAGCAGAGAACTGCTGGGCACAGCGGATGAGCTCGTCCCACTGCTGCTCGGTGAGTCCTTGCTGAATCATCTCACGTGTGATGCCGTATTTCATGAGGCCATAGACGAAGCCTGCATTGAAGTTGTCACCAGCACCGATGGTGCTCACGGTGCCTTCAGACAG
Source organism: uncultured Prevotella sp. (assembly GCA_905233825.1). GTDB lineage: Bacteria > Bacteroidota > Bacteroidia > Bacteroidales > Bacteroidaceae > Prevotella. The sequence continues at coordinate 16,439 of CAJOFE010000047.1, read as the reverse complement.
GATGACGGGGTACTGCTTTTTCAGTCCGCCCTCAGCACGCAACTCCACGGGCTTGGAACCCTGCGTGCAAATGAAGTTATGGGTATAGAAGGCTATCTGCGTGCGGTAGATGACGTCGGGATCGTTCTTACGGAACATCACCTCGAAGTCCTCCGTAGAGCCGCGCACGATGTCGGCAAACTCCAGGTTCTCAAGAATGTTCGGTGTCAGCTTCAGCACCTCGTTCTTATGCGAGGCACGGAAGTTTACGTCGTAATAGAGGATGGCTCCACGCTGACGGGCATAGTCGAGGAATCCCATCACCTGCGGACGGATGACGGGGTTCACGGCGTAGTACGAGCCGAAGACCACGATATCCTCAGGCTGGATGTCGGGAAAGGTGAACTCCAGCCGGTCGTTGGGATGATCCTTGTAGAAGATGTACTCCGCGTCGTTCTGCTCGTTGAGGAAAGCCAGCGACAGCGGCGACTTCGAGTCGGGATAGACATACACACACGAGCCATCGACGCCGTTCTCCTTGAGGAAGTTGATGATGGTGCGCCCCACACGGTCGTTGCCCGTTTCACTGATGAACGATGCCTGAATGCCTGAACGCCCTAATGAGATGAGGCAGTTGAATACTGATCCGCCCGGCACTGCTGCCGTGGGCTGGTCGTTCTTGAAGATGATGTCGAGGACGGTCTCCCCGATGCCGATAACTTTTCTTGCCATGATAAAAACGTATTTTGACGGCAAAGATACGAAAAAAAACGGAACAACGTACGATTTTTTGCCTTTTTTTCTATAACTTTGCAAGCACTTATGGAACAGAACAACTATGTGAAGCAGTTTCCCGAGTTACTGAAAGGGAAGAAAATCATGTATGTGCACGGCTTCGCCTCCTCAGGGCAGTCGGGCACGGTGAGCCGTCTGCGCACGGTATTTCCTCACGCTACGGTCATTGCCCCTGACCTGCCCATCCATCCGCAGGAGGCGCTCGACCTGCTGCATAGGCTATGTGAGGACGAGCACCCCGACCTCATCCTCGGCACGTCGATGGGCGGTATGTTTACCGAGCAGCTCTATGGCTTCGACCGTATCTGCATCAATCCCGCCTTTAAGATTGCCGACACTATGCAGGAACACGGACTGACGGGCAAGCAGCGGTTCCAGAACCCGCGGTTGGACGATGTGCAGGAGTTCTACGTCGATAAACCACTGGTGAAGGAATATCGTGCCATCACCGAACAAAACTTCGCCCATGCCGATGATACTGACGAACAGCACCGCGTCTATGGCCTCTTTGGAAACAAGGACGAGCTGGTTGATACTTTCAGCATCTTCCCCTATATGCAAGCCATCCATTTCCATGGCGAGCATCGCATGAACGATCACTCGTTCATGCACTCCGTCGTTCCTGTCATCCGCTGGATTGACGATCGTCAGCAGGAACGCGAGCGCCCCATCGTGTATATAGGCACCGAAGCCCTGTGGCAGTCCGACGGACAGCCGCGCCCATCGGCACAGAAGGCGGTGCGCCTGCTCATAGAGCGCTATCAGGTCTATTTCGTCTCGTTCGACATGAATGCAGACAACATCAACCACCTGAAAAGCCAGCTGCAAGAGTATATAGGCGTCCCTGCCTGGGGCCACACCGTCATCACCAACCAGCGCCATCTGCTCTACGGCGACTATCTCGTCCAGGCAGCATGCGGCGCCCGTTGGCCTCAAAAGGATCCAGACCCTATGGCTACTCCCATCGAACTGGGCAGCGACACCTTCAAGACCTGGGACGACATCATCGACTATTTCAGCCGCCTCGGTGGGCAATAATGCCAAGAGAAACATGATGAGAAAACCGATTATTATTTCTAATATGATGAAACCATTCCTAAACTATGCAGCCATCATCATGGCAACCTTCCTTCTTGCCGCCTGCGAGATTAACATTGATAACACCGAACCCGATGAACCCGACAGTCCCGAGGTTCCCCAGCCTGGCCCTAATGACCGCAATTACGGATTTGGATTCCCTGTAGAAGAAGGGGGAAATGAGAATGATGACTACTGGGTTAGATTTCAGTACAAAGACGGCACTGTTGTACTAAAACCTCAAGACTGGCAGTGGATAGATCACGTAGAGGCCGACACCATCGTCTATTTCAAGGAAAACATGCCCCAAGAATTGCGGCCGAAGGTAGGCAGATGTATATCATTCGAACTCACTAAAGATTACCCTGCATCAGATGTCAGCAAGATATTGCCTTACGGACTACGTCATAAAGTGCTAGAGCTGACAGAGGCTGATGGGCTGCTTCGCTGCGTTACCACATTTGCAGCATTGAAAGAAATCTACGAAATCTTTGAATGGGAAACGATATTCCCTGTAATGGATGATACTCATTCCATCAAACTTACCGATGACCTCGAAGTCCCACTGGAAAATAGCAATCTCAACGATTTCGGTAATGAAGAAGGAGAGCAACTGATTACAGAGCCATGGATACCTTATTCCAATGGAGATGACACCTATTCAGCCTATTCAACGCGCACAATGGATAGCTATGACGGTGAAATTATTTTGAACAATTCCCATATTCGCCATTATCGCGAACCACTTTACAAGAAGTTCACGCTGACGCCAGAAATATTACGTAAGTTGGCTCGCTATATCATGGGACAGATTGCTGACAACTCCGGCGTATTAAATATTCCTGAGGATGTGGAAAATCTTATCGCTTTCATTTGTATGTGTGATGGGAGTATTACTTACCATGTCGGCTGTGAGTTTTATAGTGAGGGCAACATGCAGACTGGAAAGGAAACATATTATCTGAAGCCCTCTATTGCGATAGAAAATGAATTTGAAATTAGTTCAGATGTCGACATATCGCTATGGAATGAGTTCTTTTCAAACAAGCAGATAAAAAAGACCATCAAGAAATTCCATCTTCTCAGACCTGATATCCCGTTGCTAATACCCATCCCTATCCCCTACACTCCGATTATCATTAATCTGGGATTAGCCCTTCAGGCTGATGCTACATTAAATGCCAGTGGCACCATCAAAGCCAAAACGGAACTCATCAAACTGTCATTACCTGTTAATTTGAATGGTATGCCAGGAATGCCCAAATTCAAGGGACCCAGATTAAAAGACCTTGAAATCGACGGAAGCGTGGGATTGCATTTCATACCAGCTTTAGACCTTTCCATAGGCATTAATTGTCCGCCTGTAGTCCATTTCATACCAAGCGTTGATTGCGGAGTTGATTATAACTTCTTCTCATTATCTGCTATTAGAAATGATGACGACAATATCCCTGAGTCTTTAAACTGGTCATATGATCCAAAGCTGACATTCTCTGCAAAATTGAATTTTGGCATAGAAGCCAAACTGAATGCTCCAGGACCTTCTATCTTAGGGGTCAAGGACTATCTGAAGGTGGCCACTCCCAACTGGGAAATAGCCAAATTCAGCACCGATTGGCCAATCTTGCCAACCCCAGTAATAGAAGAAGGGAAAGAAGGGCTTACCGTCACTACGATGTCCCAAGCTCCCCTGACCTACCAAAGTCAATATACGATGGATCCTGGCTTGATCTACAAAATATACAAGAAAGCTAAAAACGTTAATCAGACTTCTAAGAATCTCTTCCATTTCGTCAATTCCATTTTTGGCGGTGAACCCCAAATCGGCATACAGATCAGGAGTGCCGAAACAAACGAAGTCATTAAGACCTTGTATCACGAAGCACCTATGCCGCTAAATAGTTTCGAAGTGAAAAACGACATTAAAGGACTGGAGAATGGCAGGAAATACATCGCAATGCCCGTTCTGAAATTTATGAAATGGGATCTGCCATACGAGAAACTAACCTGTCATTTCCCATACAAAAAGCAGCTGTCCTTTATTGGAAATCTCCTGAGTATTGATTATGACGAGCAAGGTCGACCCATAAGAATGGATGACATGCTTGAGGAGGGTTACTACGAGTTCGGATACAATCCCATGACTTTCCGCTATGTAGAAAACGACGACATCTACCAGTCAACGCTTGTAGAAACCAACGAGCAAGGTTTCATCACGAAAATTACCGGTTATTACGATGACGGAGAAAGCCAGACCATCCGTTGCACCTACTCCAGCAACGGTCATCTCACCAAAGTCGAGAATGTTTTTAGCAATGGCGACAGCTATACTTCAAGCTATGAATGGGATCGTGGTCTGTTGAAACGAATTAACTGGATAGCAACTGAGGAGGAGGAAGAAGAAGATGTACCGTCGAGGGGGTTCACCACATATACCTATGGTGAACACGAGAACAGGCTGAATCAGCAGACCATAGCCCTATGTGAAGACCGCAACCTCGGATTGCTGACATTCACGGGACTCTTCGGCCTGCCCCCTACCAAGTTGCCCGAAGAAGCGTCAAGCACCTGGGGCTTCGACCTGCTCACTGATGAACGGCATGACGTCACTGCACAATTTAGCTACGACATCGATGCCGACGGGGCCATACGCCAGGAAACGGCTAAGGTCAAGGACATAAGCAGCGGGAAAGAAAACGAAGTGAGTTTCGCTTACGTCTATACCACCGACATGGGTTCCAACCTGCCCGCATGGAAAAACACCATTTCGCGCCAGAGGCGAAGTAGCCGCCCTACCCCCCTAAGATAGGGGGCTGGGGGCTGAACAGAGGCCATAAGGGGTATTTTGCCCCCTGACTACTATGTAAGCTTTGAAAGGGCTATTTCAGCAAGAATACGCGCGAGGCATAGTCTTCGCGAAGGGGCACCTCGATGCCGACATCCATGAGGAAACGGCCAGTGAAACTCTTGCCGTTGAGCTGACAGGGCTGCTGCCCCACACGAACGTTCTTCTCGGTAAAGGTGTAGCGTTTCGCTGGGTCGAGGCCTGCCAGACGCAGACGCGGCAGGGGCTGGTCGTAGTAGTTGTCGGTCTTATAGACAAAGAGCACGGCTTCCGCGTCACCAGTATAGATGAGAGCCGACACACCCTTACGGTCGTAAGGCGACAGCAGGCGATAGAGGTTGCCCGTCTGCACGATGGGGCGCAGTTGCTTGTAGTCGGCAAAGCAGGTGGTACACTGTTGGCGCTCCTCGTCAGTCATCTGGCGGGGCTGTAGCTCGATGCCGAGGCGTCCGCTCATGGCCACGTCGCAACGGAACTTCACGGGGATGACTCGCCCTCCCGTGTTCCAATAGGGTACATGGTTGATGTGGCAAGCCATGGCGTTCGCAGGGAAGAAGAGGCTGGTGCCATACTGGATATAGACGCGTTGCAGGGCATCGGTATTGTCGCTGACCCAGAACTCGTCGAAATAAGGCAGGAGACCGTAGTTGGCTCGTCCGCCGCCACTGGCGCAGTCCTGAACGACGAGGTCGGGATATTTCTCGCGGATGCGCTTCAGCGTCTTGATGAGACCCAGGTGGTAGTCGATGTAAATGTTACTCTGCTTGGCTTTGGGCAGATAGGTGGAGCCGTAGTTGGCAATGGGGGCATTGGCGTCCCACTTGATATAACTGATCTCGGGATACTCCGTCATGAGGTTATCAACGACGCTGAAGACGAAGTCCTGCACACGGGGATTGGTCATATCGAGCACTACCTGCGTGCCTCCACGCCCTTTGCGCAGGTCGCGGCCAGGGCGCTGCAGCACCCAGTCAGGATGCTGGTTGAAGAGCTCGCTCACAGTGTTGGTCATCTCGGGCTCTATCCAGATGCCGAACTTGATCTTGCGCTGACGGGCAGCTTCTGTGAGAGCCTTGATGCCATTGGGCAGTTTCTGCTTATCTACCACCCAGTCGCCCAGCGAGGAGTTGTCTTCCTTACGCGGATACTTGTCGCCAAACCAACCGTCGTCCATCACAAAGAGCTCGCCTCCGAAAGCTGCAATATCGTCCATCATGCGGATGATCTTCTCCTCGGTAATGTCAAGATAGATGCCCTCCCAAGAGTTGAGCAGGATGTCGCCCACCTGCATGCCGCGATGGAACATGCCCTCCTTGCGGGCCCAGTCGTGGAACACACGGCTGACACCGCTCATGCCCTCAGCCGACCATGCCATAGCCAGGTGGGGCGTTGCAAAGACCTCCTTCGGCTCAAGGATATACTCGCTGGCCGTAGGATCGATGCCGGCATAGACGTGATGCTCGCGATGGCTGACGGTGTTCATGCGCAACTCGAAATTGCCACTCCAGCAAAGGGCCAGGCCGATGGTGCGACCCGTGAGCTCCTGCGGACGTCCGTCAAGAGAGAGCATCAGCTCAGGTGCATCAAGATGTGAGTTACGGGCACCGTCGCTATTGCGGATGGTCTTCATGCCCAAAGCCAACGGCTCCTGCGCGATGTCGGCCTCGGCAGCCCAGTTACCATGCAAATGAGTCACCCACACGTCACCTTGTCGCAACGTCAGGTGTCCACTGTCGAAGCGCTTCAGGGTAACTGCTTTTTTCTCCTGATGGGAAATCTCCGTCCAGGTTTCGATGACATCGACACGCTTGTAGGCCTTATAAAAGACCTTCACCGTGACGGGCAGCAGCTTGTCCTGCATAGTAAATACATGAACGCAAGCGCGAGGCTCGTCCTGTGTCTGATAGTCGGTGACCGTCAGTTCTAAGTTCTGGTCACCATCCCAATGCTGCACCTGCAAAGCTGGCAGATGCACAGGATCGACAGAGCCAAAGGCAGGCATGACCTCGAAGTTGAAGGCACTACCAGCATCGCGCAGCTCTTGCATCGTGGCGCTCTTGTCGCCGTAGTATAATTGCCGCAGGTCACTACCCTCGGTAGCGGTGAGCAGCAGTTGCGAGTTAGGGGTATTGATCGTTACGTCGCCCTGCCAAGCCTGCAGGTTTAAAGCCGAGAGGAGCATCAGCGCTCCCGTCATGATTCGTTTCATTGGTCTCATCTTATTGGTGTTTAATATTAATACGGTGATATGTTATTCAATTGCTCCCGCTGCTCTTCCTTGACCTCTCTGGTAAAGAGGCGGCGCAAGGCGTCAGGAGTCAGATGCGTTGCCGGGGAGAAGCGGTCGGACTGTATATAGTTCAGGACTGAGGCATAGAACTGTCGGCCCTCGGGATAGTCAGCGGCACGCTCCAGATGACTCATCACCACAAACAGGCAACCCTTGCCGACAGCAAGCTCGAAGACGAGTCCCAACTTGTGATTGCGTTCCACATTGTCTATGACCTGCACGATGGGCTGAATAGAAGCTCCGTCGAGTATCATCGGATGACTCTCGTGGATGACAGGCCACCACTGCCAGTTGGTGTGTTCCTCGGTGGGGAAGAGGGCAAACAGCGGGTGCTCAGGGTCGCAGAGAATGCCCAGCGTGCCAGGCGACACGGGTTTCTTGTTGTTCTCACAGATGGTGCGGAACATGCGATAGTTCCAGTAGTCGGTCTGAAAGAGTCCGCCCACGCAGAGACTCGCCGAGTCTGGCATCAGCAGCACGCGGGCACCACGTTCCAGTTGCTGGCAAAGGGCGTCGGTCAGCTCATGGGCAATGACAATGCCGTTGGTTTTCAACTCCTGTTTATCAGGATAAACCCAGATAGGCCAGGAGTTCCGATAGTCCGTACCACTGACGGCCAGCGTCAGCTCCAACCGCACGGGCTGGCGATAGGAACTGAGCGGCAGACTGACTCGCCCCGCACAGATGAGTCCTTCCTCGTCAGTATTGAGAGGAGGTAGAAGAGAGGAAGGAGAGGAAGGTGATGAAGAGAGAGGCGTGTCAAGCGTCACGCTTACAGTCTTACCTCTGAGGCTTTGCCCACTGTAGTTGGCTATCTGTATCTCCACATCGAGCATCTCACTGTTCTTATAGCAGAACTTCTTCATCACTGCCAACGGCACCACTTCCGAAGAGAACTGCCGCCACTCTTCAGGCGTACAGATGCCCTTCGAATCGAGAAAGGCGTCGAGCATGCCCACATAGGCTGAGCCCTGACCAGGGTAGTCTTGAAGGTCGAGTAGCTGGAAGCCTACCATCGACGGTGTACGCAAGTCCATCTCCACGTCCTGTTTGTAGAGCTGGAAGGCCCAACGACCACTGGCACGGTGAAAGTGGCGAGCCTGGTCGGCCATGCCGGCATCGGCGAGCCGCTGGCGGAACACTTCGAGGTTACAAGGGCGCAGCACTCCCGTGTATTTGTTGATCTCGTCGTAGTTGGGATATACCTGGAACTGCCCTGTCTCATGACTGATCACGGGGACGGCACTCTTCTGACATCCCTCCTCGAAGGTCATTGATGCGTTCGGACGAAAATGGTTGATCATGCCGCCATCATAGGCATCGGCAAAGGAGAACGAGCCACGCGTATGGGTATCATAACTGCCCCATGCCTCACCGCCTACGCGACAGGTGGTGAAATAGTCCATGCCAGGCTTCACGCCCTGATAGCCTAAGTAGTAGTTGGAACCGAAAGTGTAGAGCTTGTCGGGGGCTATCTTCCGAAAGTCTTCAACGAACTCTGCCATTTTCTCGATGCTGCCCCACAGCTCGTTGCCCAAAGCAAACATGCGGAAGCTTTTGTGATGTCCGTATTCGCGGAGGATATGCTCGCCTTCTTTGTGCAGGAAGGTCATCAACACGGAATCCTCGGCGTTGAAGTCGCCCCAGAAGGGCAACTCAGGCTGCAAGATGATGCCTGCCTCGTCGGCGGCCACAAAGGCAGCCTCGGGCGGACACCACGAGTGGAAGCGCACATGGTTCATTCCGTAGTCGGTACAGGTCTTCATATAGCGCTGCCAAGATTCTACGTCCATCGGCACATGGCCTGTCAGGGGCCATACACAGGCATCATGACGACCACGCAGGAAAAGACGGTGACCGTCTCGGAATAAATGCTGCCCCTTGATAGTTAAAAGCTGTGATTCTGATGCGGAAGGGAGAGGACAAAGGTCAAGTTCTCGAGGCCATGACAAGCTGATGTCGCCAATGATGCCGTTCCAGTTGGTCTGCGTGTCCTCGGTGTAGGCGTGGCTGTTGGCATAGATTTGCTCTGGCACGCCCTCCGCATTACTCACCATGATAGTCAGTGTGTGCGTCAGCCCAGGTGTGAGCTGCGCCGTTAGGTCATAGCGTTGCGGAGTGCTAATGTCATTGCTGCAGCCCACTCTCTTCCCATCGACATATACCTCTGTGTATTTTGTGCGTTCCAGCGTCAGCCACACCTCTTCCCAACTATCGGGGATGACGACTTCGCGCTGGTACCAAGCGCGGCCCTTGTAACTATAGCGACGGCTCAGATGAGTGGTCTCGTCAAAGCGGTTCAAGGGCGTGCCTTTCTGGTTGGTGTCAGTGGTACCAGGTAATGTCACCGTCTCATCGAAAGCCTGCGGCATGTCGTTACCCAAAGCAAACTGCCACGTACCAGCGAGGCTGATACGTCGGTCGTCAGCCCAGGCTGTAAGAGCCATCAAGGCGATGAGAATGAGAATGGTTCTTTTCATCTGGAGTATGAGGTCAGGCGAAGCGCTCGATGATTTCGAGACACATGCGGCTGTTATGATAAGGGCATTTCCAAAAGCCGGCATGGTCATCGTCGAGGTTGAGGGTACCGTCCTTATGACGGCTCCAATACCACTCGCCGTGCTCCCAATCAATGAGGTTCTGCTTGATGTAGTCCCAACAACGCAGCGCCTGCAGCAAAGCCTCCTCGTCGCCAAAATGCTGGTAAAGATTGATCCTGCCTACCACATTCTCAGCCTGTACCCACCAGTGCAGGTCATCATCCACATACCCAGTGTCGAGATTGGCCTCATGAATCATAGAACCATCAGGACGCAAGCCTTTCTCGCTGGCTTTGGCCACCATTTGCACAATGGGCTCCACTTTCCGTAACACCTGCTCGTCGCCCAGCACCAGCGCGGCCTCATGCAGCAACCATGAACACTCGATGTCATGACCATAACTCTCCAGCTGGCCTGCACCTCGTGTCCAGTCCATATCGAAGAACAGGTCGAGGTGATGGGTCTCGGGGTTGAGAATGCGGTCGGTGAAGATATTGATGAGGTTACGAAGGGCGGCCTCCACGCGAATCATAGTCTCAGGTGGAACGGCTATGTCAATGGGCATCACCGAGCCGATGGCAGGCACGTAGGCACAGCTCTGTGCAGCTTGCATCTCACGCATGGCACGCAGCAGGTTGGTATAGGGCTCTATGATGTGCAGGTGGGTGTTCTGCGACTTGGGATAGTTGGCATCGAACTCCGAGAGGCGCATATCGACAATAGGCTGCCAGTCGCGGGTCATTGCCTCGATATAACCATTATGCTCATGGTCGAAGGCATGCTCCTCAATGCAGTCGAAAAGCTGCAAGGCATAGTCCAACGCCTCACGGTCACCTGTGGCACGGACATACTCGCTCAGTCCATAAAGCATGAAGCCCAGGGCATAGAACTGTTTTTTCGTGTCTTTCGCCCGTCCTAAGTAATCCACGCTCCAATAGGTGCCCCCATGCTCCTCGTCCCAGAAATGTTCCAAGATGTAGTCCTTGGCACGGGTAGCAGCCTGTAATAGTTGAGGGTATTCACTAAGAACTCTGTACGCTGCCGAGAACGACCACAATATTCTTGCATTGAGAACAGCCCCTTTGTCGGCCTCTTTGTGCAGCTCGTAGCGGCCCGTCATCTGACCATAGAAACCGCCATGTTCCTCGTCCTGCATCTTGTCAAGCCAGAAAGGCAGGATGTTCTGCGTGAGGACATCCTGTACTTCCTGTCTGAGTGTCGCAATGGCGTCGCGACTTCTTTGACTGCTCATTTCTTGATGGGATATTTATAGACGAGTAGCATCATGAGGACGGCAATGGCAGCCGGGATGAGCGAGAAGAGGCTCCACACCATCGTCAGCACCGAGTCGGTAATGGAAGCAGGATCAACGCTCGTGTTGCCCATGTCGTCGGTAATCATGCTGGCACCGGCCAGACCGAGGAACAAAGCAACCAGCGAGCCACTAATAGCCGTGCCGAACTTTTGAGCCATCGTTCCACTGGAGAAGATAAGGCCTGTCGATGAGGTGCCGTTTTTCTCAGTGGCATAGTCGGCCACGTCAGCATACATCGACCACAGTAGCGGCGAGTAGAGGCCGATGCCCACAGAAGTGAGCACCACCAATGCCACCATCACCCAGATATAGGCAGAGTCCATGGGGATGAAGAAGAAGCCCACAGAGAAGACGGTACAGATGGCGGCGGCAGCCATGAAAGCTTTCTTCTTAGAGCCTATCATCTTAGTGAACCACGGCGACACGCCACCGAAGATCATGCAGGTCAGCTCGCCGAAGGTCATGAACACGGTATAGTTGATGATGAGCCCACTCATGGTCACGTTCCCGTGCAGACAATACTCGAACATATAGCCTGCCACAGCATAGCGGAAGCCGTTGAAGAAATTAGTGCAGATGCCAATGAGCGTCAGGTAGATCCACGGCTTGTTGCGGAACAAGTCGGCGAACTGCTTGAACGAGAATTTTTCGGCTCGCACAGGTTTCAGGCGTTCCTTTGTCAGCAAGCCGCAAGCCAACGTTCCGGCAGCAGCAATGACGCCGAAGAAGATACCCAGCACGGCATACTGATGCTGCTCAGTACCACCCACTATCTTCTGCAGGTAAGGGAACGAGAGCAGGGTGATGAAACCCATGGCGTAGGCGCCCACCATGCGGAATGAAGAGAACTGGTTCTTCTCATTGTCATCGGCAGTCATCACGCCAAGCAGCGAGCCATAGGGCACGTTCACAGCTGTGTAGCAGGCCATCATCAGCAGGTAGAGGGAGTAGGCCCAGATGCGCTTGCCAACAGGTCCGAAGTCGGGTGTGTAAAGTAGCAGGGCGAAGATAAGGCCGAAAGGGATGGCACCGTAGATGAGCCACGGGCGGTAGGTGCCCCATTTAGACTGCGTACGGTCAGCCAATGCACCCATCAGTGGGTCAGTGACAACGTCGAACATACGTGCGATGAGCATCAGCATAGCTGCATCGGCAAACGTCAGTCCGAAAACATTGGTGAAGAACAACGGGAAGGCTATCGACATGATTTTCCATGTGATGCCACCGGCAGCGGCGTCGCCTAAAGCGTAGCCGATTTTTTCTTTTAAGTTAGCCATTGTTATTGTTTTTAGTGATAAGTTTTTTTATCGTTTCTACTGAAGCGGCCGTGGTCAGCCCGTCTTCGGGAGTATTCATACAGTAATCGATGAGGCGATCGATGGTCGAGGTGGCCACATGCATGCGAGTGTCGGCAGAGGCGTAATAGATAAACACCTTGCCGTCGGGGTCGGCAATCCAGCCATTGGCAAAAGCCACGTTCATCACATCACCCACATACTCCGAACCTTCAGGCACCAGAAAGTAGCCACCTGGCTGGGCGATGACACGCGTGGGGTCGTCGAGAGCCGTCATATACATATATAATACGTAGCGTAAACCGTCTGCCGTTGCCCTTACGCCATGAGCCAGGTGCAGCCAGCCCTTCGGAGTCTTGATGGGGTGCGGGCCTTCGCCGTTCTTCACCTCGGTAATGGTGTGATAGTGGCGGGCATTGATGATCTTCTCCTCTTTTACCTCAGCATGCGTGATGTCATCGACCAATGCCCAACCGATGCCGCCACCTGAGCCAGTGTCAATGAAACCGTCCTGCGGACGGGTGTAGAAGGCATACTTCCCATCAACAAACTCCGGATGGAGCACCACATTGCGCTGCTGGCTTCTCGAGATAAGGTCGGGCAGGCGTTCCCAATTCACCAGGTCCTTGGTACGAGCGATTCCAGCAGTGGCCGTAGCGGCGCTCAGGTTGCCAGGCTGAGTATCATCATGACGCTCGGCGCAGAACACACCATAAATCCAACCGTCCTCATGCTGCGTGATGCGCATGTCGTAGATGTTAGTAGCAGGGTTCACACTACCACCCCCACCCCCTCCTTCTAAAAGGGGAGCTTCGGGCATAGTAATAGGTTCGGGCCAGAAGCGGAAGTTATCCACACCGTTCGGACTTTCAGCCACAGCAAAGAACGACTTACGGTCAGCGCCCTCTACGCGGACAATGAGACAGTATTTGTCGTTCCACTTCAAGGCGCCACTATTCAACGTGGCATTCATCATGATGCGCTGCATCAGGTAGGGATTGTCCTGCTCACAAAAGTCATAGCGCCACTCCAATGGCGTATGTTCGGCAGTCAGGATAGGATTCTTGTATTTCTCGTAAATGCCATTGCCCCACTGCCTCGGCGTGTTCTTGCGGCTTAACAACTCCTCGTGATGCGCTCGCAGGGTTGCCACTTTCTTTTCAAACTCGGTCATATCGGTTCAATTATTTAATCTCGTTGAGGAATAACGATCTTTCGTATGTGTACATCTGGCGGAAATAATCTGCGTCAGGCTGTGCGGGTGAGGGACCAAACCATTCCTCCTTGTAGTTGCGCCATACGAGGAAGTAGCTGATGGGGTACTTGTCGATGACGGGTAACAACGTGCTAGTCCACCAGGTGGGGTCAGTGAGGTTCTTCAGTCCACATTCCGTCAGGGCGGCAATCTTGCCGTGGTCTTTGGCAAAGGAGGTCAGCATGTCGAGGTTCTGGTCGAGCTGGCTGACGAAGTCCTCCTTCGTGCCCCACTGATAGCCGTCGATGCCTACGAGTGCGATGCGGTCATCGCCAGGATAGCGCTCCAAGTATTTCTCTTCTGTGAGGTCGGCGGCCATTCCAGGCGAGTAGGCCCAGAGCAGATTATCGAAACCATCGACTGTAAGCTTGTCCTGCAGCATGTTCCACAAGGCCTTATACTCCTCGGCCGTGCAGAGTTTCTCGCCCCACCAGAACCACGAGCCAGTATTCTCATGCCAAGGACGGAAGATGACGGGCACCTTCTCGCCGTCTTCGGTCTTCAACGTGGCGAGGAAGTCAGACAGGCGCTGCATCCACGTCTGAAATCGTTCATACTGCGTGCCATCGGGCAGGATATTCTTCACAACAGTAGAGTCGCTCACATCCCATGCCGTTCCCTGCGGCCATGAGCCACCTTCGTCTGTAGTAGTAACGGGGTTACGGGGATGCCAGCTGATGGTCACGATGCCACCACGCTGATAATGCTTGATGATTTCCTCTCTCATCGTGTCGAAAGGCACGCTGTCGAGGTTCTTGGCATCGCCCATCTCAATGCCACCCAGCTCGAAACCCATCACGGCAGGCCAGTCGCCACACGTGTTCTTCACGTCGCTACTGTCTTTCTGGTACTCCCAGGTGAGTCCATAGAAAGGATCATCCTGATGGCCGAACATATAACCCTTATTACGCAGGGTGTCCAAGCGCTCCTCTAATTGCTGTGCCACCGTCTTCTCCGGCTCAACCTTCTGCTGTGTGGTGCAGGCGGTCAAAAGCGCTACGCTAAATGACAAATGAAAAATGATAAATGATAAGCGTTTCATTTCTAAATATGTTCTTATGTTATTCTGTCTTAATCTTTTGTCCTTTGTTTATTCTGTTATTATGTCTTAATTCCCTGTTCTTCTGTCTATAAGCCCATTTGCTGCAACATCCAGTTCTCCCACTCATCCCATTGCTCCTGATACCAGAAGTGCCAAGTCATCTGATAGGGCGAGATTTCCTTGGGTCCCGTAACGATATTATACGTTGCCCAAGCCGAAGTAGGTGGCACCACGTCGTCGCAATAGCCGAAGGAGAACCATCCCTTCTGCTTGTCAGTTATGAGACGGGCGAAGTTCACACCGTCGTAGTAACGCGACGTTTCAATCTTCTTACCTCTTACCTCTTGCCCCTCACCCCTATTGTAATAGAAATAATGTGGCCAGCCACAGGCAACACCCTTCAGCGAGTTGGTATGGTCGCAGAGTGCAGCGTGCACAGGGGCATAGTAGGTGATGCGCTTGTCTAATCCTGCTGTAGCCAACGAGAGGAAACCACCCTGACTACTACCACTGACGCCCAGCTCCTTACCGTTCCAAGGGGTGTATTGCTCGATATAGTCAAGGGCACGGATGCAGCCTAAGATGACATGCTTGTAGTATGACTTATCACGGTCGTCCATACCCCATTCCCAATAACCATTCAGGGCGCCGTTACCCAAGTCGTCATAGACTTTCTGCTCCATCGTAACGGAAATGCCATGAATGCCTATCTCTAACGTGATGGCACCCTGCGAGGCCGTATAGACATCACCACCATAGGGCCTCACACCAGCGCCAGGCACACGCAACAGAGCCGGACAGCGCCCCTCCTTGACGGGTACACATAATATACCATACGTGCGCGAGCCCCATTTGGAGTTATTGAACGACACCTCATAGACGTTTACGTCTTTCGTGCAACGCTCAGGCAACAATCGTTTTGTGGGGTCAAGATCTACTTTCCGTGCCTCTCTGATGGCATCGCTCCAGAACTGCTCAAAGTCCTGAGGCATCACCGTCGAGGGCTGCAACTGCTCAGGGGCGAAGGCTGCAGCACAGGCACCACGATAGTCCTTCCCATCTACATGGGCAGTTACATCCACACGCCAGAAGCCAGACTGCTTCATCGTACCCTTCAGCTGAAGCGTGCCGTCCTTCAGCACCAGACTCTTTTTCTCTGTCTGATACATCTCGGGACCTGCAGCATAATCAATACTTACATTATTTAATAACGTGCCTGAACGGCGCACCTCCACCTGAAAGCGAGCCGTCTCGCCCAACTGGTAGTGCCAGTCCTGATGGTCAGGCTCAACAGTCACCACGATATTGTTACCCCTGATCTGCGCCGACAGGGGGAGCATACACAGCAACAGCGCTATGATAAATAATAAACGCTTCATTTCTTCCAAAAATGTTCTTCTGTTATTATGTCTTTTTGTTTCATCTGGTTTCAAGTTGCAAAATTACTACATTCTTCCCAAATGCCCTTATACTTTTTTTGCAAAGTGTGGTATATATTCTTTTAAGTCATCATCATCTTTGTGCGTTTTGGAGTCAATTTTGCCACTTTTCGGGCCTATTTTGTCAATTTTTAGTCCTGTTTCAAGTTTTTTCTGAGCATTTTTTACTTTTTCCTGAAGATTTTCTTCAAAAAAACATGGTTTTGGAGGCCAGATACTAAGATATCTGTCACTATTGTCACCATATCTGCACCTGTCTATCTCATTGTCTTACAGTATCTTGCAGAGAATCGGAGCAGAAGTGCAGATTTTTCATTGAAAATTTTTAGTGTGCGCGTGCGCGCATGCGCGCGTAATTGCACTATTTGAAAAAGAAATGCCGTTTCCTGGTCTTGGAGAAGGCATCTTTACGCCTTGGAAAAGGCACCTTTTTGCCCAAAAGAAGGCACCTTTTTCAATTTTTGAACGCTCCAAAATGAAACGAGAAGCCTCCAAAATCAATTTAGCACGGCGCTATTTGTTATTTCACAACCTTCTTTTTCCCGTCCTGTATATACACACCCTTCT
>CAJOFE010000046.1:9168-44083 GCA_905233825.1 uncultured Prevotella sp. | reverse complement strand
GTCTCAGAACGACTATCCAGTATCAAGTGTTTCCGAAGGCCGCCTTAAGCGGCCTCCAGGGAATTGAACGTTCGTTTCTTCTACCCAAGCACCCGCACATAGCGGGCGCTCGCTTCTTGTACTACTATCTGTCTATGTAAGCTATTCAAAGAACTCCTTCTTAACGCTCACAGCCAAATTTTTGGCCGAAAGCGGATGCAAAGGTACAACTAATATTTCAATCAAGAAAACTTTTCTGCAACTTTTTTCTCATGAAATGAAACTTTTTCGTGTTTGTTTACAAAAGTGGCTCCTTATACATTATATATTATATATAGAAAATGGAAAAAATGCTCTTTTTAGCAAGAAATGACGTAGCACTTTTCACCCTTGACTGGAAGGCTGCGACAAAAAAACAACATAAAAAATTTGTCAGTTTTCTCAAAATTCATTAAATTTGCACGTTGTAACTATAAACAACCCAAAACAAGCAGAATAATCATACAAAATAAAACCATACGCAATGGAACATTTAATAGTAAACAGCGGTATTCAGTTCATCAGCACTGAAAAGGAATTCAACCCCGCCGAGCAGCTGGCCTTCTCGAACGGAAGAACATTAAAGTACTCTTTCTGCGAGCCCGCCGACCCCTTGACAGGCGATTTGTTTTTTGACTTGCTATATTATCATAGTCAGGAGGGAGTGTATATTCCCTTGGACGAACTACGCAGAAGCGAAAAGACAGAGCTTCGCCCCAATGGTCGGGAAGAACTGAACGAGGCTGGCATGCAGAAAATGAAGCGGGGCGAATCGACCACTACGTTTTCGACATACAAGGATGGAGATGAAAGTATATTTAACATCAACTCGCTGGGTGGCTATCGCGTGAAGTCACGCTATGACGGAACCCAGAAGACAGCATTTGAACTGTTATTAGGAAAATGGCTGCCGATGCCCATGTTTGAGCGTGACATTGACGGAACGACATCTAATGATCCCTTTACATGGTGTCGCGTCAAAATAGAGCGTGTGGGAGACGGAAGCAAGAAAGACACTGGCCGCTACCGTTTCCTCTGGGCTTTTGACACCACGCTGGGAGATAATGATCCGCTGGCCTACCCTAACAACCTGATTACTTTCGGCGAGGACAGCAATGCTATCACTCATTATAAACGTCCCTATTTCTATGACGACGAAAGTGAGACGAAAGAGTTCTGCCTGAGCAACAGGGCCGACCAACTATTGGACTTTATGTCCACCAGCCAGTATTTTTCCGCCTTCTCTGATTATATATCTTCCCTGTTAGGCCAGTTAGACCGCAATGAATCGCATAAATACATCGGTTATTACATCTATTTAGTGAACTTCATCCGCGTCATTGGGGCTGCCCCAGAAGTAACACTACATAATAACACCCGCAAACAGATTGATGTTGATCTGGTTCTCGACATCGGCAACTCGCGCACATGCGGTGTCCTTTTTGAAGAAGGCGACTTCACCAAAGCCATGATGCTGGAAATTCGTGACATGAGCGATCCTTCGAAGACCTATGAGAAATCGTTCGACATGCGACTGGCTTTCCGCAAGGCCGACTTTGGCAACGACATCGTCCTTGACGATGACGCATTTGAATGGCGTTCATTCGTACGTATCGGCGACGAAGCCAAGCGCCTTGTCTATCGCTCTCTTGAAGAGGACGGCCTGAGCGAACGGACGACGAACTACAGCAGTCCCAAGCGCTACCTCTGGGACATCAAGCCTTTTGACGGTAAATGGGAGAATCTCATCACCATCAACGACCCATACGGTGTCAAACTTGCCGGAAACATCTATATTCCAGGATTATCCGAGCTGTTCGACCATACAGGAAACTATATCGGCCCCAACGGAACTGACACCAACCCCGATGGCAGCAACTATTCACGCTCGTCGCTGATGACGTTTGTGCTGATAGAAATATTCCAGCAAGCCCAAGCACAGATCAACTCCATCAAATTCCGTAATAAGCACGGAAACATGGATTGCAGAAGACAACTACGCAATATCATATTGACCTGTCCCACAGCCATGCCCATCAAAGAGCAAGTCAAGCTGCGCCAATGTGCAGAAGACGCCATCAATGCCCTGAAGCAAAGCATGTCTATCTCAGGGAACCCGCAAGTCATCCCGACTTCACAATCGCTCAGCGTGAAAGATAATGACGATACTGAAGGAAAGCGCATGTGGAGCTATGACGAGGCATCCTGCTGCCAATTGGTATATCTGTATGCAGAAATAGCCCAGCGCTACAGCGGAGAAATACATAAGTTCTTTGAACTGAAAGGCCATGAACGTCCGGAAGAGAAAGCCGACGGATATGAAGGCAACTCGCTGACGATAGGCTCTATAGACATCGGAGCAGGAACGACTGACGTCATGATTTGTTCCTACCAGTGCAAGGGTAAGGGAACCAGCCTGCTCACTCCTATACCCCTATACTGGGATAGCTTCTATATGGCAGGCGACGAGATTCTTCGCAACATCATACAGAACCTGGTCATCGAGGGTAAAGAGAGCGGTATTCCAGAAATGGGTAACATCTTCAATGCCCTGCATGCCCGTCTGAAGGCAATGAGCAATGAAGAGCTCAAGCAGCTGCCCTGCATTAAGAACAGTACCGTCTATGAAGGTAAGATCTACGATATCGTCAATGAAATCAACGAAGAACGGCGTGCCAGTCTTGTCAAGGCTTTTGCCTTGAACCTCCTACGCGACTTCTTCGGCTATGACAGCAGCATGATGGGACACAGAGACCGCAGATGCCGTGTAGATTTCAACACGCAGATCTCACAGCCCTTGGCACAGATGTTCATGGAACTGCTGCGACTGAAGCGTCCATCGCGCGTATATACCTATCATGAGATATTCACCAACTTAGAGCCGGCCGACTATCTGCTGGAATACTTCGAGCAACATTTCGGTTTCAGCTTCAAAGAGCTGACATGGCGCTTCGACCCGCAAGAAGTGGCAACGATTGTGAAGAACACGTTGGAGCCGCTCATGCGCCAGTTGTCTGTCGTTCTTTATGCACATCACTGCGACGTGCTTATCCTAGCCGGCCGGCCGTCATCCCTTGACCCCATTACGGAACTGTTCATCAAATACATGCCCATCTCGCCCGATCGTCTTATCCGCCTCAACGACTATCGTGTCGGCACATGGTATCCTTTTGCCGACGGCTTGGGCTATTTCTACGACCAGAAGTCCGTCGTTGCCGTAGGTGCAATGGTAGGCCATCTGGCATCCAGCATGGGATTCAACGGACTCTCCATCGATTTCAGCCGCATGATTCAGGACATGAAATCCACAGCACATTATATCGGTGATTACAACACACGTCGTCAGCAAGTGCCCACCAGCTATCTCACTCCAGGCAAGAGCTCAGCAACGGTGCAATTCGTTGTGTTCCCCGCTTTCATTGGATGCAAACAGCTTGACTCGCCCCTCTATCAGGCACGTCCGCTTTATGCTATTTATAATAACACGAATAGTCATTCACTACGCGTAACACTTACACGCAACTACCACGAAAGTCGTGAAGACTTAGAGATAGACGAGGTGATGGACGACCAAGGAAACACACTCCCGAAGTCATCCGTAGATCTTGTACTACAATCTATCACCGACGACGGCAAGTACTGGCTTGACAAAGGCGAATTTGAGCTATCAGTGAAATAATGTAACACCGAAACAACCACCCAAGAATAAAGAAAGACCACCATGATACAGAAGATCAATAAGCAAATCGGCGTTATCAACGATGCCCTTGCATGGATTAAGAAGAACAAGCCCGAACACTACGAGCAGCGCTTCATGCAGCTTGTGGAAGAGCGGCGCAAACTGCGCAAACTGGCCCAGGCCGAGCGTGAGAATCCCGCCATTGCTGCCTATGGCAAGAGTCAGGCAGGAAAGTCATACCTCATGAGCAACATCCTGCAAAAAGACGGACAGCCTTTTATGGTGACCATTGATGGAAAGGCCTACAATTTCATCAATGAGATGAACCCCATTACCAAAAACACTGAGGCAACAGGCGTCGTCACACGCTTCTCGTCATTCAAGCGCAACAGCGAACGATTCAGCGAGCGCTTCCCGATCATGATGAAAGCCCTCTCCGTGGCCGACATCACCCTCGTGCTCTGCGATGGCTATTTCAACGACCTTGGCGACTATACTGTTCCCAGCGGTTCTGAAATCAACGAGCTGGCCGAGAACCTGTATCAGACCTACAATACCATGCCTGAACAAAAGAATGCTCCTATGACCGAGGATGATGTGCTCGACATGAAAGACTATTTCCGCAAGTACATCAACAACGCACAGGCATTCTACAGCCGTGACTCCAATTTCTTCGAACGCCTAGCACTGGTCATCCGCCGCGTTCCCGTGGCTGACTACCCGAACATCTTCTCACACCTGTGGAGCAAAGAGCGCCATTTGTCAAGCCTCTTTGAGCGATTACTCCAGACCATGCGTAAGCTGAACTTCGCACAGGAAATCTATCTCCCGGTAGAAGCCGTACTCCATCACGGTGTCAATGAGAACACCATCATGAGCGTACAATGTCTGAACGGCCTGGCCGATGACTCTCAGCCGCGCTTCACGGAAGCCTACCTCCGCAATGGCGATAACTATACGAAAGTGGAGAACCTGCACAAAAGCGAGATGAGTGCCATCTGTGCAGAAGTCATCTTCAAGATTGAGAAAGACTTCTTGGAAAGCAGCTCAACCTATGACTTCCAGATGATTACAGACCCCATGACAGCTCAGCGCATCACACAGCAACCCGTGCAGAAAGCCATTCTGAAGAGCACGGACCTGTTGGATTTCCCCGGAGCCCGTTCGCGCAAGAAAGAATCGGTGACCACGCTCGAAGAAGGCAAAATCCTAACCACCGTACTCTTGCGTGGTAAGGTGGCCTACCTGTTTAACAAATATAGTGAGTCGCGTGTCGTCAACGTGCTGCTGTTCTGTCAGGACTATGCACAAAACGATGTCACCGACCTGTTCAGCACGCTGAACAAATGGGTGTGCACCTATGTGGGAAAGACGCCCGAAGAACGCCAACGCATGTTGCAGATATGCAGCGGCATCTCTCCCCTATTCTATGTAGGAACGAAGTTCAATGTAGATATGGAGGAAGACCAGAACGCCGCTGCCAACGAGCGCGAAGCCGTTGACGGACGCTGGTTCGCCCGTTTCCAAAAGGTGCTCTATGGCGAGTGCTTCAATGCCGATGGCGTGGAATGGGTCAAGAACTGGACCCGTCAAGGTGAATTCTTCAAGAACAGCTATCTGCTGCGCGACTTCAAGTATTCCGGCGAGAAGACCAGCAAGCTCTACAAGGGCTTTGCCACCGACGGCAAGGAAACCGAACTCACGTTGCCTAAGCCTTTCTACGACACGCTACGCAAGTCATTCTGCGAAAGCAACGAAGTCCGTATGTTCTTTGAAGACCCTGCAAAGTCCTGGGATGTGGCGACAACCATTAATAACGATGGTGCACTCTACATCATCGAAAACCTGTCGGTTGTATCAGATTGTCTGTCCAAGGCCCGCGATGCCCAGTTCTCCCAACAGCTTGGCGACACCCGCCATAAGGTGCTTGACATTCTCAACGAATACCATGTGTCGGAAGATGCCGACGAAATCCTGCAGGAAAACATCCGCAAGGCAAATGCCATTATCCGTGAGATGGACTTCACCTGCAATGAGGACAATTATTTCTTCGGCCATCTGCTTCAGGCATTACAGGTCACAGAAACCAGCTGCCTGCAAATCATCCACCAGCTCATCAACAGCGGCGAGCTGGGCGAGAAGAACAACAATTTCACCGACTACGAGATTATCCTGAAGCGATGCCGCGACTTCAACGGCTGCACCAACTTCGACGAATGCTGGAAGCGCCTGCGCATGGTCTATGGTCTGCGCGACCAGGAGGAGTCGGAGAAATACCTCGCCGGCCGCAATGTCGATTATCACCTGCTCTTCTCTAAGACCTTCAAGAAGAAGCTCAACTCCTGTGTTATTGCCGACCGTGTCTATGACCACTGGCAGAAGAAGATCAAGAGCGTTGAGTTCATGAACCGCATTCTGGCCAACCAGCGTTTCGACGGTGTCGTCATGTCAACATTGCTCGATGGTATCACCCAGACCAGCAGCTACCTGAAGCTGCCCGACCTGATGGCAGAAGCCATTTCAGAGTATGTGAACGTCATCGCCGTGTTCACCATCAACGAGAGTCTGGTGGCCGATATCCTGTCCAGCACCATCAACCAGTTTGTTATCGACTTAGGCTACTGCCTGCTGACAGACAAAGACCGCGAGAACGCCAGAAAGGTCACCGAGCAGTATCAGCTGCCAGTATTTGACTATATCGGAAAGGAACGAAAGGAATTCTTCGAGGAAGAAGAGCTTACAGCCCTGTTCGACGAACTGACCGACAGCCCCAAGTCGATGACCACCTCGTTCGAGGACAACTACTATACCTGGCTGGAATACATGTGCGTGTCGTTCATCGCTCATCTCGACGTTCCCGACTATGACAAGGAGGCCAACCGACAATTAACAGAAATCATCAACAATATTTCATAAGTCATGAAGAAAATTTATTTTGGCTCAAGCGAAGCCCCTACCAGCGGTAACGAACCGTTCTGGAAACCTTGGGGCACCGGCTGGCTTGTACGCCTGCTGGGATTTCTGGTACTTTTGTTCGCACTCGTCCTGCTGCTTCACCTCTTCAAGAGTTTGAAGACCAGCTATGACGATGAGGAGCGGACTGAGATTCCCGATCCGATTATCCATCCGGTAACCCCTGACCCTGTCAGGGTACCGGTGGATACTACGGCCACAGTTCCTCATGACATCATCAACCCGGGCGAGAACCTGCCTCCTCCCAACGAGAACAACATTCCTCCTCATGACGACGATGATATTGTTGATGACAATGGCCGTCAGATCGTGGGTGACCGACTGAACGTCATCCTCGATTCCGATGCCAGCGACGACACCTTCAACAAATGGGCCGACGAGTTCAAGAACCTATATCCTGGCGAAGACTACAAGGTGGTATATTACGACAAGCTGACCAAGCTGCTGCAGATTCAGATTCCACAGGAAGAGCGCGATCAGATTATGCAGAAACTGCCCACCCAGATTACCGACATCAGCTTTAAGGTCTTCCCTGACGGGCTGATGGGCAACCTTGAAGCCTCCCACCCCAACGACCTCGTCTTCGAGCATCCTGAAGTGTCGTGGTATTTTGAACCTATTCAAGCCTACGAGGCTTGGGAGATTACCAAAGGCAGCCCCGATGTGGTGGTGGCCATCTGCGATAGCTATTTCGACCTCGAACACGATGATCTGAACAGCGACCGCATCACCCTTCCCTATAGCGTAGCTCGCCGCACCGGCAACGTGGCTCCTGAAGAAGGCTGCGACGAAGGATCGTTCTTCCACGGCTCTATGGTTGCCTCGCAAGCTTTAGGCAACATGGACAACGGGCGCGGTACTGCCGGCATCGCTCCGCTGTGCAAGTTCATGCCCATCAGCTTAGGCCATGAAATGACATCCATCACCATCCTGCAAGGCCTGCTCTACGCCATCTATCAGGGGGCATCAGTAGTGAACCTCTCCGTAGGTAGCGTGTGGACTGAGGAAGTCATGCAGCTTGACGTAAACGACCAGATAGCCCTGAGCCACGAGCTATGCTTAGAAGAGCAGGCCGTATGGGACTGGGTTGCCGACCTGGCACGTGACCGCAACGTGACCATCGTCTGGGCAGCCGGCAACGAGAACGTCTTCACTGCCCTCGACGCCAGCAAGCGCGGCGATGCCTCCATCAAAGTGTCGGCTGTAGACACAGAACTGCACAAGGCAGATTTCAGCAACTTCGGCAACTTCCCCGAGCGCAACGTGCAGGAATCGACCATCTCCGCTCCTGGCGTCGATATTATGGGAGCCATGCCTTACAACACTTATAACATCGGTCCGGGCACCAGCTTCGCCGCGCCTATCGTCACGGGTGCCGTAGCTCTGATGAAGAGCCTTGACCCCTCGCTCACTACTGCCGAGATTATTGAGATTCTGAGAGAGACCGGCAAGCCCGTCGAGGGTGCTCCCACCATCGGTAATCTCATCCAGATTAAGGATGCACTACTGAAGGTGAAGGAGAACTTTGCTAACTTCCAGGACATTATGCGTGACCACAACCGCCTCATCGGCCTGTGGGAAAGCACTACGTTGATGGAGATTCTCACCGACAGACAACCCACCGGCTACAAATGCCGCATGTACTTCGACGTCACCTCGACCGAGGGAGGCACCGCTATCATCTATGCTACCAACACGCGGAAAGACTATACGGCTCCGTTCACCATTGAATGGAAGGAGAACGAATTTGTGTTCACCGAGGCCTCCAACAAGACGCATCCCACAGACAGAACCTACAACTTCAATGCTGCTGTGACGACATGCGTGCCTGGCGAAGGAAACCAGTTGAAATGCAATTACCATGACACTACAGACTATGAATATTCCTATAGTCTACGCCGTGTGCGCGAGCGTCATGACGAGATAGAACAATAATCACCAATTCATTGACTACACATTATTATAAATAATATGGCACAGATCACCATAGAATATATCGAGCAACTGGAGAAGGAGGCCATTGCCCAGCTCCCTGAAAGAGCGGTGGCAAACCTGAAGGCCCAGGCAGGCCGCACGCTCACCAGCCAGCAGATTCTGCAAATCAACAGTCAGATCAACAGAATACCAATGGCCAGTTTCGTGGGCTATCTGATATATGGCGTCATCAAGGAAGACAACCTGGCACTATTCACACAGATGTCAAGCGAGCGGCAGGACATTGCACAGGGCTTCATCAACAAGGCCAAGGGCGGACTCATGCCCAAAGCACCAGAGCCCACACCTGAACCTCAGCCAGCACCTACGCCTGCACCACAGCCAGCCCCGGCTCCTGCTCCGACTCCACAGCCAGCGCCACAGCCGGCACCGGTGCAAGAACCGACACCAGCACCAACTCCACAGCCTGCTCCGCAGGGCGCTATCGACGTCTGCCTGTTCGGAGCCCAGCCTACGGTTAAGTCCTTCGCCGCCTTCTTTGACAGCGTCAGGAACACCCGTTCCGACATCCATCAATACGCTACCATTGTGGCCGATGGCGACAACATTGCCGCTAAGCTGACTGCCCAGAAAGAGAAAATCCTGCTCTTCATCATCGACCCCACGGCCGAGGCTGTCAGCTTCAATCAACTCACCAGTGAGACCGATGCCGAGGGCAACGTCAGGAACTACTCCGTGCGCAAGAGCATCAACCAGACCGCCCTTTTCCGCCAGCTCATCACACAACTGGCTAGCACCCAGGGCATCAGCGGTGCCAAAGCCCTCCACGTCATCGCCATTAAGGCCGATACGCTGGGCGAGGAATCCAAGCGCGACGAAGAGGCCCTGCGCCGCTTCCGTCTGCAGTATCAAGATATTATCAACCCGCTCATCCAGCTGTGCCGCGATCAGGGCATTAACGCGTCGGCCAACGGCCAGCCTCTGCTGTTCACTTTCAGTGTGGGCCACTCGCAAGAGGCTGCCACCCATCAGTATGCCCCTGCTGACGCCAGCAAGCTTGCTGAGCTGTTGAAAGGCAACACCACAACCATTCAGAGCAAATAAAAACGACAACAATATGGAAATAAAAAGAGTAGCGACAAGCGAGATTCACTGGTCTATTGGCTGGAATGCATCTCAACAAGCCAACAACCGCCTCAAAGACGTGATTGGCGACACAAGCAGATATTTTGCCATGTTGAAGGTGGGCAACGCCACCTACAACTGGGTCGTTGATACCGTTGGCCAATGGCGCCCCATGGGGATGGCCGCCGACAGCGAGAAACCCCTTATCATGGAGAAGGCCGAGGAAATCAAGCAGGAGGTGTTTGCCAAACTGCCCAACGACGACGCCCTGGCCAGCAAAATCTGCCAAGTACCCAACTACGAAGAGTACATCTTCTACCGTAATGCCGAAGACGGAAGCCTCGACGTGGTCATCACCGGCTGGGGATTCCACAACTTCAAGAAGGCAGGTCCCTTCATGGACACATGGCCTCCGCGCCCCAAGATGTTCACCACCTCCATCGCCTTTGTCTCTAAAGGCGAGCGCCAGCCCAACCGTCCGTTCTCCATCATCACCCCGAAGATGAAGAAGCCCGACGTCACCGATGCTGAAGGCCTGCGCTCGTTCAAGGAATATGCTGGCCTGAAGCTTACCGTTATCGACGAGCAGACGCAGCGCCAGTTCGACTTCACCACCGGCGAGAACGATACCTTGCTTGAGTTCGACGTTACTGAAGAGGAACCCGTCGTTGAGCCGGAGCCTGTCGTCGAGCCCGAGCCTGAACCGCAGCCCGTCATCGCCAGCATCACGGTGCTCGATGCCCAAGGCCTGCCCATCAGGGAAGCCCAGTACAAGCTCAGCCAGGGAGAGACGGCGACAGAAGGCACACTTGACGAGCTGGGAGCCACCACCTTCCAGAAAGACACCTTCGCTCCCGGGAAGCTCCTGTCGCTCCAGCTCACTACGGCCGACCAGCAACAGATGGAACCCATAGAGTTCGCGCTCGATGAGAAAGAGAACGAATACGTTCTCCAGCAGAACGCGCCGAAAAACGGCAGCCGCCTGCTCGAGTTCATCGCCCTCATCCTCCTGCTCGGAGCCCTTGCAGCCCTGCTCATTTTCGCCTTCAAGCCAGGCATCGAGGAACTGACCAAACTGATTAACAAAAACATTTTCTGACCTATGGATACTCAAACTTCAAAGTTCATTGCCGAGAACCTGATCTATCTGTTCTGCGCACCCTGCATAATCACCTTCCTGCTCTTTGCATGGGACAAGCATCTGGCCTACTACAAGCGCCAGCGCGTGCCCGAAGCACTACTCCTCTTCATGAGCCTGCTTTTCGGAGCCTTCGGAGGCCTCTGCGCCATGATCTTCTTCAACCACAAGACGCGCAAGCCTGCCTTCTACATCCTTGTGCCCCTACTGGCCATCATCGAGATTGCAGCCGTCGTGCTGTTCAAACTATATCTCCAGAAGTGAAAAGTGAAACCCTAAACCATAGAAATAGAATATGAGAAAAGGTCTTATAGCAATATTGGTATTCATCTACGCCGCGCTCATTGCCCTGCTCTTCCTACTGCAGCCCAAGAAGCCCGAGATAAAGGAATACGAAGCAAAAATCATCGTTGTCGATGCCGAAACCGAAGAGCCCATCAAGGGAGCCAAGGTGAAGGTCAGGACTACCGACGAGGAGTGTCCCGAGATAACCCTGAAAACCGATGCCGACGGCGAGTGTACCTTTGAATACAGCGATCCCGACGAGATGCTCACCGTAGCCATCGCCAGCAAGTCGGGTTACAACGATGCCGAGGTAGAAGAAGAGTTCGAGCTTGCCTACTTCCTCGACGACGACCTCGTCATCCCGCTTACCAAACAGGACATCATCAACGAAGGCCGCGAGATTGGTGCCCAAGGCAACCTCAAGGTCACCCTCCTTTGGGAGGACGAAACCGTCGATCTCGACCT
Organism: uncultured Prevotella sp.; assembly: GCA_905233825.1. GTDB lineage: Bacteria > Bacteroidota > Bacteroidia > Bacteroidales > Bacteroidaceae > Prevotella. The sequence goes on along the minus strand of CAJOFE010000046.1, from coordinate 32,465 downwards.
GCACATCCTCGAGCCTAATGGCTTCGAGATCTGCTACAAGGACGAGCAGCGTGTCGACACCAGGACCGGCGGACAGCTCGACATCGACTGGATTCCCGGCAACAACGAACGGGCCATCGGCGAGAACATCTTCTGGCAGAATCCACCCGCCGGAGCCTACAAGGTGTGGGTAGAGTGCTACCAGCCTGAGACTGCGCCGCCCACCGACTGCAACGTCGTTGTCTATCGCGTCAATCAGGAGCCCGAAGTATTCCGAGTGCGCGTCAATGGCTACCACGACGTGCAGCAGGTTACCACCATTCAGATCAACTGATCAGTTTAGGTACGAATTAAATATCAGGACACGGCTTACTATCCAACCTAGCAGGCCGTGTCTTTTTTATGCCGCGTCACTCGGCTCCGCCGCTTGCTACCGAAGGGACGCAAGAAATCCGTGCCTAAAAGAAACATATGTAACCCATACTCAAAAAAATAGCACAAAAATTTGGCGGTATCGAAAATTCTTTGTACCTTTGCACCCGCATTTAAGCGAAAGTGCTCTGTTCGGGTTATTCCGAGGGAAGTTTGGGTGAGTGGCTGAAACCAGCAGTTTGCTAAACTGCCGTACGGGTTCCCGTACCGGGGGTTCGAATCCCCCAGCTTCCGCTCTTTGGTCGGTTGAACTTTCAATCTTCCTCCCTGGTCGGTTCATCTAACGGTTAGGATACAAGATTCTCAATCTTGGCATAAGGGTTCGATTCCCTTACCGACTACAGAAAAGACTACAGACTTTAGACTATTTGGTCGGTTGATCTGTCGATCTTCCTCCCTCGCGACTCGGCCATTCAAATAAACTTGATGGCGCTCGCTGCTCGGTCGGTTCATCTAACGGTTAGGATACAAGATTCTCAATCTTGGCATAAGGGTTCGATTCCCTTACCGACTACCAAACCCGCCAAAGCCCTGTCATTACGACGGGGCTTTTCTATTTTTGCTACTTCCTCGGCTCATTTTGCAGCTTCTTTTCTCAAAAGCAGGAAAAGACTCGCGTACATACGCGCGTATGTACTACCAATATATTCGTACTGTCGAAGTCCTCACCAAACAGAAAACCGCACGAGCATCTTTCATCCCGTGCAGTTTTCTTTCATTTCAAAATTTTTAATATTTCTGTTTTTCTATTAGAAGCGTCCGGGGCCTCCGAAGCCGCCTCCGCCGAAGCCGCCGCCTCCGCCCATGCCGCCCATGCCGCCCATCGGCATGCCACCGCCGCCACGGTTGCCTCCACGGCCACCGCCGCCACCGCCCATAGGCATTCCACCCATTGGCATTCCGCCCATCATGCCACCCATGCCCTGACGGGACTGACGGGTTCCGAAGAGGTTCAGACGATAGCTGACGCGGAACATGACGTAGCTGGTAACAGCGTTGTACTCGTTATCGGTACGCGACATGGCGTTGATGGTACGCGAGAAGTTCGACTGCTGACCCAGGATGTCGTAGAACTGCAGCATGAGCGTGAGGGGCTTGCCACGCAGCAGGCTGTGGGAGATCTGTGCGTTCCATATGAGCTCGTTGGTGTTCATCGAGGCATCGCTATAGCCACGACGGCTGTTCATGCCCATATCGGTAGCAATCTGTGTGCCCCAAGGGAGGTAGATGGTGGAGTTGAAACCGTAGGCGAAGCTCCAAGTGTCGAGGTTCGACTGCTTCTGCAGCTCATTACGGGTGTAGTTGTAGTTCACCGAACCGTTGAGCTCGACTTCCAACCAGTCGTTGCGGAAGGAGAATCCTAAACGGCTACCTATGTTGTTGGTGTTGGTGGCATTCTTCACAGCCTGTTTGTTCTGGTCGAGATAGCTCACGCGATGGTTGTAGTTGTCGTTGAGCGAGATGCTGTAGCTGAAGTAGCCGAGCGAGTCGATAGCCGAGTTCCACATGACGTTGGCGCCTGCATTCCAGTTGCCGTTGATGTTCTCAGGACGCGATTCGCGTGCACCGGTATTCGCATCGTACCTCACCTTGTTGGCGATGCTGTTGGCCGTTGTTGAGAAGTTCATGTTGGCGTTGATGAAGCGCTGGTGAGCCTGGAAGTAGTCGTTGTAGCGCAGGTTGAAGCTCTGTGTGAACGAAGGCTTCAGGTCGGGGTTACCGGTAGTCTTGTTCATGGGGTCGGTATCGTCGTTGATGACGAGCAGCTGGTCAATCGAAGGCTGGCTGGTGTTGCCGCGATACTCGAAGCGGAGGTTGCCCTGCTGCGAGAAGCGCCAACGGAAGTTGGCCGTAGGACTCCAGTTGGTGACGGTACGATTGACGATGGTATCTACGCCGAGATAGCGCTGGGTATATTCCGAGGTCTGCGGGATGACCTGCACGCCGACGTTGAAGTCGTAGGTGTTGCGGATGAAGCGCAGCATGAGCTCGCCGGTGTGGATGTAGTTCTCGTAAGCCGAGTAGCGGCTCTGATCCTTGCTATAGTATTTGTCGCCTGCCGTCGGGTTGTAGCCGTTGCCTACCAGGTTGAAGAAGTTGCTCCACTGGCGATAGCCGTTGTCCACGTCGTTGAAGTCGTAGCCCAGGGTAGGATCAGAGAGCAGAGGATTAGAATAGTCGAAGGTGGCACGGTCGTTCTCGTTGTTACGATACTGGAAGGTGTAGCTGAACTGCAGGAACGTGGCGTAGGCGATAGGCTCGCTATAGGTGGCACGTATGCTGTAGTCCCACGACTTGGTAGGAGTCAGGTTATAACGGTTGGTCTGGTAGCTGCTGAGTCCGCTCACGCCGTTGAAGGTGGTAGTAGCCTTGTAGAGCTTCTGCTGGTTGCTCGACAGCTGGGTGTTCTCGTTGTTGCTGTAGTTACCGGTCAGCTGCAGGGTGAGGTTACGTCCGCGGCCGTTGAGCAGTCGGTTCACCATCAGCGTACCGCCCAGTCGCTTGTTCTCGCCATAGCTCAGCGAGTTGTTGCGCGAACCGTTCACGAGGATATTGTTCAGGAAATAGCTGGGATCATCACCCCTTGAGATAATCTCGTTGAGGATGGCGCCGTTGATCTGCTCGGTGACGATGTCATAGGGGTCAGCATTGAAGGTGGCCGAGAGGTTGTTGCTGCGGCTGTCGTTGGTGCCGTAGCTCCAGTTGGGACGGAAGCTGATGTTCCACAGTGTGTCGGGTGTCCACTCTACGCGGCCCTGAACGCTCCAGTTGTGGGAGCGGCTGTAGCTCTGGTTCACGGAGTTCTGGAACGATGACTTAGCCTGGCCGCTTGCATCCATACCGCCACCCGAGAAGTTCTCACTTGCACGACGCGACCAGGTATCGCCGTCGCGATGGTTCAGGTTCACGCTGGCCTGAGCGATAATCTTGTCGGTCTTCTCATAGTTCAGGTTCACCATACCCGTCTTCTGAGCATTCAGGCCGCCGCCGCCCATGCCGCCGCCACCGCCGAAGCGACGTCCGCCGCCGCCCATGCCCATGTCGTTGGCATTATTGGCGTTGAGCATACTCATCACGCGGTAGTCGCCACGCATGTACATACCGAAGAGACGGCTGGTGTAGCGGTCCTTGGTACCGTAGCCCAGGTCGATGTTCATCATGGTGCCGCGGTTCATGCCGGCACGCAGGCCGAAGTCGAGCACCGTCTGCTCGTTGCCGTCTTCGATACCGGTGATACGGGCCAGGTCGCTCTTCTCGTCGAAGACCCTGATTTTCTCGATAATCGAAACGGGCAGATTCTTCAAGGCCGTCTGGGCATCGCCGAACTCCTTGTTATCGACCTTGATCTTCGACACGGTCTTACCGTTGATCTTGATATTGCCACTATCGTCGATTTCTGCACCAGGCATACGCTTCACCAGCTCCTCTGCCACCGATCCCTCGGGAACGCGGTAGGCATCGGCATTGAAGATGAGCGTGTCGCCCTTCGACACCACCTTGGCCAGATGAGCCACAGCCGTAACGCCCTTCAGCATCACGGCATCGGGAGAGATGGAGATGGTGCCCACCTTCACGGGGCTGCCACTCACAGTAATGTCCTTGTACGTGGTCTTGTAACCCACATAGGTTACACGCACAATAAATTTACCGTCCTGCGGGGCGGTTAACTGGAACTGGCCGCTCATGTTGGTAACGGCATTACGCACCAGCGCGCTATCGGTTTTCAACAAGGCTACTGTAGCCTGGATAATGGGTTCGTTGTCGTCGTTATCGACTACTGTACCGCTAACTGTGCGCTGAGCTTGAATGGAGAGGGCCGCAGACAGCATCACGGCCATCAAAAGTAGAAATCGCTTCATTGAATTTAGTGTTTTTTATTTCTAACTACTCTTACTGACGGCATTCATCACGCAAGGTTTAATCGGAACACAAAAAAAATATCAATTCTCCGTTCTCCATTCTCAATTCTTTTTATTACCTTTGTCGCCGAATTATGGAAGAACAGAAGGTAATCATCTCCGAGAATCTGGAGCCGGCATTGGCCGAAGCCATTCAGGAATGCAGGCCCGACCGCCTGCTGGTACTCACCGACGAGACCACGCGCCAGCTTTGCTGGCCAGTCGTCAGCAGCTACGATTGTCTGCGCGAGGCACAGCTCATCACCATCAAGGCCGGCGACGACCACAAGACGCTCGACAGCCTCTCCCACGTGTGGCAAGAGCTGCAACGCCTCGGAGCCACGCGCCACTCGCTGCTCATCAACCTGGGCGGCGGCATGGTGACCGACCTGGGCGGCTTTGCAGCCTCCACCTTCAAGCGCGGCCTCCACATTATTAATATACCCACCACGCTCCTGGCCATGGTCGATGCCTCGGTAGGCGGCAAGACGGGCATTAACTTCGGCGGACTGAAAAACGAGGTCGGAGTATTCCGCAACGCCTCGGCCGTCATCCTCGACACCACCTTCCTCCGCACCCTCGACCATGAGAACATCCTCTCCGGCTATGCCGAGATGCTGAAGCACGGACTGATAGGAGCCCCCTCAGGGGCAGCAGTAGGAGCCTTGTTAGCCTTCGACATCGACCACCCCGACCTGCGTGAGCTGGGGCGCATGGTGGCCGAGAGCGTACAGGTGAAGCAACGCATCGTGCTCGAAGACCCCTTGGAGCAAGGACTGCGCAAAGCCCTGAACCTGGGGCATACCGTAGGCCACGCCTTCGAGTCGCTGGCCCTGCAACGCACACCCGTCCTTCATGGCTATGCCGTTGCCTGGGGCCTGGTATGCGAGCTCTACCTCAGCGTCGTCAAATGCGGCTTCCCTACCGACAAGATGCGCCAGGTGGTGCACTTCATCTTCGACCACTACGGCCGCATGCCCATCACCTGCGACGACTACCCCACCCTGCTCGAACTCATGACCCACGACAAGAAGAACGTCGCCGGGCAGATCAACTTCACGCTCCTCAGCAACGTCGGACAGCTACAGCTCAACCAGACGGCCACCACCGCCGAGATTGAGGAAGCCTTCGACTTCTACCGCGAGGGGATGTAAGAAAGAGCCTCCCCGAAGGGAGGCTTTCTAATTGATGGGTGCGTTGTTTTCTAACTGTCATTTGTCATCTGTCATTCGTGACCGCAAAGATATAGAAAACCGAGAAACCGCCAAATAATTCAGCTGCATTTTTCATACAGACTTCGGTACACAGCGCGATGACAAATGACAAATGACAGTTGTTTACTAATGCCCCTACACAAACTGAAAAGAGTTGAAAAGAGTATTATCTCTATAATACTATTATTATTTATATATATATATTATTATATATTTATATTTATATATAGATTTATATTTATATATATATTTATATATACTTTAACATTATAGATAAGTTCAATTTTCTGCTCCGAGATGCCAGGAAGGGGATGGGAAGGGGTGCTGTTTTTTAACTGTCATTTGTCATCTGTCATTCGTAAGGGGGACAGGGGTAGATGCCGAAAAGAATGATAGAAAAAGTTAAAAAAATGCCGAAAAAAGTTGACAAAAAATTTGGTAGTTTCAATATTTTTTTCGTAACTTTGCTCTTGCAATGAGATAGGTGCAGGAAGATGTCGGAAGGCGTGCGAAGAAGGAGTTTTTGACGGCCGCAAAAGCGAATTTGGAAGCAGCAGGAAGATTTCGGACGTAGCGGCAGACATGAATCTACAAATGCAGATCGACGCCCGACGCAACAACAACGAGTCGAGCACGAAGTACGGACGCATCTACCCCGCGCTCTACCTGAAGGGTTGCCTCTCAACGGGCGGACTGGTGAAGCGCATGGCCGAGCACGGAAGCCTGGTGACCGACGAGGTGCTGGCGCTGGTGCTGGCACAGCTGAAGAAGTGTATCCCCGAGCTCTGCTCACAGGGCTATAGCGTGGAGCTGGAGGGCCTGGGAACCTTCTACCCCTCCATCGACTGCGCCCCGAACGCAGGCAAGAGCGACGTGGAGACGTTTATCGACACCCCCTGCGAGGACATGATCAAGGGCGTGTTCCTCCGCTTCCGAGCCACGGGCGACGACATCCAGAAGCTCTCCTCGAAGTACTACAAGGCGCTCTGCTCGTTCAAGAAGGGCGACTACGTGAAGGTGAACATGGTCGAGGACCCGCAGACCCACAAGCGCACCACCTGGATCGAGCGCATACCCCTGGACCAGTGGGAGGAGTACAAGGCGAATGGTGGATCGGCGGTGCCCACGAGGCCTGGGGATTAAACCCACCCCCGACCCCTCCCGTACGGGAGGGGAGGTGGGAATGAAACGAGATGGTTTGATTTTTAGGCACGGATTCTTCGCAGAGCGAAGCGGCAAAGCCGAGCGAACACGGCTTTTTGTCAAAAGACACAGCTATTGGCGCCTATGAAGGCCGTGTCCTTATAAAATAAGGCTGTGTTAATCCGCGCCAAAATAATTTACTTCACCAGCATCTTGAACTGTCGTTCGAGCTCGTTATCGTTCAGGAAAGGGAACGAGTTCCCTTCCCATTCACTTAATCACGACCTTTTTACCATTGATGATGTAAAGGCCATGAGTGGCGCGGTTGACGCGCTGGCCCTGCAGGTTGTAGATGGACAGGGGCTCCTGCTCTGGCTGCTGGGGAAGCGTGTTGATGCTGGCGGCTGTTCCGAGCACGGGAGCCTCGGGGCCGAAACCGCCCATCGCGTTGGCAGAACGAATGGTCAGCGCATCCTTGGCAGGGTCGATGGTGATGTTGAAGGTATCTCCGTTGACGATACCGGCCAACTCTCCATTCTTGAAGATGGCGAAATAGATGACGCCATTCCTGTGCCTTGTCCATGTGACGGTTCCATTATCGTACTTTGCGTCGTTGGGAGCCTCTTTCTGGGCGGACATCTCAGCAGGGGTCCAGTCGGTGAACATCTTGTCGTAGGCAAAGCCGGCTGCCTGATCGGCTGTGAGGATGGTCTGGAAGTTGCCGCCATGCGACTTGATGATGTTCGAGGCGGGGGTGATGTCCTTGCCTGCCTCGTCCTTCGTGGCATACTCACCAAAGAGCTTCGGGTCGGTGTTGTTCATGCCCTTCTCAATCCAGCGGGAGCTGATGATGGTCTTCTGGGCATAGGCGTCGAGCGTCGTGTTGAGGAAGACGCAGATAGGCTCGTGCTGCCAGGTACGTCCGAAGTTCCAGTTGCCCTTGCCCTCGGCCAGATCTACGACCTTACAGCCGTCGAAGACATAGCCGAACTGGGTGCTGGTGGTAGGAGCCGTGATGGTGCGGCTGCCCTTGCCGTCGAGTGCGCGAGGCTCAAGGGAGAGGGTGGTATTCTGGAAGCGGATGTCGCCGCCGCCACAGATGAAATCTACGGTTCCGTGGATGTCGCAGTCTTCCCAGTAGGCCTGCTGATGGTTGTTCGAGCTGTAGTAGGTGTCCTGATAGGAGAGCATGCGCACGTTCTTACCGATGGTGCGTGTGCCTGCATCCTGCAAGACGGCAGCACGTCCTGCCGACATTCCGCCACCGATGGCTCCGTAGTAGTCGAGGGCGTTCTTGAGCGTGAGGTCTTGCAGATAGAGGTTCGAGCCGCTGTTCTGGAACATATCGGCCTTGCCCAGTCCCTCGACGCTCTTGTCGGGCTTGGTCATGATGATGGTGCCGTCCATCGACTGTCCGACGATGGAGATGTTGTGGCCGCTGATGGTGGTCTTCACAGCCTGGCGCAGGTCGTAGGTGCCGTTGGGCAGGAAGATGATGGCTCGCTCGGCATCCTTCGAGGCGTTGCGACCGTTCACCACTTCCAGCACGTCGATGAAGCTGCCTGCATCGCCGGCCTTCACGAGATACCAGTTGTCCTGCTGGTCGTAGTTCACCTCGGCAGTATTCACGATCTTCACGCCGTGGAGGTACATTTCGCCCGTGGTGTTCAGGTTGAGGGTGATGGTGCCGCCCGTGCCCTCGTAGTTAAAGGCCACGACCTCGCCGTCGGTATTGTCCTTGTTCATGCCGGGAATGGTGCCCAGCTCGGCGCCATTGGCATCGGTAATGACGATGTCGTCGGCATTTCCATAGCGGCAGAGGGTGACGGAGACGGTAGCCTTCGGGCCTACCAGCAGGTCGATCTTGTTACCCGCCTTGAATGCCCAGCCATGCTGGCCGTCGTGATAGTAGAAGCCTTCGCCCTGCGGATTGAAGGCCTCGTGGTCTTCAGCATAGAAGGTCTCAGAGGTCAGGTCGAAGACGTACTTCTTATGGGTGCTGGCGGTTTCAATCTCGGTACAGTAGCCATAGAGGTAGAGGTCGCTGGTCACGATGTCGTCAACGGTATATTTGCGGCCACCGTTGCTACGCACGAACCAGCCGCGCATGGCGTAGCCCTCGGGAATTTCGTAGTTCGACATAGCGTCGCCCTGGAAGCGGCCTATAGGACTGTCTTTCTCCACCTGCTGGGTGCAAAGTACGGTAGAACCGTCCTCGGGACTGATGTAGTAGAGGGTGAAGTCGGGCTTCTGCACCACGTTGAGCACGTAATCTACAGAGGCATCGTCGCCCTTCAGCGGAATAGTAACGGTACAATGGGTTTCATCGCCGTCGTAGGTAATCGTGCCCAGCTCGCCAGTCAGAGCCGTAGCCGTAATAGGATTCTCGGCACTTACCATAGGCTGGGTCTTTGAGATCTCGAAGTCGGCCTCGTAGGCATCGTCGAACACCTCGGCGGCGGTATATTCCTGGCCGTTGATGGTCAGCGTGGCCAGCACGGGCACATCCTTCTCCGTACCATTGAGAACGCCCTCGATGACGATGTCAGAGAAGCCTATCTGCTTGCCACTCTGCAGGTGGTAGAGGTTGATGAGCAGGCCGCAGGTGCCCTCGCCAAGAGCGGCTCCCTCGATGTCGTAGGACAGCTCGGAAATGGGATTGCTCTCGTTCTCGCGGTTGGGCTTCACACCCATAGCCAGCAAGACGGTGGTCTTGTCGGGATTCTGCCACGAGAAGTCAAGCAGACCGTTGTCGGTACCGTAGCGGGTGGTCTTCAACGAGACCTTCGTGGGAGTGAAGGTGAAACCGAAGCCCGGCTGTATGATGAAGCGGATGGCGTTGCTCTCGTCGGCAGCCGTACCGCCTTCGCTCTCATTCTGCTGGCTGAGTGGCTCGAACTGCGTCTGGCCATTGCCTTTGCTGTCGAGACCCTTGATCTTGAGGTTGCTGCCCCATGTCACCTTGCTGGTGATGAAATAATCGGCAGCAGCTCCGAAGTCGGCCTTCTGGTCTTCGGTACCGAGGTTGAAGGGGAAGGTAGCCACGGCGGACTCGTCGGTAAGCGTCACTTTCTCCTTTGGAGCCTTCTGCACTACGGAGAGTGAGAGGAAGTAGTTATTATCATTGGTAGAGGTGACAGCCACAAAGCCCTCCTGAGCATCGACAGCCGAAGCCTTATACTCGGTAAAGGGGTTATCCTGCGTGTTGGTAATCTCAGTAGCATTGCTACCGATGGTGTAGTAAGAATAGCCAGGATAGCCCTTCACGGTAACAATGTCGCCTGCATTCTTCACGGGAATCTTGAACACGGCACCCTTGCGCACCTGGATGTTGTTGCCGTTGTTGCGGAAGGAAGCGCCGTTGGCCTCGACGGTCATCAGAATGCCGTTGTCCTCAACAGCCTTGACAGTACCTGCCTCAGTAGAGCCTGAGAGGGCCATCGTCTCGGCCATCACATTTTCATTACCGTAGTCCCACGTAGCCGTGATGTCGGGGATGGGGTCGGCAATTTTCTGCAAAGCCACGTAAGGACAGTAGTCAGGACCGGTGATAGTGAGCGTAGTAGCGGGACCGTTGTAGGTCAGTTCCGTCACGTTCGAGCGGTCGTTCTTCCAGCAGGCTTGGGCAGGAGTAGCTGTGGCAACAGTCTCGCCGTTGCTATTGGACACGATAATGTCCTTGCCGCTATAGGTACATTGGCCAACAAGAATCTTCACGGCGCCGGGTACAGGAACCACCACCTTGAGATTAGTGCAGCCATGCTCGCTGTGGAACTTGCCGCTGACGGTGGCCACGCTAGAGGCATCGTCAACAGCTACGCGGCTCACCGTGCCATCGTCGGCCACGGCCACTCCGAAATTAACTTCTGTTCCTTGCACCTGCTCATCGGCGGTGAGCAGAGTGCCTTCCTGATTGTTGACGATGACGGCGAAGTCCTTAAAGCCTCCGTCGGCATACGTCATCCCGCAGAGCAAAAGAAGTAAGCCCAGCAGGGAAAAACGTAGAGATTTGTTCATAATAGTTGATATTTAAGTTCAATAATTATTTGCTGATGATGGTACGACAACGACGGGAGCCGTCGGCCAAAGTAGTCACCTCGATGCATGCACCCCGTTGCGGACGGCTAATGCGCTGGCCCTGAAGATTAAAAAAACTGACGCTACTCGTGGCAGCACGCGGCGAAGAGACGGAAGCAGGAACCGTCCAGGCAGGATAGTACTCATCGACAGCCGACTGCGCATCGCTATTGCCAGCCTTCATGATGTCCTCGACCAGCGAACTGAGATAGACCTCCAAATTGCTGTACCACTTCTTCTCGACGTCGAGCGTGAAGAGGGCAGCATCGTTCTTGTCATTAGGATTCAAGCCGTTGGCCGTCTCCCACTCGTCGGGAATACCGTCGCCATCGGTATCGAAGTCGGCCTCGCGCTTGCTGGTGGGGAAGTTAGCCTCTGTGTAGCCATTGACATCTGATACAAGGTCGATACGTCCTTTGGTCTTGGTGACAGAGCCGGTATAGGTTGCCGTACCGCTTTTTGCTTCTTGGAAATAACGTGTATCCACCTCGTCAGGGAAGAGAGAGGCACCCGAATAGCCCAACACCTTATCGTAAGCCATCTTGGCCGTATGAGTGGTTACTTCTCCGGTAGCGGTAGGACCATCAAGCTTAATCTTCACGCAATCCACACCCTTGGAGTTCTTTACATAAGCCACGGTATCGCCATAGCAATGCAGGGAGTCGAGGGTGTAACGCTCGCCGTTGATGGTCTGCACGCCGGTATCATAGGAGATGCCCGACCAGTCCTTGTTTTCCGTATCATTGACCTGGTTGCCCCTGATATAGTAGCGGCTCGTCATGTCCCAATACTCCTTGTTATCCTTGGAACTGGTCTTATTGGCGATGGAAACCGTGGTGACACGGCTCGTCGAAGCCGAGGGGCCTGTCTTGTAGTAATTATTCACAATATTAATATAGCCACCGCCAGGGCCGCCGTAACAGCCGTTTCCGCAGTTATAAACCACGCAGTTGCGGAAATCAACATTCTCTGCCTGAACGGTATTCGCCCATTTATACTCATCGTACAGCATATTATTAGTATAGCCGCCCCAGTTGTAACGGGCACCATTGAAGCGGGGTGACCGGTTGTTTACATGGCAAATCAGGTTGTGATGGAACGAGGCAAGCTTGCCGCCCCAGATGCCGCCATAGCCATGGGCACCTTTCCCGTGTCCGGCATTGTTCAGGCTTTCTCCGAGCGTACACCATTGCATGGTGAAGTTATTGTTGTCGTAGAAGGAAGCCACTTCGTCAATACTCCATGAGAAAGAGCAATGGTCGAGAATCATTCCCGTCTTCTGCCTCTGCCAAAGGGCATCAGCTCCATCATTGACATCCTTTTCCTGCCCTCGGCGGATTCGGATGAAACGGATGATGTTGTTGGCTCCTGGCCGCAAGGTCCGGTAACGAAGGGTGATGCCAGGATAAGGAGCCGTCTGTCCGGCAATGGTGATATTTTCCTTGATAGTCACGTCGGATTTCAAAGCTATCACGCCAGCCACATCAAACACCACGATGCGATTAGACTTACTTACGGCATCACGAAATGAGCCCGTTCCGCTGTCGTTCAGGTTGGTCACATGATAGACTTCGCCACCTCGTCCGCCTGTGACGTAGCGTCCGTGGCCTTCAGCCCCGGGGAAAGCGGGAACTTGTGCAGCTATGCTGCTAATTGCTAAATGCGAAACAAGAAATGCTAAACTTAATAGAATACGTTTCATATTGTTTGTTGTTAATTATGGTTATTGCATACGTTGCAGGCCCTCCCAACGCACGTTCCATGTGCCGTCATCGGGGAAGCCTGGATTATGGGGATTCTTACAGCCGTCCCAACCGGCACACATCATGGCTACCGCAGTCAGCAGGGCACCATTGCCCGGCAGGTAGATGCGCAGGCGGTCGGAGGTCTGGAAGTTATGTCCGTTCTTCAGGTAGGTATTCTTCTGCGTGTCGATGAGCAGGGCATCAAGGGCTGTCTTCGTATCGCCGAGACGGGCAGCAGCCATCGCTATCATGCCGTAGTCCCACCCCCAGGTGGTGGCCCAGTTCCAGTTGTGCATCACCCAGTCGAGGGTCTTGCGGGCTGCGTCAGAATCGTAGTTTGCGGAGAAGCGGGGCAGCATACCGAAAACGCCCAAGACGGCAGGATGATCGCTACGGCATTTCTCATCGAAGGTCTCAATACTGATAGCCGGCTTGGCACCAGAGGCTACTGCGTCGAAGGGGTCGAAACGCTCCAAGCTATCGGTCTTGTCAAGAGGAACACCTGCTTTGTAGATGCCCTCGTTGTCCTGGGGAAGAGGAGAAAGACTGGCAACAATCTCGTCCCACAGCTGATGGCGGGATAAGCCCTGACGCTCACGCCAGATATTGGCCACGCTCAAGCCGTAGCCCCAATAGGCCAGCTCAAAAGGATGGTTGAACGAGAAGTCCTTCGACAAAGACTCCTGCATGGAGGTAGCACCATGGAAGAAGTAGCTCTTGCTTTTGGCGTCGTAGCTCACAAAGTCGGCCATAAACTCGGCTGTGGCTTCCACCTGCTCGCCATACTTTTTCAAGGTCTCAGCTGTAGGGTTGGCACGATACAGCTCTTCAGCCATGTATATATAATGTGGCTGCTGCCAGATGAGGAACGATCCTGTATTCGACGGAGCCTCACCAGCCCAGGGGTCGGTCATCTTCATCCAGCGAACGCCCTTGAAGCCCTGACGCTCAGCAATCTTTCGGGCCTCGGGGTAGGCGACGTCATTATACCAGTCGAGTATCTGAGCTATAGTCTTAGGACGGTTCCAAAGGGAAAAATCGACCAAGTGCCACCACGCCATCTCCAAGTGCGGACGACCGAACCACGAGTTATAAGTCAGTCCTGTTTCCTGCGGCGGCAAGGCGTTGGCACAGTTGATTTGAGTAAGATATTGGGAAAGTACCACACGACGCTCCAGTTCCTTCGCCCGTGGGTCAGTACATTGGCTGAAATCGACGATAGCCCCTTCCTGCCACCATCGGTTCCATGCCTTGATGACTGCTTTCAGCTCCTGTTCGAAGACTAAAGCTTCGCCCCTTGGAATCGGCGTTTGACTATACTCAGCCTCAAACTCAAGCAAATCGGCATGGGCAGAAAGTTCAAAGTGGTGGGGTTCAATCTCCTTGAGTATGGCTTTACCCTGCCATCGAAGCAGGAGATAGTATTGTGTGCTGTCTAATGAATGTTCAATAACAGCATAATTGACACCACTATTAACGATGCGAGAGGTGTGCCGCTCAGGCTTCGTCCAGTCGGCGGCATCGTCGGCATGCTTGCCAGTAGGATAAGGGAAACGGATGCCGACCTTTAAATGGCCACATTCAAGACTTTTTGAACTGATGCGATAGATTGTAGCATCGCGGTCTGGCATACAAGCTGTAATAACATCTGCATGATCCCACTCGCTCCAGTCAAATGATGACTCTATGACACCATCATATAGCTTCTGCTCCTGATGAATATTCGTAATGTTTGCAAGGCTAACAGGATGGCAGAGATCATTTGGATGGACACTAATAGGAGAAGGCTCGCAGGTCAACATTTCCAGCCCTATGACGCCCAGATTCAGACGGTGGGGATTTATGCGGAAATACTCAGTAGCCTGCTTGTGACGTCCTTCATCATCCTTTTTGTACTCTACTGCATACACTTCAGGGTGGCCATGACCGAAATCGAAAGACTTCTCACTTTCGGCAGGAGTCAGACCATTGGTGTTTTCGAACTTATGCCAGCCCCAGTCGGACATGGCTGTCAGGGGCACACCTGCCCCGTATTCAAAAGGGAACGACTGCAAGCCTGTCACATCAACCGTCGTGGCAAAATGGCCGTTACCTACCGTCAACGAAGCCAAGGGGTCGGCCTCGGTAATGAGCGAATTGTTACGGGTGACGACGGCCTGGCGGTCGATGGCTGCCATCGTGGTGGAAGTGTCGTAGCCCAGCATCTCCATCTCCAACGAGGCCCAGATGAACGGACCAAGACCTTTGGCATCGTTGTCGCGGATGGGCTCGCTCAGATAATAGTCGTAGCCGCCGTCGCGCTTCCTGTTCTCCTTCACGCTACCCTTGGGATTCACCTTCTTCATGGCGGCCATCACCTCGTCGGTAGCGGCAGGGCCGAGACCAGCCACAGAGCAGCAATTGGTCAGCGAGATAGTCTTGTCGGCATTCACGCGGATGAAGTTGTTGATGATACCCTTGTAGGCCTTGATGCCTGCGTCAGCATATTTCTTGCCGACATAGCCCTTGCGGTAGGCTTTCAGCAAAGCATAGGTAAACATGGCTGAACAGGTAGCTTCAAGATAGTTACCGTCACGTCCGGGACAGTCCATCACCTGATACCACACGCCGCTTTGCTTGTCCTGCCAATTGAGAATGGCTTCGAAGTCCTTTACCAACAAATCGATGACCTCACTTCGACGGGCATAGTCCTCGGGCAGGGCATCGAGCACTTCGATGAGTGCCATCGTGTACCACCCCTGAGCACGTCCCCAGCAATGCTGCGAAAGTCCCGTCTCCTTGTCGGCCCAGAAGGCTTGGCGAGTTTCGTCGTATGCATGACGGTTCAGTCCGGTCTTCGGGTCGAGCGTCCGCTCGTAGGTAATCTTCAACTGATTGACGGCATCATCGTAGATATTCTTGATTCTGATGTCTGCTTCAAGAGGCTTGCGATTTCTTAAGCCCGCCTTCTCGGTAATGGGAGCCGTCAGGCAACGGAAAGGCAGTCCCATGAAGATGCCGTCGAGCCACACCTGATAGGCATAGATGGCCTTGTGCCAATACACCTTGTCGGCAATGGTTCGCGGCTGATCCTGCAGCTGCTTCATCATGGTCTGCATGGCCAACAAATTCTTCGGCTCGGGCCATTGCTGGTACATGCGAGTAACGAAGTGTCCCGTACGGATGTTATCGAGGTTATAGTCCAAAATGTTGTAGCCTCGGATGTCGCCCTGAGCATTAATCATCGTATCGGTATATTCCTGACAATACTTGCGGATGTCCTCACCGCCGTAGCGCAGGTAGGTGTCGAGCATGCCCTCCAGCTCGATGCCCATCACATAGCTCCATTTGGGTTTCGAAGAGAAATCAAGGAGATAGGAACGCGGCGTGCGCTTCATCTCCGAATAGGTCATCCACTCCGAGTAGTGCTTGTAGGGCAACTCAGTCAGACAGAGCGAGCCATTGACGAAGTAGTTGTCATAGCTGATGTTCCGCGTCTGACCAGTAATCTTATTGCCCTGGGCCACGCCGTCGAACTTGCAATTGCGTATATTCACGTCATAGACATTGCAAACGGTATCGAGGGCCACGACCAGCACACCGTACCTCGACTTCTGACAACTCACGTTTTCCACATTAATGTTACGGACTGTCGGATTAAAACCTCGGCAACATATCTCGTTATGCTCGTAGTCGAGATTGATCTTCACCACGGCCTCCTTGCATTGGCCTACCTTGATGTTGCGCATGTTGATGTTCTCGATGATGCCGCCTCGGCACGAGTTCGTCTTGATGCGCAGCACACGGTCGAGGTTAGGCGAGTCCATCACGCAATCGTGGGCATACACATTCCGGCAGCCGCCTGAAATCTCGCTGCCTATGACCACGCCTCCATGTCCGTTCTTCATTTCGCAGTTGCGGATGATAATGTTCTTCGAGGGCATATTACGCTCACGACCATCGCGGTTGCGCCCGCTCTTGATGGCAATGCAGTCGTCGCCCGTGTTGAAGAAGCAGTCCTCTATCAGCACACGGTCGCAACATTCGGGGTCGCAACCGTCGCCGTTGGGGCCGTCGTTTATCATCTTCACCCTTCGTATGGTGATATCTGTAGATTGCAAAGGATGGATGACCCAGAAAGGTGAACGTAGCAGCGTCACATCCTCCATGAGAATACGCTCGCACTTGTTGAAGTTCACCAGCTGGGGACGCAATCCGTCATTCATGGTAAAAACACGCTCAGGCGAACGCTCACCATTCTCCTGATACATGGGAATGCCGTCCTCGCCGTTCTTCAGCAGTCGGGCACGTGCCCCGTTCTTCTGACTTACCATGCCTTCATGCCATCCGAATCGTGCAGTACCGACCCACGACCACCACGTATCCACGCTTCCGCCACCGTCAATAGTTCCCTTGCCCGTGATAGCCACATCATAGGCTTTAAAGGCATAGATGCAGGGCGAGAGATTGAAGCACTCCAATCCTTCCCATGAGGTCTCGACAATGGGATAGAGCTCGGGCTGGAAGACAAACTCCAGCACAGCACCCTCCTCGATGACGAGGTTTACGCCACTCTTCAGCTGAATGGCCCCCGTGAGGAACTTATTGTTAGCTGGCACGACAACACGTCCCCCACCCTTCTTCGAGCATTTATCGATAGCTTTCTGAATGGCCTTTTGGTTCTTGGCAGCCGTAGCGTCGGGCCTGGCCCCAAACTTTGTAATCTGGAATTCTATGTCCGCTATCTGCGGCATCTGGATGCTCTGCTCTATCTGGCGGTATTGTGCCTCGTCCCAGCCATTGGCCTGCACGCCAGCCACCATAAGCATACCGAGCATCATCAACAGAAAGATTCTTTTCATATAACCTTTGCCTTAGTAGTTTGGGTGCAAAGGTACGAATAAGTGAGAAGAAAACCAAAACTTTTTTGAGTTTTCTCGCGCTTGGCTTGTCGTTTGCTACCAAAGGAACTCAAGAATGTGAGTTCCTTCGATGTAGTCAAAGGTAATGCAAATCGAGTGAAATACAAGAATCGATGAGTCCACATATTGCGGAATCATAAATCCCTTTACGTTGTATCGCTCTAGATGTTATTAATATAAAAATTGTGGATAATTTAAATTATCCACAATTCGTCACTCTATAGAATTCTGACTTATTAATATTTGTTGTGATTCCACCTCTCACCATAGTGAGATAAGAAAGCGGCAATAAGGCAATCAATATATGTAGTATGGTCAGAAGAACTGAAGAGGCCAGTGGTAACCGAAAAATAGTGTATTCCTGCATCCCTGTTATATGTTTCATATATAGTCTCGGAAAAATCTCCCCAGCTATCGTCCAAATGATCCAGATCTTTGAAATAAACTACACGGGAATCTGTGAAATCATCGTCTGAGTCAAAAACCCTGCCTCTACTCCAGTCTTTTTCCCGTATAACATATTGGTAGATGTTAGAAGCGCTGATGTTTTTAAGAATGTCTTCTTTCCGCTTTAACTTAGCTTCATACACCTGGAGTGCCGCGTTGTATTCTCTTCTGTCGCGATCTATTTTACTGCTCATGCGTTCGTACTTGCTTCTGAGGCTCGATTTTACTCGGTCGTAATAGCTGGAGAAAGCCGACTGAGTACCATTATTTGCAATATAACTGCCATCGCTCAGAATGTTCAAATCTTTGTAACAATCCTCGTCGAAATAGGGTTTCGAGGGGAAGGTTCTGTCTTTCCAGAATGAATCTGACGGAACATAGGTGTTTGAAGCTCTGCATACGGCATGATAGTCGTTCAGTTCTCTGGCCTGTGTCAGTTTTCCGTCCGGATCGAAGTGATAACTGCCATAGAGGTCAATAAAAGCCTTAACATCCTTTTCGCCATAGAAGGCACCATCTTGGTTTGTTGTCGCTTTACGATAGTATTCATCCAGTTGGGCTACGTCCTTGCGATAGAGTGCCGTTTTCTTCTGAAGTGTTTTTAGTCTTCAGGTTTGGAAACTCTTTCTCCACTCTGTCTAACTCTTTGAAGTCAATGCCGGTTTCTATATACTTCGATGCCAGCACTTCTATTGATGCCGTTAGGTCAGGATGGTTCTTCTTCATCGTCACCATTTCAGAGAACGACAGTTCCGCATTTTCTGAAACTGCAACGACCTTGCCTGTTTTGTTTATTTTTACCTCCGTCTGGCCTTCTTTGACATAAGCGATGCCATTTGAGAAGTCTTTGGCCTCCCTGAATGTGGGCTTGATAACCGTTTGGCCATTCTCATTCACATAGCCGTATTGGTCTGAGTTCTTAAACCAGCACAAACCTTCGCTCAGTTTTCCAGTAGTACATGCTATGTCCCGATTAAAGCTCTTGTTGAAAAGATATTTTCCCTGAACGTCGATGTTGTAAGTACAGAAACGGGGTTGGCCAGAAGGGATGCCATTGATGAACGTTCCCGAAAAAAAGATATAGCTATTCTGGTTTAGTTGTTTGAATCCTTCGCCAGTGCCGTTTACCAGACCGTTCCTCATTTCGCCAGTCCATTTTACATCGTCATAGCGCCTGAAGAAAGAGCCATCCGACTGGCTCCCCACATAAAAATAGACCGATCCCTGCGAACTTAGCGAAGAGAAGGGCTTTACACCACTAATATTCTCAAAAATATATGCGCTGTATTCGCTCCTCGGTATAAAAAGGAACTGATCAATGGTTTCGGCTGCATCACCGAAACGGCCTACTTCCTTAACAGTATAATTGCCTATGATATAGTCACGGCTTTGGCAGACATCCTTAAGCTTCTTAATGTCGATGTATTTAGACTTGCTGTTTAAAATCTCATACATTTGCCCCTGCTGACGCCCGCTCGATATGGCATCCTTCAGATACTTTTCCTGAGACATTCCAGGCAGCGAAGCCAGCAAGAGCAGGAACAATATAATTGGTTTCCTCATATTATTTCTATATTTTGAAGGTTGAAACACGATAGTAACTATTTCCTTCTACTGTTTGAACTCTGCGCTCTCCACAATCGGCTTGTACGTCTCCTGCAGGTTCCGCACCGTTGCATACAAAATCTCCGGCACGTAAGCCCCACCGAACTCTCCGTAAAAACCTTTCTCATCTACAAAATAGCTTTCTTTCATATCTTTAATCTTTAACTTTTGACTTTTCACTTTCAACCTTCAACTTAAAAGGCCCGCCGTAAGAACGACGAGCCTTTTATCTTTAATGCAATAACACGCGGCCAACTTCTCACGACTTTTGGAATCTTGAGTTGCGCCACCACCATGCTTTTGCTGTCATTTTCATGCTTTTTTGTCTGTTTAAGTTTTAATTGCGCTGCAAAGGTACATACTTTTCTTCTAATCTGCAAATTTTTTGCGATATTTTTTATATTCATTACGAATTATTTCTTCTTGTCTTCCAAATAGCGACGCTTCTTGGCACTCATGGGGCGTGCCTCCTTGGCTGCCTTCAGAGCTGCACGACGGGCATTCTCTGCCTTGCGTATCTTGGCTTCAGCCTGACTCTTGCGCCTTTTGGCATCACGGGCTCGGGCCTCCGCCTTACGTTGTTCTTTCTTTATAGCGCGTTGCTCCTCTTTCTGGGCATCACGGGCCTCAATCTCTGCCTTGCGCTTGGCTTTTTCCTCTTCCATACGAGCCAGCACACGGGCCTGATACTCCGGATTGGAAAGGATATATCTACGCGAGGGCATAGCCAGGATATCGAGAGCCTGTTTCGCAGCCTTTTGTCTGGCATAGCGCCAACTCTTGCTCACAGCCTCGCAGAGTAGCGTGCCATCCGAAAGCAACGCCTTTGCCTTATGCAGACCCTCTGCCGTCTGTTCCATCTCTATCGTCAGCCGCCGTCCGTCCGTCTTCTTCACGATGTCATCGGCCTGTGCCAGCAAGTTGCGGTTGCGTCGCTTATGGCTCAGCAGATGTTCAGCATCCTGAATCAGGTATTTGGAGATAAACCATTGGCGGACATCTTCATCGAGCGTCGACACATAACCATAGATGGCATAGACAAAGATGTGCTTGTGGGTCTTGATGTCGAACTTCTCGCCGGCACGCACGAACTGACGCAGCTGCCACTCGTCGAACTGCCGCTCTAACCGTTCGTTGCGGAACAGGTTACCCAAAATATGCTGTAACCTCGTACCTTCGCCAGTAGCATAGCGGTACAATACATCAGCCACCTGACCCTTGAACACAAACATCCCTGCAAACACATATCGGCTGTTACCCTTCCCTTCCTGTTCATAGAAAGATCCATGTGTCAGCACCTCGCGCAATTTAGCACGGGAAAATATTCTGCGAAGATCGTTAAAAAGTGGATCTTCCCATTTCTTGAAATTATCTTTCGCCTTAGGCTGTTGCTGCTGTATCTTCTCTTCATCCATTGTTGCACGGGCAGGAGGACTCGAACCCCCACTATCGGATTGGAAGCCGACATTCAGGCCCCGAAAGCCTGTGTGCTACCTTTACACTATGCCCGCATTTTTCAATTTTCAACTCTTCAATTCTTCTCTTGAGCGGGTGACGGGAATCGAACCCGCGCCTGCGCACTGGAGGTACGCCGATCAAGATCTGAAGTCTTGCGTGCTGCCATTACACTACACCCGCGATTCTTCGTGCAAAGTTACGAAAAACAGCCGATATAACAAAATAATTGCCGAAATATTTGGAAGTTGGCAGAATAATACCTATCTTTGCAACATTATTATTAACTCGGGCTTTCGAGTCCCGCGAGCGTGCGGAGGGGGCCACGGCTGGGGGTAGCGTTTATCTGCGTTCACAATCCAGACGGCGGTAAAGGAGAGGCCGGGCGAGACGGTGCAAGGGCGGGGAATAAAAAGTATGCCATATTAAGCTGCATAGGGATATGGAGGCAAGTTGGCACGGCTGCCGCCCATAGATAGGCACAAGGTAAACGGTCGTCTCGCCGCCAGAAGGCTGTAACCCTCATCCCCTGAAGTCGTTCAGATGCGGAGCAAAAGAGCCCATAAGAGACCCAAGGAAACGCGTATGAAGAGAATCTGAAACAAGCACTACCGCAAAAACAGAAAGACATTCGTTGCCGCACTTCTGGCAACGACCTTAACCATAGGTTTGTGAACCGCAGCAGGTGTGTTTACAAGCTGTGCTCATGAGGAGGAGACAGCGACTCCCGCCGATAGCGACATCACGCCGCCCATCATCACAGTCCAGAAAACCAGCGTAACCGTTCATGGTGCAGAAGAGATTCACATTGCGAACGGAGCCTTGTATGTAGGCGATGTCTTAGTGGTCAGCTGGTACGACAACAAGACCGCCAACTGCAAGGTGGAGATTGCTTTCAACGGCACTCCCGTCACTTCCGGCTTCGCCCCCCAGCAGTCGTGAACACTCACGATTACCGTTACCGACGAGGCAAGGAACTCGAAAACAGCCAGCATACAGTTGACCATAAACAACGAACCCGTCTCTTGACTAGAAAATCTTAAAAAAGCTTCTCTACAGGTAGACAAAGAAATAGACCTACTCAACTGAATCACATTTGGTAACTGAGCTGAGCTAGTAAAGATAGAAATAGAAATAGAATTAGAATGACAGAAAGTAGAAATTTCTGATCCATATCACTATATCCCAGAGTATCCATGAACATGTAATATAATACTCACTGTAAAAGATAAAGATGGAAAATTAACAGAATACAAAGTAGATAACCTAACTATCAAACCTCTAGAATACAATGCTATAACAATAAATAATATCAAACCTGCAGATATACTACCTATCATATGACAAGTAGAAGTATGAGATAAAAACTGCTATAAGCACATTGAGCATCTCAGGCTAGCTGAAGCTACTAGAATCAGAGATATGATGTGGAACTATGGTGCTGGTAATCATAATGCTGAACAATATCAACAGCTAATGATGAGACTCAATACTGGTATGATTAATGAATATCCAAAATGATATAATAATTTCGAATTTATAGGTACATGAGAATACTGAAATAAATGACAGGAACACAGCCACATAGAACGAAGCATATTAAATTCATTATTAAATCATACCAATTTAAAAGTAGTATATACGTTGTGAGATGAGCGACAAGATAAAGTAGAAACTTTTATAAAAAACAATCAAAATTCTATCGTAATATTATGAAGTTCTGCTTATAGTGAAACAAACAAAGAAAATTTTCTACAATGGACCGAAAATAGCAAAGTAAGAGAATTATGTAAATCTGGACAAGTAATTATATTTAAATCAGGTGGGAATATTTACAAACAATATTGAGTTCTTAAAAATAAATCCTATCATAGAGACATAGACTGAGATGAACACTGAATATACTCCCTACAGGCAAATGCAAACTGAAAAAACGATACTAATGCTGATATAGCATTACTTGTTACAGTAGCTACAAACAAGAGCTGAAATATAGATCAGACTGGTGAAATATACGAAAGTAGTCTATTCCCTGTATGATTCCATGATAAAGTACTATTTTCATGACGTGCATTTCCATATCACTCATTAAATAGTGGGACAATCCAAGCAGAATGAGAGGGTAATAATTGAAAATACGCTACATCTTTCACAAACTATGTAAATGTAGCCATGACTGACATATGTTTCCAAATGTTTGCCGAAGTAGAAAGTGTAGACGAATTACTAGAAATGATTAGATCTACATGCCTCACTGATTACATCAAATTTAACTGAGAAACACAGCCACTACAACTCATGAATCCTGCAGGCTTCTTCGTGAAATACCTGATGCCCACAGCAGAGGCACTGTCCGTTAAGCAGGGAGATACATTAAATCTGGAGAAGGGCTATTATCAT
>CAJOFE010000046.1:7418-9081 GCA_905233825.1 uncultured Prevotella sp. | reverse complement strand
GCTCCGCAAGATGGGCTACAAACAGGGCGACACCGTCAAAGGCCGCATCCTCGTGGTCGATGACCAGTGGAACGGCCTCAGCATCAGCAAGGATATCACTATCAAAATCGAGTAAAAGCTTATGGACAGAAAGAATCACTCGTACTGGAAATCTCTTTTAAAAATCATCCTTATTGCATGAATAGCGATTGTCATTCCTTCAAGTTGTGGAGGTGGCGATGCTGACGAGGAGATGCCCAAAACACCTGATAAGCCTCAGCAGCCACATGAGGATACAATCCAGGTGAAGCCTATTACGTGAATAGAGAGCCTCCGCAGGCTTCTGCTTCAGGTTGATAAAGAAGTGAACCTGCTGCAGAAGATTACCTTTGCCGACGGGGTCAGTTTGGAGAAGATGGAAATAGAAATGGAGGGAGTCACGACGGCAATAGCCAACCCCACCCGTTTCGTTCCCCAATACCCGGGAACCTGCAACATTATCCTGACAGCAAAGAAAGGTAGCACTGTCATTCAGGAAAAGGCAGATAACCTGACTATCAAACCACTTGAATATAAAGCTATGGGTATTACTAACCTTAAACCCAAAGAAATACTACCTATCGTATGACAAGTAGAAGTATGAGATAAAGAATGTTACAATCACATAGAACATCTGAGATTGGCTGAAGCTACTAGAATTAGGGATATGATGTGGCAATATGGAGCTGGTAGTCATTCTCCTGAAGAATATCAACAACTAATGATGAGACTCAATACTGGTATGATTGATGAATACCCAAAATGATATAACAATTTCGAATTTATAGGTACTTGAGAATACTGAGATAAATGAGATAACCACTCTCACATAGAACGAAACATATTAAATTCCCTATTAAAACATACCAATTTGAAAGTAGTATATACATTATGAAATGAACGACAAGATAAGGTAGAAACTTTTATAAAAAATAATCAGAATTCTATCGTAATATTATGAAGTTCTGCTTATAGTGAAACAACCAAAGAAAATTTCCTACAATGGACTGAAAATGACAAAGTAAGAGAGTTATGTAAATCTTGACAATTAATTGTATTTAAATCAGGCTGAAATATTTATAAAGAATATTGAGTTTTTAAAAATAAATCTTACCACAGAGACATCGATTGAGATGAGCACTGAATATACTCTTTACAAGCAAATGCAAACTGAAAAAACGATACTAATGCTGATATAGCATTACTAGTTACAGTAGGTACTAACAAAAACTGAAATATAGATCAGACTGGTGAAACATACTCAAGTAGTTTGTTTCCTGTGTGATTTCACGATAAAGTACTATTTTCATGACGTGCATTTCCATTTCACTCATTAAATAGCGGAAAAATCGAAGCCGAATGAAATGTAAATAATTGAAAATACGCTACATCTTTCACAAACTATGTAAATGTAGCCATGACCGACATATGCTTCCAGATGTTTGCCGAAGTAGAAAGTGTAGATAAATTACTAGAAATGATTAGGTCTACTTGTCTCACTGACTATATCAAATTGGACTGACAAACACAAAAACTTCAACTAATAAATCCTGCAGGCTTCTTCGTGAAATACCTGATGCCCACAGCAGAGGCACTGTCCGTTAAGCAGGGAGATACATTAAATCTGGAGAAGGGCTATTATCAT
>CAJOFE010000046.1:0-7335 GCA_905233825.1 uncultured Prevotella sp. | reverse complement strand
GCTCCGCAAGATGGGCTACAAACAGGGCGACACCGTCAAAGGCCGCATCCTCGTGGTCGATGACCAGTGGAACGGCCTCAGCATCAGCAAGGATATCACCTGTAAGATTGAGTAAGTTGTACACATATTCAGTACACTACACCCATACGGTGAAAAAGAAAAATATCCTGCTATACCTGCTACATTTTATGCTAATCAATTGTAAACCAGCGAAATATCGGTAGCAGGATAGGCCTTTTATCCTGCTACCTTCCTGCTACCTTCTTGCTACCGAAAAAAAGGCTGACCCCCTCTGACTCCCCAGGGGGAGAATAAGAGGGGAAAAAGTGTAAACAAACGGCACCTTCAGGGGCAAGAGAAGGCATCAGGACCCCTTCTTGCTCGGCTCTGCCGCTTTGCTCTGCAAAGAACTCCCCTAGGGGAGAGGAAACAGAACACAGCAAAATGAAATGAGGAGGCTCTAAAATGAAACGAAGAGGCTCCTGAATGAATTGAGAACGTAGCTCAATGAATTTAGAAGGCTTCTAAAAAATTTTAGAACGGCGCTAAATGATTTTAGGAGGCCGCTACCCGTTTAACGAGAAACTAACATTGTTTAACATCAAAATAAACATATAAATTGAGAAAAGATTCTTTATTTAAAAATAATTTCGTATCTTTGCACAAAGAATTAATAACTATAAATCATATTCAAAAAGACATGAGTAAAAAAACAATTCTAATAACTGCCATTTCACTGCTGCTGTCTGTTCATCTGTGGGCCGCCAACAAGAAGACGACCGTAGAACAGGTGACCTCGACCATTACCGTGACTGAGGAGGAGGATTACATTGTCACGTCGGAAACGCCTTTCGGCGATGAAGGTATCGTGAACATCGTAAATACAGACCACGCCGTGCTCATCCTGAAAGGCGTGAAGCCATCGAAGGCCAAGCGCCTGCTAGCTACCCACGTGCAGATCAATGGCGAGAAGGCCGTAGATGGTACGAACTGTCAGTTGAAACTATACAACCGAGGGAGCATCATCATGCCTTACGACAAAGACCTGAAGCCGCTGACCGTCTGGTCGGAGCAGAACTTCGAGGGCGAGCAATGCAGCGACTTCGGCTTCGAGAGCGACGGCGGCTTTATGAACACCCTTACCGACGAGAAGCTGAACAACCGCATACGCTCTTTCAAGCTGAAACGAGGCCACATGGTGACCTTCTCGCTGAGAAAGGGAGGCCGAGGCTACAGCCGTTGCTTCATCGCTGCTGACGAGGACTTGGAAGTGGCTACCCTGCCCGCCATCCTGGACAGGAGCATCAGCTCGTATCGCGTTTTCAAATGGTATGATACGGGCAAACCGCAACTGGCTGCTGCAGGAGGCGACACCGGTGCCTGCTCGGCTTTGAACGTGACCAGCACCTACTCCTGGAACCAAGGCACGAACATGCTGCCCGACGTGGAGTGCGTGTCGCACCACATCTACGAGGACTATCCCTCGCCCTCTGGTTGCGGCAACGTGAACTATACCTGCCACATGAAGACCAACAACGAGCCGCTCAACTCGTCCGACGACCATCCGCAGGACTTGGAGACCATCCTGAACAACTGGGAGAACCTGATGCGCACAGGCATGCGTCTCTGCTCGCCATCGTCATGGGACGGCAGCGACTACTGGAACGGAACGGGATTCCTGAAGCAGTTCTTTGACAGTATCGACGCCCGGGGCTGGCGTTGCGACATCCTCGACATGCATTGCTACTGGCCGGAGTCGAACTTCAACAACCTGAAGAACTGGGTGAACGCCGTACATCGTCCCATCTGGATTTCAGAATGGTGCTGGGGTGCTTCGTGGAACACCAACGGAGCCTTTGCCAACGGCGTGACGGAGAATCAGGTGCGCGATGCCCTAAAGCGCATCTGCAACAACCTGAACGGAATGAATTACGTGGAGCGCTACTTCTACTGGAACGGCGAGCGCGACCCGTCGAAGATATACAAGAACGGCAAGCTGACTCCCGCCGGCGAGATGTATGCCCAGCTGGATGGTGGCGTGGGCTATAACGGCAAGTATGACTATGTGCCCAAAGCCCCCAAGCAGCGAGACCCGAAAGACTTCACCGTGGTTTATGACCACGAGAGCGGTACGGCCTATATCACCTGGTACGAGTACAACCACGAGATGAACGAATACATCCACGTGGAATGCCGCAAGGGTAGCGACCAGCCGTGGGAGGTGGTGCGCGACGTGACCGGCATAGAGAATGAGGGCATCCGTTTAGAGAAGAATCTTGAAGCAAAGCATGGCTGGGAGTTCCGTATCAACGAGAAGGATGCCAACGGCAGAGAACGCACCACGAAAGCCGTGATGGCTGCCACCGGCAACTTCCAAGGCGGAGACAACATCAATGTGGGCGGACAGACGATGTACATTGGAGGTAACATGCTGTTGAACGGCAACTTCGATATGGGCACCGCAGAATGGAAGAACGGAACGGGAGCCAACATCGGAGCGCCCTGGTTCGAGGTTGTTTCCGTAGGCGGCAACGAGGACAACGGTGCCTACCTCCAATGCTACGGCACAGGCACTTCCGATTCGGAGCAGGCTGTAACGATGGTGCTCGACGTGGAGCCGAACACGACCTACTACCTCAGCGCCGATATTGCCAGCGCAAGCGGCTTGTCATGCGTGCTGACACTCAGCAGCAGTACAGGAGACTCCATTGCGGCGGTACTGGGCAACAGCGACGCCGTGTGGCACACGCAGTTCCAGACGGTGAACAGCGGCAATTTCGACCGCGCCATCCTCCGACTGAAGACGTTGCAGAACTCGGCCTGTTTCGACCACCTGCTGTTCTGTAAACTATTCGACACAAAGGAAGCGGCCATCGAGGACGGATTCAGTTACCAGTTGAAACGGGCTGATGCCGTGAATACCCATTATCGTCAGGGACCTGAGCTAAATATGCTCTCTAAGCTGAACACCTGTGTCAATGAGGCGAAAGAATATGAAGACCGTGGCGAGGCTCTCACTTTCCTCACGAAGAGTATTGACGATGCGCTACTGGCTATGACACTGCTGAGCCCAATGTCTGGGCTGAGAAAGGAAGCAACCAACGTGCTAATCCAGTATTACTTGCCGGGCTACGAGCAACTGGAGGAGGCCTTGAAGAACGCTGACACTTTATACACGCTTTCGTGGACAAATATCGAGCGTCCCAGCGACTTCCTCGACCTCTACTACGCCCTGAAGGAGGCGTATGACCAGTACTTGGACATGGCGACCCTCGACGACAAAGTGCAGAATCCCACCTTTGCCGGCACGGAGGGATGGAACTTCAAGACTGGCACCTATCAAGGAGGACAGCAGGGCATCGGCAGCTACGATTATCGTGCGCTGTGGAAGTTGCCCGTTGAAGGCAACGAGAACGAGACGATGGGCATCAGCCAAGTGGTTTCCGACCTGCCCCACGGTCTCTATGCCGTGGAGTGCGAGGCGACGACGTGGCACTATTGCCTCACCGACCAGCACGCCTTTATCAATAGTAACTACGGGAAGGCTGTCAGCTCAGGACTTACTGCAGACTATCTGGATCTGAACCCCATGGGACAGGCTGGCCGCTGGGAAACACTCACCTCATCGGTAGTCTATGTCGATGAGGGCGGTAGCGCCACCATCGGTTTTGAAGGCTCGAAGCAGGGTGCCCAGGACTACTCCTGGCGCGAGGTGGGAGTGAAGAACAGCGCAGGCGACAACCGCGAGGGTTCGTGGGCTGCCACCAACTTCCGGTTGCGCTACTATCCGCTTTACAAGGCTCCTGTTGACGAAAGTCGCTGGGGAGTGTGCTGTCTGCCCCGTGCCGTGAGCGAAACGCCTTTCGTGCACTTCTACCAGATAGCCGCCATTACCAGCGACTACACGACGATCTGCTTAGAGCCCGTAGCTGAGACACAGCCAGGCGTTCCTTTCCTTTTCAAGGCCGACGTGAACTCCATGACAGGCGAAACAGACATGGCCGCTCTGCCGGAATATGGCGAGACAGTAGATAAGACTACCGACGGCCCGGGCAACCTGCGTGGATACTTCAAGACCTCGGCCCGTGTGCCTGTGGGCTACTATGTGCTGAGCAACGGCAAGTGGACGAAGGTGACCGACAGCAGCAACCGTCCGCGCATACAGAACTTCTCTGCCGCCATGCGCCCGCTGAACGACAAGCTGAGTCAGCACATCGCCGTAGTAGATAGCTGGGACGGCCCCACCCTGCCCATCGAGGGCATCACCCAGGAGGAGATTGCCGAGGGCATCACTTCTCACCTCTCGCCTCTCACCTCTAACCTCTCTCCTGTTTACGACCTGCAAGGACGCCGCGTAGATCATTCTCCATTGAAAAAAGGCATTTACATCATTAATCATAAAAAGCATATTGTCAAATGAAAAGAACAGTCCTGTTACTATCATTCCTCATTTCTTATGTCTCATTCCTCATTTCCCCCGTAGCTGCACAAGACGTCACCATCCCCTTTGACATCAGCCAGAAGGGAAAGCGTTTCAGCCCTACCTGGGGCATTGACCAGGCCTGGATCAGCGAGCAGAACGCACGCAAGGCCATCAACCACATGGGTAAGGAGAATATCGGCATTGGCCGTGCCTGCTTTCGTACCACCAAGCCGCTGATCAATGATTCCGTGCTCGCCACCACTGAAATCAACAAGATGCGTGAGCGCAACAAATGGCTCAGTCTGGTCAGCGACACCCTGCCCGTCGTGCTTACCGTAGATCAGGAAGCCGGCTCCGACGAGTACTACGTGGTGAACAAGAGCTGCAACGTCGGCCATTGGGCTGCCAACATCAACAGCCACGTACACTGGATGCAGGAGAACTCCCGGCACCCCGTCGTTGGTGTGAGCATCTTCAACGAGCCCGACTACTGGAGCGTGGAGGAGGGAGCCAGCACAGCCAAGCAGACACAGATAGCCAAGCTGCTGCGCGAGGAATATCCACGCATGAACGACGTGGTGCTGACAGGCGGCAACACGCTCAACGACGACAAAGCGCTGGAGTGGTACACCCCCTCAAAGGCCTACCTCGAATGGGGCAACACCCACCAGCTGGCAGGCTCGTTCAACAACTTCGCCAAGTTCTACCAGCAGGTGGCCGCCGACGGCAAGGTGGGCTATGCCGACGAGATGCACAACGTGGGCGAGGCAATGGTAGCCCTGGAATACGGCGCCACTATTGGCATCTGGTGGGGATTCGACAGCCGGGCACGCGGCGAGTTCTGCGACATCAGCCGCCACGGTGAGCGCATAGCCTACGGCGAGCAGCGGCCCAAATGGACTGCCGCTAGCGTATGGCATCATGACGATGGACGCGTAAAAGCTTTCATCGGATCTTCCGAGCGACAGGCAGCCACTACCACCTACCAATTCATATCGCTCGACCGCGACGTCTATTTCGACGGTCAGGGACCCCTGCGCAACTTCACGATTGAGATTCCAGGAGGCACGGGATATCAGACGGGCCAAACCAATGCCGAGCGCGTCATCGACATCACCTTCGGCGAGGACGTGGCACCCTCAGCCATCACCGAAGGAGTGTATAAGCTGGTGAACAAAGCCACAGGCAACGTGGCAGCCGTGTCGGGCGACAACATCGTCATGCAGAAATTCACGAACAACAAGGCGCAGCAATGGAACGTCAGCCTGAGCGACACACGCATAGGAGGCGACTACAGCTTCTACGACTTCACAGCCGTCAGCAACCCCAGAACCCGCATGAACCTGCGCGACTTCTCTTGCCTCGACAATGCCAACATCATGGCCTATTCGCAGAACACCAACCCCAGCAGTAACGAGCAGTGGTATCTGCAATATGCAGGCAACGGCTACTACTATATCCGCAATCGCGAGAGTGCCCTCTATATGGCCTCGGCATCCAGCAGTTCCAATAGCGGTATCAACGTAGTGCAGCGCACGTTGCAGACCG
The DNA here is from genome assembly GCA_905233825.1 of uncultured Prevotella sp. Classification (GTDB taxonomy): domain Bacteria; phylum Bacteroidota; class Bacteroidia; order Bacteroidales; family Bacteroidaceae; genus Prevotella. The sequence goes on along the minus strand of CAJOFE010000046.1, from coordinate 1,364 downwards.
ACGAAGGCACCCGCGACCGTCTGCTGTGGCGCCTGCTGCCCAAGGACGTGACCTACGAGACGGAAGCACCCGCAAAGCCTACAGGACTGATAGCCGAGCTGCTACCCACGTCGGTCAAGCTGATGTGGCAACAAAGCGAAGAAGCCGACCTCGACGGATACCTGGTATTGCGCTACGAGGAGAGTCAAGGCTGGAACACCATAGCCCGCCACGTATGGCCGCCCTATGTCGATAACACCGCCCTGCCCGGTCACAACTATCAGTACAAGGTGAAAGCCATCGACCTCGCCCAGAACATCAGCGAGCCCAGCATGGCCATCGATGCCAGCATCTCGGGATGGAAAGACCTCGTGGCCCACTACACCTTCGACGGCACCCTTCTCGACCAGAGCGAGAACCAGCGCCACGCCACGGCAGGCACCGAACTCAACTTCGACGACGACTGTCAGGCAGGCAGCCATTCGCTGAATTTAAACAAAGACCAGTATCTGCAGCTGCCCGCCAACATTGTGCAGGGCGACCAGTTCACCGTCAGCTTCTGGCTGAAACCCATGAGCTCGAAAGCCGGACAGCGTATCTTCGACTTCGGCTACGACAGCAGCCACTACATCGCCCTGCTGCCCTACAACACCTCGTCGCGCATGCGCCTCGTGCTCAAGAACGGCGACGACGAGCAGGTGCTCGACTGCCCCGACCGCCTGTCGCTCCTCAAGTGGCGATACATCACCGTCGCCATGGAGAGCAGCCATGCCAGCATCTACATCGACGGACAACTGGTGGCCAGCAACCCCGACATGCAAATCTCCGCCAGTGAAATACCGACCATTGTGAACTACATCGGTCGCAGTCAGGCAGGCACCGACCCCAGTTTCACTGGCTATCTCGATGACCTGCGCATCTACAACTATGCCCTCTCCGCTGACGAGGCAGCACAACTCTACAACGAGGCTTCAGGCATCGACGCTACGCCAGCCGCCAGCAGTTCGCTCGTCGAAAAGCCTTCCTCCATCCACACCCTCGACGGTCTGCGCCACCACCAGCCACAGCAGGGTATCAACATCATTGATGGGAAAAAGGTAATAGTGAAATAAAGAAAAAACTTTTGAAGTTTGAATTATGAAGGAGGAATTCTTTGCAAGCAAAGCGGCAAAGAATTAATAATTCCTAATTCTTACATCCCATAGAGGTCATAGGGGGTAAAAAGGGGTGTCATTATTGTCATTATTGTCACAATTGAGTAAATCAAAAACGCCTGTAAGTGAACATAACTGCTTGCAGGCGTGACAGTTAGCTATCTATAAAGGCTTTGTGGGAGTAGCAGAGTCTGTCGCGGATTCTTCGCAATAAACTGATGTTTTTCATGA
>CAJOFE010000045.1 GCA_905233825.1 uncultured Prevotella sp. | reverse complement strand
CCTTTGCTCCTGAAGAAAAAAGATGCCTTCTTCAGGGCAGAAAGGTGCCTTCTCTATGGCCAAAAGGTGCCTTCTCTGAGGGCAAAAGTGGCGTTCTTTTGCCCATAAAGAAGCCTCCAAAATACATTTTGGAGGCTTCAAAAAAGTTTTTAGACGCAGCAAAAGTTATCTACTCTAAACTGAGGCGTTTGCTCTTCGGATATTTCACCTTGTACTGCAGGATGAGCTCGCGCTGTTCGCCAGGTTGCAGCTGGAGAGGCCAACGGACGATGCCAGTATTCTCGTCGCGCAGGCCACCGCTAAGCTCCTCGATCGTGATATTAATATCGGAATTGCGGGCAATGGGCGTCTGATCAAAGATGGTCATCGAGACGGCACTCTGACGGGTATTCTTCACGGTGATGCGCCAGGTCATGGTCTGCTCACGATTGCTGCCGAGGAATCGGCTGGAGGATTTCTCGTTGACCTTGGTGCGCTGGATGCGTATGCCCTGGTCGCGACCGAGTGAGAAGTGGAGGGTGTCGGTGGCGGCCATAGGATCGAGGGAGCTCTTACCGACGAAAGAATTCTCGAAGTAGATGTTGGCCTCACCCGGCAACAGGTTCAGACGTTGCCAGTCGGTGGCATCGGCCACGAGGAATGCCTCCTTGTCGAGCTTGGGATAGGCGCGATACTCGTAATGTGCGGGGAGGTCGTAGCGGGCAATCTCGATGGCAGTGGCGCTGGAGCGGTTGCCATTGGGAATGGTGAGGAGGGGCTTGATGTCGAACTCGTAGCCGAAGGTGGCCTGCTGTTGCACAGTCTCGATGACATCGCTCTCCTCCATCTCGGCCTCTTCCACGATGTCAAGGCCTGCGACGCGTCCCTGCAGAGCTTCATCGACGGTCGTCATCTCTACCCTGCGCTCTAACATTGCAGCGCCAAGGCCTCCCGCTTTGCTACGCGAGCGGTAGTTGGTGGTGATAATCTCGGGTTCGAAGTCGAGCCAATAGGTACTGAGTTCAGGGGCAGTGTTCGAGCGGTTGGGATTGGCTGAGGAGAGGGTGACGGGGATGCCTTTCCATTCCTCCTTGGTATTCTGGTAGATGTTGGCCTTGTAGGAGAGCTGCAAGGGCTCGCTGGTATTAGCCGAGCGAATGTCGTAGGAGGGGAACCATCCAGCGTTGCGCACGTAATAGGAGATATCGAAGTCGGCGCGTCCTGCCTGCTGGGCATTGACCTTCACCACGATGTCGGTGACGGTGGCGATACTCTGACGCGATATAGAGTCTTTGGTGCGCTGTTTCTGTTTCAGCTCATCGTTGAGCTTGATGAGCTGCTCGTCTAATTCCTGACTGCGCTTCTTCAGCGTCAGCACCTCCTGGGCATAGTAGTTGTTCAGCTCCTTGATATTGGCTAACGGCGTAGCCACCGTGCGGCCAGCCACAGAGCAGTTCTGCTTCACCAGTTCCAACTGTGCCGCCAGCATTTCCTGCTCGTCCTTCACCTGCTGAATACGGCGTGTAACACCCTTTACACCATCCTCGGCCTCGTGCAGACGCTTCATGTGGGCAGCTGAGTCGGGACGGGCCGTGCGATGACTGACACCCAGCACCGTGAGGCGGCCCTTAGCCTTCACCTGCATGCTCTCGAAGTCCATGTAAGGCGACATGCCCGTGAACGTCACCACTTGCTCGCCAGCCACCAGCTGTAAGCTCTTACTGCGTACCACCTGAGCACCATTGGTAAACACGGTCACTCGGTCAATGGCGGCCGTCTGTTTCTCTGCGGCCACTGCCATCACTGCCATCATCAGGCCAGCAACGGTAAAAAGGAATCTTTTCTGTCTCATAGTAATAAAAAATAGTTATTTGCTCGCAAAGTTAAACAAAAAGCTGCAAACGAACAAATATTTACCGGAAAAACTCAAATATATTTGGCTTTTCACTTGCTAATTCGTAACTTTGCACCCATGATAGATTCATTAAAGTAATAGAAGTATGGGAACATTTCAATTGATGGCACTGCCGTATGCGATAGATGCGCTGGAGCCGGTGATTAGCAAACAGACGCTGGAGTTTCATCACGGGAAGCACTTAGCGGCTTATGTGAATAACCTGAATGGACTGCTGCCAGGCAGTGGTTTCGAGGAGGCTACGCTAGAGAAGATTGTCTGCGAGGCAACGGGAGGCATCCTCAATAATGCCGGTCAGATACTGAATCACGAGCTTTACTTCGGGCAGTTTACCGGAAAGCCTGGAAGAAATGAGCCGACGGGAAAATTGGCCGAGGCCATCATGCGGGATTTCGGCTCGTTCGAGGCTTTCAAGGAGGCTTTTCAGAAAGCTGGTGCAACGCTCTTCGGCAGCGGATGGGTATGGCTGTCAGCAGCTCCCTCCACCCAGCTCGTCATCACGCAGGAGCCAAACGCCGCCAATCCTGTTCAAAAAGGCCTGAAGCCGCTGCTGACGTTTGACGTGTGGGAACACGCCTACTATCTCGACTATCAGAACCGCCGTCCCGACCACCTTGCCGCACTTTGGCAGATCATCGACTGGGATGTCATCGAAAAGCGTTATGTCTAAGACGGCAGCGGCACAGGAAGTCATTGCCTATATGGAGTCGCTGCGAAACGAGGAGCAGCGGCACATCCTCATGCGGTTCTTCAAGACTGGGCCTGGTGAGTATGGTGAGGGCGACGAGTTCTTAGGACTGAAGGTTCCGCAGACACGAGAGGTGGTTCAAGCCGTTGCAAAAGACTTGCCGCTGAACGAGGTGCCGATACTGCTGATGAACCGTTGGCACGAAGTGCGGCTCTGCGGGCTGCTGGTGCTGGTGGAGAAATTCGGAAAGCAAGCGACCAAGCGGCTCGAGAACCATGAAGCAGCAACAAGAAATCGCGACGAAATCCTCAAGATGTATCTGCAATTTGCCGAGCAGGCAAACAACTGGGACCTCGTCGATCTCTCCGTGCATAAGATCCTGGGCCATTGGATCTTGTTGCCGACGCTACTTGGCGACAGGAGCTACAAGATAAAGGTCCTCGATTCCTTAGCACAAAGCGAGAATCTCTGGAAGCAGCGCATGAGCATGGTCTGCACATGGAAGACCTCGCAGATGGGCGACCCGTTCTGGTGCCTACGCTACGCCGAAATTCATCTGCACCATCCTCACGACCTGATGCATAAGGCTGTAGGCTGGATGCTCCGCGAAATGGGCAAGCGTGTATCAATAGACCTCCTCCGCGACTTCCTGCATCAGCATGCCCATGAGATGCCTCGTACCATGCTCCGCTACGCCATCGAGAAAATGTCAGAAAAGGAGCGGCAATATTGGATGACCATTAAAACCAATTAGAATATGGCAAGCCATTCAGATTTTGTACAGTATATCGCCGACCAGTGTGCTGGGGCAGGCAAAATCATGGTGAAGAAAATGTTCGGCGACTACGGCATCTACTGCGACGGAAAAATCTTCGGACTTATCTGCGATGATTGCTTCTACCTGAAGCCCACCGAGCCCGTCCGTCCGTTGCTACGAATCCTCGATATGCGTCCTCCTTACGAGGGTGCCAAGGATTACTTCTATATCGCCGACGTGGATGACAGCGACTATCTCGCCCTACTTGTCCGTGAGACCTGTAAGTCGCTGCCCGAGCCGAAGCCGAAGAAGAAACGTTAGCGTATGAAGGACTATCCCGACGAGATGACGGCGGAGCAGGCACGGACGTTTCGCGACGACGTGCTGAACATCGTCAGCCAGATACCAAGTGGACGGGTGACGACCTACGGTACCATTGCTGCCTGGGCTGGCTGGCCGAGTCATTCGCGTATGGTGGGTCGCACACTGAGATATACACCTGGGGCAGAACATCTGCCTTGCCATCGTGTCGTCAACAAAGAGGGTCGCACGGCTCCCGGGTGGAGTCGTCAGCGACCATTGTTAGAGGAAGAAGGCGTCCGCTTCAAGGCTAACGGTCATGTGGATATGGCCCGCTACCAGTGGGAGCCATCCATGCCAGAACAAAATGACGAACTATGATAACCGATGAACTGACCTTCAGAATCCGACAGCACTTCGGACACGTGCCTACTGAGGAACAGGAACGGGCTATCGGCATGTTCGCTCATTTCGTCACCGACCCTGACAGGCAGGCGTGCATGATTCTGCGAGGCTCGGCAGGTACAGGCAAGACAACGCTGGCTGCAGCCTTCGTGGGTGCCCTGCTCTCGCTGAAGCAGAAGCTGGTGCTGATGGCTCCTACGGGCCGTGCAGCCAAGGTCTTTTCGTTATATGCCGCCCAGCCTGCCTACACCATCCACCGTCGCATCTACCGACAGAAGACGGCTGGCGACCTGTCTGCATTCAACCTGAACGACAACCTCTATCATGACACCCTGTTCATCATCGACGAGGCATCGATGATTTCCACCATTCCAGCCGACAACTCGTTTGGTACGGGAAGTCTGCTCGACGACCTCATCCATTATGTCTATCAGGGAGATCATTGCCACATGCTGCTCATTGGCGACAAGGCGCAGCTTCCCCCCGTCGGCGAGGAGGAGAGCCCTGCCCTCTCGGCCTCTGTGCTACGGAGCTACGGACTGAAGACCTACGAGACCGACCTGAACGAAGTATTGCGCCAGAGCCAGGAGTCGGGCATCTTGTGGAATGCGACGATGATTAGAAGCCTCCCCTTAACTCCCTCCATAGGGAGGGGGAACCTGGTGTTGCCACAGATACGTCTGAAGGGTTTTGCCGATATCGTCAGCGTGTCAGGCGATGAGCTGATAGAGTCGTTAGCATCGAGCTACAGCCAGGTGGGTATTGACCAGACGATGGTTGTCACCCGTTCTAACAAGCGTGCCAACATCTACAACCAAGGCATCCGCAACATGGTGCTCGACCGCGAGGAGGAACTATGCCGAGGCGACCGTCTGATGATTGTGAAGAACAAATACAGCCACCCCCTATCCCCCAGAAAGGGAGACTCGGAGACAGGCAACTCCCCCCTCCTTTTGGAGGGGGATAGGGGGAGGCTTTCCTTTTTAGCCAACGGTGACCTCTGTGTGGTGCAGCGCGTACGACATATCCACGAGCTCTATGGTTTCCGCTTTGCCGAGGTCACCATTCAGTTGCCCGACTACGACGATTACGAACTCACGGTCACCACGCTGCTTGACACACTCACCACCGAAGCACCTGCCCTCACCCGTGAGCAACAGGAACAGCTTTATACCCAGGTGATGGAGGACTATGCCGACCTGCCGCTGAAGGCCGATCGCCTGAAAGCGCTGAAGACCGATGCCCACTACAACGCGCTGCAAATCAAATATGGCTATGCCGTCACCTGCCACAAGGCACAGGGCGGACAATGGGCACATATCTATATAGATCAGGGCTACATGACCGACGACATGCTTACGCCCGACTACCTGCACTGGCTCTATACTGCCTTGACACGAGCTACCGAGAAAGTCTTTTTAGTCAATTGGCCAGCTACACAGGTGCTGGAGAGTTAGGGATTAGCAATTAGCAAATAGCAAACAGCCAAAAGATGATGAACTATCAATCAATCATAGACAAGTACTACCCTGAGGATGGCGACCTGCGCCGCCTCTTGTTGAAACACTCCCACCAGGTGGCCGACCGCTGCCTGCTCATCGCAAGCAACCATCCAGAGTTGCATGCCGATGAGTCCTTCCTGATGGAAGCAGCCATGCTCCACGACATCGGTATCCGTTGGTGCCACGCGCCCTCCATCTTCTGTACTGGGACAGAGCCCTATATCCGTCACGGTCTGATTGGTGGCGAGTTGCTGCGCTTTGAGGGTTTCGAGCGTCATGCCCGTGTTTGCGAACGGCATACGGGTACAGGCATCACCCGACAACAGATAGAGCGCCAGCAGCTGCCTCTGCCTTTGGCCGACTATGTGCCTGAGACCATTGAAGAGCAGATTGTCTGCTATGCCGACAAGTTTTTCTCGAAGTCACATCCTGACCGTGTGCTCAACGTTGAGCAGGCGGCCCAGAGCTTAGAGAAATTCGGCCACGAAGGAGTAGAGAAGTTCCTGTATTGGTCTAAATTGTTTGAATAAACCTCAAAAACTCTTGTCGTTTAACTCCCTTTAACTCCCATAACTCCTTTAACTCCTCAAAAATATGTAATTTTGCAGCCGTGAAACAGAGAGCGGGTTCCTTAGTATTCGTCTTGGCCTTCATTTTGGTGTGGGCCTGCACTCCGTCATCACTATTTAAGGCCCCCTCCAATCTCCCCTCAAAAGAAGAAGTCAAGCAAGCCGTAAAGACTATCCTTGCTACTGACACCGTTTCCGAGACATCAGAAACCCCGCAAATCCCCATAGCTCTGCCTGAGAAAGATAGCTTGCAGACCGTACAAGAGGCTGTTGCCGATACGCTGAAGACTACTGCCGACAGTACTGCTACAAAAGACATGGCTACTGCCGACAGCACCGCCTCTGTCCTTCTCGACACCCTGCTTACTGCCGACCAGCCTGCCAAAGCTGCCCTGAAGCGCGACACCACCACGATGGACTCTTTAGAGTTGGCCATCTACAAATACAACAAGGTGATTGACGACTCCCTGCGCCTTGACTCACTAAACCGTCAGAAGAAGAACGGCATCGACGCTCCCGTTGTCTTTTCGGCCAACGACTCGCTCATCTACGAGGCCGCCACAGGCATGGCCCACCTCTACGGCAGCAGCCATGTGGAGTACCAAAACATGGATCTGAAGAGCGACAAGATCTACATGTGTCTCGACTCCTCGCTGGTGCATGCCACGGGTTCGGTCGATTCACTCGGAAAGAAATACGGTACCCCTATCTTCAAGATGGGCAGCGACACCTACGAGAATGACACGATAGCCTTCAACTTCAAGACGAAGAAAGGACTCATACAGGATGTCTATACCGAGCAGGAAGATGGCTATCTGACGGCCGAGATGGCGAAACGAGGTGCCAATGGTGAGCTGTTCCTCATGCATGGTAAATACACCACCTGCGACGACCCGCATCCCGACTTCTACATCGCCATGAGCCGTGCCAAGGTGCGCCCAGGCAAGGACGTGGTCTTCGGACCCGCCTACCTCGTCGTCTGCGATGTGCCCATCCCCTTGGCCATTCCCTATGGCTTCTTCCCCTTCACCAAGAGCTACTCCTCAGGCTTCATCATGCCCACCTATGGCGACGAGACCGAACGCGGCTTCTATCTTCGCGACGGTGGCTATTATTTCGCCGTCTCCGACTTGATGGACCTGAAGGTGCTCGGCGAGATATACACCAAAGGCTCGTGGGGAGCCTCCGTCGCCAGCAACTACCGTAAGCGCTACCGCTTCAGCGGCTCCTTCTATGCCAGCTACCAGAATAGTATTACTGGCGAGAAGAACATGCCCGACTATGCCAAGCAGACCAGCTTCAAGATACAGTGGAGCCACCGTCAGGACGCCAAGGCCAACCCCTTCTCCAACCTCTCTGCCTCGGTGAACTTCGCTACCAGCAGCTATGAAAGGAACAACCTCACGTCGATGTACAACCCTCAGTCGATGACACAGAGCACACGTACATCCTCCGTGAGCTACAGCACCAACTTCAGCAGCATCGGCATGAGCGTCAGCACCACCATGAACCTCAGCCAGAACATGCGCGACTCTACTATCGCCATGACGCTGCCCGACCTCAACATCAGCATCTCGCGCTTCTACCCCTTCAAGCGCAAGAGGATGGTGGGTAAGGAACGCTGGTATGAAAAGATTGCCATGAGCTATACCGGACACTTCTCCAACTCCATCTCTACGAAGGAAGACAAGCTCATGCACTCGAACCTTGTGAAGGACTGGAAGAACAACATGACGCATAGCATACCCATCAGCGCCAATTTCAACCTGCTGGGATACATCAACGTGAACCCCTCGTTCAACTTCTCCGATAAGACGCTCACCCACAAAGTCATGAAGTCGTGGGACGAAGTGAAAGGTCGCGAGGTCAATGACACCGTCTATGGCCTCTACAACGTCTATAACTGGAACCTCTCGCTTTCGGCATCTACCAAGCTCTACGGCTACTACGAGCCCTTACGCAAGCTCTTCGGCTACAAGCTCGACCGCATACGCCACGTCTTCACGCCCACCATCAGTTTCAGCTACGCACCCGACTTCGGTGCCTCGCGCTACGGCTACTACAAGACCTATCAGAAGACTGATGCCGAGGGCAACGTCACTCTGGTAGAATATACCCCCTATCAGGGCTATGCACCCAGCAGGGGCAAGACCGGCAGCATCTCCTTCGACATAGGCAATAACTTCGAGATGAAGATACTCGAAAGCAATGACTCGTTCAAGGTGAAACCCTTGATTGATGAACTCGGCTTCGCCATGTCCTACAACATGTCAGCCAAGGTGCGCCCCTGGAGCGACCTCAATACGCGCCTCCGCCTGAAACTCTCGAAACGATACACCTTCAACCTCAATGCTGTCTTTGCCAGCTACGTCTATGAAGCCGACTCCGTGGGAGCCACGCCACGCCTTTCCGAGCATCAGACCTATTGGGGACTGGGCAAGATGGGCCGCTTCCAAGGTATGTCGCAGAACCTCAGCTACACTCTGAGCAACGAGAAAGTCATCGACATCATCAAGTGGCTGAAAGGCGAGAAGAAAAAGAAAAAAGACGATGACGAGGATGATGAAGACGAAGACGAGAACGAGGTAGATACCAACATCGACCAAGACATGGAAAAAGGCAAGCACGGAGCCAAGCGCCAGGGTGCCGGCAAGGCCGATACCGACGAAGACGGCTATATGAATTTCTCGCTGCCTTGGAGCCTCAGCTTCGGCTACGGCATCACCATGCGCGAGGATACCGACGTGAAGCGCTTCAACTACCACACCATGCGCTACCCCTACAAGTTCACACAGAACCTGAACGTCAGCGGCAACATCCGCATCTCCGACGGATGGAACATCTCCTTCTCCTCAGGCTACGACTTCGAGAACAAGAAGATCTCCATGACCACCGCCTCCCTCTCGCGCGACCTCCACTGTTTCAACATGTCGTGCTCCGTCGTGCTGGCTCCCTACACCAGCTACAACTTCTCCTTCCGCTGCAACGCCAGCACCCTCACCGATGCCTTGAAGTACGATAAGCGCTCCAGCTATTCCAACAGCGTGCAGTGGTATTGATGGTGGCACAAGAAGGTTCTTTCATTTGAAAAGCCAAAGAAAAACTAGTTATCCTTTGGTTTTTCGCTCATTTATTTGTACCTTTGCAACTTGAAAATATATTTTCATGGAAAAGAAAAAAGAATACCCCATACGCACGGGCTGTGACCGCGGATTATGTGCTGCCGCCATCGGTCGCCAAGACCGCCAGCTGAACACCTACGACTGGCTGGCCGACGTGCCTGGCAATGCCGACAGTACCGACCTTGTGGAAGTGCAGTTCAAGCATACCCGCAAAGGCTACTACCACAATATCAACAACCTGCCGCTGAAGAAAGGCGATATCGTGGCCGTAGAAGCCAGCCCAGGACATGATATCGGCGTGGTGACGCTGACGGGACGCTTAGTCGGCCTGCAACTGAAAAAGGCTAACCTGAAGTCGGAGGATGACATCAAGCGCATCTATCGTCTGGCCCGTCAGATTGACATGGAGAAGTTTCGCGAGGCCAAGGCCCGTGAACACGAGACGATGATTGAGAGCCGCGAGATTGCCAATGGCCTCGGACTGAAAATGAAGATTGGCGACGTAGAGTATCAGGGCGACGGACAGAAGGCTATCTTCTACTATATCGCCGACGAGCGAGTGGATTTCCGTCAGCTCATCAAAGACCTGGCTGCAGCCTTCCACGTGCGCATCGAGATGAAGCAGATTGGCGCACGTCAGGAGGCTGGACGCATAGGAGGCACAGGACCTTGCGGCCGTGAGCTGTGCTGCGCCACGTGGATGAAGAACTTCGTGAGCGTGAGCACCAGCGCTGCCCGTTTCCAGGATATCTCGCTGAACCCGCAGAAGCTGGCTGGCATGTGTGCCAAGCTGAAATGCTGTCTGAACTACGAGGTGGATGACTACATAGAGCATGGGCGACGACTACCCAGCCGCGACATCGTGCTGCAGACACAGGACGCTGACTACTACCATTTCAAGAGCGACATCCTGGCCGGGCTCATCACCTACTCCACCGACAAGCGCATTGCCGCCAACCTAGAGACTATCACCTACCAGCGCGCCAAGGAGATCATCGAGATGAACAAGCGCGGCGAGAAGCCCATCGACCTGCAGCCCGAAGACCAGCGCCATGAGTCCGAAGGCCCCGTCGATCTGCTGGCCGGCGACAGCATCACCCGCTTCGACAAGGCAAAGAAGAAGAAAAAGAAGAAGCCGGTGAGCGCCAAGCTTCAAAGCAGGTCTGGCTCAAAAGACGAACCAAAGAGAAACGAGAGAAAGAATGATGAGCGAGAGAAAGAATAGCCTACTGCTCTCCACTATCATAGCGGCTGCACTGGTTATGATGACCAGCTGCAGCCGTTTACCCATCTACAGTCACTTTGAAACTGTAGGAGCAGACGGCTGGGACCGTACCGATACCCTGCGTTTCATCGTCCCCATTCCCCACGACGGCATCTACGACATGCATCTCGACCTGCGTGCCGACAGCCGCTATCCCTACACCCAACTCATGCTCACCGTCCTCACCCCTCATCCCTTACCCTTCACCATCGACATCACCGATGAAGAGGGTAACTTTCAGGGACGTGGTTCAGGCATTTTTCAATATACCGTTGCACTGCCCTCTAATCAGCTGACCAAAGGCGACACACTCACCATTAGCGTGGCCCACGGTATGAGCCGCCAAGTGCTGCCTGGCATCCAAGATGTGGGCATCACCGTTGAAGAAAAAGAATGAAGGGAGCCTGAATACTACCGTGGCAAGTTGCGGCCGGCATCAATGCGCAGGAAGATAAAAAGCAGGAAGGTGAAGCCCCAAAGCGAGGAGCCTCCATAACTGAAGAACGGTAGCGGAATGCCGATGACCGGAGTGAGACCAAGCACCATGCCCACATTAATGAAGACGTGGAACAGGAAGATGCTTAGCACACAGTAGCCATAGATGCGCCCAAAACGGGTAGGCTGGCGCTCAGCCAAGTGTATCAGTCGCAGGATGAGTGCCAGAAACAACACCAGCACGCCTGCTGCTCCAACGAAACCCTCTTCCTCGCCTACGGTACAGAAAATGAAGTCAGTGTCCTGCTCAGGCACATACTTCAGCTTGGTCTGCGTACCATTGAGGAATCCTTTGCCTTCCAATCCGCCTGAGCCGATGGCTATCTCACTCTGGTGAACGTTGTAGCCAGCACCCTTCAGGTCTTCCTCCAATCCTAACAACACGTTGATGCGGGTGCGCTGATGTTCCTGCAGCATGTGGTTCAGGGCATAGTCGGCACCATGAAAGAACACCAAGGATCCCACAGCGAAGAACGCAACCCACAGGTAAGAACGTATTTGCCGGTTGAAGCTCTGCCACAGCAGCCAGCCAACAAGCAGCACGCAGGTGGCCAGCTGAATCCAATAGATGTCGAACGGAATGACATATAGCGAGAACAGCAGACTGACCAGTGTCACGCCTAAACAGACTCCTAACACAATGAATGCCAGTCGCCATCGCTGGGCATAGACACCAATCATTACAGACGAGAATACCTGGATAGCCAACAACACAACAAAGCGCCCTATATGAGTGGGGGTATCGAAGAGCACCGGTTCACTAAAACGGATGCCTACCACGAAATAGAAGACGGCAGCCACGGCAGTAAAAAGCACCGACCCCGTCATGCCCTCACGATAGAGCATGAGGAAGAAGGCCATATAGACCAAGGCCGAGCCCGTCTCACGCTGCATGACGATGAAGAACATGGGCGCAAGGATAAAAGTCAACGTCTTCAGGAAGTCACGCCATCGGCGAATGTCATAGTCGCGTGCCGACATGAATTTAGCCAGTGCCAAAGCTGTGGCAAACTTGGCAAACTCGGCGGGTTGCAATCGTACAGGCCCCAGTACAAGCCACGACCGTGAGCCTTTGATGGTGTGCGGATTGAAGATAGTACCAAAGAGCAGTAGCAGCATCAGACCGAAGAGCACGTAGGCGAACATGTCGAAGTAGCGGTCATCGAGCAGCATGATGAACAGCGCCAGTACTAGCGAAGTGCCTATCCACACAATCTGCATACCGCTACGCGTGGAAAGTGAGAAGAGGTCGGTATGGGCACTATAGTCATAGCTGGCACCACACACACTGAGCCACCCGAATGCCAAGAGCATCAGGTAAATGAGTATCGTCCAGTAGTCCATCGACCGCAGGACGCCTTTAGGGCTATCTGTCGCTTGCACCATAGTTGATACGTCGTGATTGAATCTCAGCTGCCTTGTGCTCAGAGGCTTCTGAAAGTTGTCCTTTGATATGTTTCTCCATGATGAGGCCACCGATGGGCACACCGTAGGTAGCACCCCATCCACCGTTCTCCACATAGACAGCTACTGCAATCTTTGCCGAGTCCATAGGAGCAAAGCCCATGAACACGCTGTGGTCGTGGCCTTTATTCTGCGCCGTACCTGTCTTGCCACAAGGCATAAAGTCATAGTGGGCCAACGCCTTACAGGTACCTCCGAGAGCAGCAGAGCGCATACCTTTGACTATCAGATCGTAGGCCCACTGGGGAGCCTTAGAGTAGCGCCGCTCTGTATAGATGGAATCCAGCTCCTCTCCCTCTATCTTCCTCACCACATGGGGCGTAATGAAATAGCCGCGGTTGGCAATAGTGGCTCCTAAGTTGGCAATCTGCAACGGCGTGGCATTCACCTCGCCCTGCCCAATGGCAATGGAGATGATGGTCAGTCCGTTCCATCCAGCCTTGTAGGCATTGTCGTAGAACTCTGCATTGGGAATGAGCCCACGCTTCTCGCCAGGCAGATCGACGCCCAGGGGATAGCCGAAACCCATCGACACTAAATAGTCGCGCCAAGTATTCATGGCCGTCTGCACGGTGCCATACTTCGCCGTGTTGTTAATCATGTGATAGAGTCCCCAGCAGAAGAAACCATTGCAGGAAGTGCTGATGGCAGGCACCAACGGTAATGGTGATCCGTGGCCGTGACAGCCTACGCGCAGTCCTTTGAAAACAAAACCATGATAACAGGGATAGGGTGTCTTGTCGGTGATGATTCCCTCACTAAGAAAGGTCAGGCCTTGCGTGGTCTTGAAAGTAGAGCCTGGCGGATACTGGCCCATGATGCTACGGTTGAGCAGCGGCTTCCAAGGATCCTGCCCCAGATCATGGTGAGTCTTGGAACGCTGGCGTCCCACCATCAGACGTGGGTCGTAGGTAGGTGAACTGGCCATGCAGAGCACCTCACCCGTACTGGGCTCAATAGCCACCACACTGCCAATCTTTCCTTCCAGCAAGCGCTCGGCAAGAGCCTGCAAGTCCTTGTCGATGGCTAACGTGAGGTTCTTACCTGGCACGGGTTTCTGGTCGAAGGCTCCATTCTGATAGCTGCCCTGCACACGTCCATGGGCATCGCGCAGCAGTATCTGCACACCCTTCACGCCACGCAATTGTTTCTCGTAGAAGCGCTCCACACCCAACTTGCCTATATAGTCACCTGGCTGATAGTAATCGTCGACCTCGATATCGGCTGGCGACACCTCAGCAACGTCGCCCAGCACATGGGCAGCATAGGGATATTCATATTGGCGCATACTGCGACGCTGCACATAGAAGCCGGGAAAGCGGAAGGCTTTCTCCTGAAACACGGAGAAGTCGTGGTCGGAGAGCTGACTAATAAGTAACTGCTCCGTATAGCGCGAGTAGCCGGGATTGCGACGCTTGTCGTGCATGGCAGCGACATAGCGGTTGAAGTCCTCACGAGTGATACGAAGCGTCTGGCAAAACTCCAACGTGTCGAAATGGTCACGAGCCTCGTTCTCCACCACCATAATATCATAAGAAGGCTGGTTATAGACCAACAACTCGCCATTACGGTCGGTAATGATGCCTCGCGAGGGATATTCAATCTTCTTCAGGAAAGCATTGGAATCGGCATTCTTCTTGTAGTCATCGCTCATCAGCTGGAGCGTGAACAGGCGGATGATGTAGATGACCACAATGAGAACAGCTACGCCACCCACCACGAATTTCCTGTATTCCAATCCGTATTCCTTCACTTTGCCGAGGGGTTATTTTTTGCCAAGGGACTATCGCCTCAGACTTTCCAAGGCCATTATCAGCCCAAAGGTGAGCAGGGCACTTGCACCAGCACATTGCAGCCAGTAGAGACCATTGAAGAAAGAAAAAGTCTCAAGCGCAAAGAATATCAGACAGTAGGTGAGCACCAAAAGCGCTGACAAGATAGAGAAGTTCCACGTGCCAAGCGTCTTAGCCGATGACTTGATATTCTCCTCGGCATCACGCGGCAGGAACAACTCGAGCAAACTGGGCTGAATGAAAGCAACAAGCGTCATTGAAGCGGAAGCCACACCTGGTGTGTTGGCAAACATGTCTATCGTAAGTCCCATGACAAAGCCCCACAGCATACTGGCCCAACGGGGATAGCCACGATGGAACATCACCACGAAATAAACATAGAGCAACGGCGTGGCACAATGGAACAAATGGATGCGGTCAAGCAACAGCACCTGTACCAAGACAAACACAACAAACAGTAATAGTAGCCGCAGTTTATCTATTGACATTCCCCTTCTTAATTCTTACTTCACAATCGGCAAAGCCGACACCTCTCAATTCTTAATTCGCTAACGCCATCGAGTCACGGGCTGCCATCATCAGCTGCAAACGCTCGGAAAAGCTCCTATCGGTCACCACACTGACATCACGCAGACAGCCAAAATCGACGGAGAGTTTAATCTTCAGCCTGTAGGACAAGCCATCGATTGAATTGCCAATATCTGTTATCTGTCCCACCGTGATGCCTGGAGGGAAGATGCTGGAATAGCCGCTCGTCTCAACCCAGGCTCCCTTGTCGAACTGGGCATGACGTGGAACATCTTCCATATAAGCCTCGGTGGGGTTCTTCCCGTCCCACATCAGATAGCCGAAATAACCACTGCCTCGAATGGCACAACTGATGCGCGAATGACTATTAAGTACAGGCAACACGACAGAATAGTGATCACTCACCATATAGATGACTCCCACCAGTCCCATGCCACAGACAACGCCCATGTCAGGCTGCACGCCATCATCGCTTCCGCGGTCAATAGTCAGCAAATTGTCGTGGCGATTCAGCGAGTTGCTCACCACCTTTGCAGACAACATCTGTAAGTTGTCGAAGACACTATACAGCGTACTATCGATAACTGCCGTGTCCTGCTGTAGTTCCAGCAATTGCTGACGAGCTCTCCACAGCCGCTGCTCCAACTCCATATTGCGGTGCTCCAACTGCCAGGCCCTGTCAGTCAGGTGGAAGAACTGCTCTACTGATGACTGCCACTCATAGACCTTTCCGGCTATGGCATTCGCCGACGATATCCACACACTACCCTGATAGCTGTTATAACGAAACAGCAACACCACACTGATGAGTTCCAACAGAAGGAACACAAACCAATGGAAGTTCTTCGTCAGGAACGCTATCAGGTTCTGCATTTATCTCATCAGGAATGAGAAGCGATCAACGTTCTTCAAGGCAATGCCAGCACCCTTGGCCACGGAATGGAGGGGATCTTCAGGCACTTGGAAGGGGATGTTGATCTTGTCGGTCAGACGCTTGTCCAGACCACGCAACAGAGCTCCGCCACCCGTCAGGTAGATACCGTTCTGCACGATGTCGGCATATAGCTCAGGCGGTGTATGTTCAAGGGCACTAAGCACGGCATTCTCAATCTTGGCCACCGTCTTGTCTAAGCAGTGAGCAATCTCCTGATAGCACACGGGCACCTCCATCGGTAGGGCCGTGATACGGTTCGGGCCATGTACCACATAGTCATCGGGGCCTTCGTCGCCCAGATCGGTCAAGGCAGCACCCACATTGATCTTGATACGCTCGGCCATACGCTCACTCACCTTCACATTGTGCTGACGGGCCATGTACTCCTGAATGTCAGCCGTCAGGTCATCGCCGGCAGTACGGATGCTGTTGTTGCTCACAATGCCACCTAAGGAGATAACGGCTATCTCAGTCGAACCACCACCTATATCGACAATCATATTGCCCTCAGGAGCTTCCACGTCGATGCCAATACCAATGGCTGCTGCCATCGGCTCGAAGATCAGATACACATCACGACCGTCGGCATGCTCAGCCGAGTCACGCACAGCACGTAACTCCACCTCAGTACTACCCGAGGGAACGCCAATAACCATGCGCAATGAAGGCGAGAACAAGTGATGCCCCGTGTGCACCATCTTGATCATACCACGCATCATCTGCTCGCAAGCCGAGAAGTCAGCAATCACACCGTCACGCAGCGGACGGATAGTACGTATGTTGTCGTGAGTCTTCTCGTACATCATCTTTGCCTGCTCGCCCACGGCAATCATCTTGTCAGTGCGGCGATCGAGAGCCACCACCGATGGCTCGTCAACGACTATCTTGTCATCACTGATGATAATCGTGTTAGCTGTACCAAGGTCCATGGCCAGCTCTTGTCGGAAACTAAAGAAACCCATATTTGAACTCTTCCCTCTTAATTCTTACTTCTCAAACCAACTATGGATAGCCGTGTCATAGTGCGAGCTCACACCGAAAGCCTTGGTAGCGAACATACGACGCTGCTCCAGTGTTGTCTCGGCTCCCTGTTTGTCCAGAATGTCGAGCAGCACGCCATACTCTGCCTTAGAAGGCACGATGACCACATCCTTGAAATTCTTAGCTGCAGCACGAATCAGCGAGATGCCGCCAATATCTATCTTCTCGATAATATCCTGCTCCGAGGCGCCACTGGCAACCGTCTGCTCGAAGGGATAAAGATCGACAATGACCAGATCTATCTCAGGAATGTCATACTGCTTCATCTGCTCCTGGTCGCCCTCGTTATCGCGACGTCCCAGAATGCCTCCGAACACCTTCGGATGCAACGTCTTCACACGGCCGCCCAGAATACTGGGATAGGTTGTTACCTCCTCCACCTTCTGGCACTCGTAGCCCTGCTCTTCAATAAATTTCTGCGTACCACCCGTTGACAGGAAGCGCACGCCCTCCGCGTTGAGTTTCTTCAGCAGCTCATCGAGCCCGTCCTTGTGGAACACAGAAATCAGCGCAGTTTTCATCTTCTTCATTTCAGCCATATTATCCTTACTTTATAACGTTATAAAATTGAATGAGAGTGCAAAGGTACGAAAAAGAGTTGAACTAACATAATGCCGAGGCAAATATTTTTCTTGCCTCGGCATTTTTTCTGTCTTACGTCAGTCCTATCCTTACATGGTCACCTCGACCATATGATTGCCAGGAGCGTATGGCACCAACTGACCCTCGACGGGTGAACCATCAATCACCATCTGCTTCACCCCTTTCTGGGCACCATTGGGATGGACGATAATCTCATACGTTGCATCGCGGAATTTACGACGAACGGTATAGTTGCCTGCCGAGGCAGGCAGGCAGGGGTCAATAAGCAGACCGTCGTAGTCGGGCTGTATGCCTAGGATATATTGGCTCGCCGTAAGCCACATCCAGGCGGCAGTACCCGTGAGCCACGAGTTCTTTCCCTCACCAGGACGGGCAGCATCCTTGCCGGCCACCATCTGACAGTTCACGTAAGGCTCTACCTTGTGTAGTGTCTGGTATTTCTCCTCCACATACGAGGGCAGAATCTTGGCATAGTGGCTCCAGGCATCGTTGCCACGTCCAGCCAGACACTCACCGATGATGACCCACGGATTGTTATGGCAGAAGATGCCGGCATTCTCCTTGTAGCCCTCGGGATAAGACGAAATCTCACCATACTCGTAAATATATTTGGTGAAGGCCGGATTGTTGAGCACGATGCCGTGTTCACACTCCAAATACTTCTTCACCGAATCGAGGCTCTTGGCCACCATACCTTCTTCGGCACCAATCTGAGCCATCGTGCACCATCCCTGACTCTCAATGAATATCTTTGCCTCGTCGCACTCCTTCGAGCCTATTTTCTGCCCGAAGTAGTCATAGGCACGCAGATACCACTCACCATCCCAGCCATGCTTCTTCACAGCCTCAATCATAGCGTCGATAGCCAGCTGCATACGTGTAGCCTCGTCATTATTGCCAATTTTCTTACATAGAGTGACATACTCCTTGGCAGTAACCACGAAAAGGCCTGCAATCATGAGGCTCTCGGCCTTCGAACCCTCGCTCTTGTTCTCCGTAGTCTGGAAGCTCTCATTGGGATCCCATGAGAAGCAGTTCAGGTTCAGGCAGTCGTTCCAGTCGGCACGACCGATGAGAGGCAGCATGTGGGGACCGAGGTTGTTGATGACATGATTGAGCGACACACGCAGATGCTCGAAAAGCGCCACCTCCGTGCCAGGCTGGTTGTCGAAGGGCACCGACTCGTCGAGAATCGAGAAGTCGCCCGTTTCCTTCAGATAGGCTACGGTGCCGAAGATGAGCCAGCATGGATCATCATTGAAACCACCGCCAATATCGTTATTGCCACGCTTCGTGAGGGGCTGGTACTGGTGGTAACAACCACCGTCGGGAAACTGGGTGGAGGCAATGTCGATGATGCGCTGACGGGCACGGCTGGGAATCTGATGCACAAAGCCCACAAGATCTTGATTAGAGTCGCGGAAGCCCATGCCTCGGCCAATGCCACTCTCAAAGAAACTAGCACTTCGTGAGAAATTAAAGGTCACCATACACTGGTACTGGTTCCAGATATTCACCATGCGGTCGAGCTTGTCATTGCCCGTACGAACATTATATATACTGAGCAACTCGTCCCAATATTGGCAAAGCTCACGGAATGCCTGATCAACTTTTTCCGTCGTGTCGAGTGAAGCGATGAGGGCATGAGCTTTTTCCTTGTTAATAACCTTGGGGGCACTGAACTTTTTATCCTGCTCATACTCCACATAGCCCAGCAGGAACACGAAGTCTTTCTGCTCGCCAGGCAGTAAGGTGACCTCGATATAATGCGAAGCAATGGGACTCCATCCATGAGCATGACTGTTGCGGGGCTTACCCTCCATCACAGCCTGAGGATCAGCAAACTCGTTGTAAAGACCCACAAAACTCTCGCGATCAGTATCAAAGCCCTGAATTTCCGTGTTCACATAATAGAACGCATAGTGGTTGCGACGCTCGCGATACTCCGTCTTATGATAGATAGTAGAGCCTTCTAGCTCCACCTCCCCCGTTGAGAAGTTCCTCTGGAAATTCTCCATATCCGTTGCCGCATTCCACAGGCACCACTCCTCAAACGAGAACAGCTTCAGCTTCTTCACCTCCTCCGTTTGATTGGTCAGCGTCAGCTTCTGCACCTCGCACCATTTCTTCAGCGGCACAAAAAACAGCACCGATGCTTCCACTCCATTCTTGCGCCCCGTGATACGCGTATAGCCCATGCCATGACGACATTCGTAGAAGTCGAGCGGCGTCTTACAGGGCTTCCAACCCGGATTCCAAGCCTCCCCCCAGCTTCCTGTGGCTTGCCCTGTTTCCTGGCTTCCTTCCTTTTGGAGGGGTTGGAGAAGGCTTTCCCTAATGTAGAAATATCTACCCCCATTATCCATCGGCACATTATTGTAGCGATAGCGGGTGATGCGGCGGAACTTCGCATCCTTATAGAAGCTGTAGCCACCTGCCGTGTTACTGATCAGAGAGAAAAAATCCTCGTTACCCAGATAGTTAATCCAGGGCCAAGGGGTCTGCGGGTCTGTGATGACATACTCGCGATGCTGGTCATCGAAGTGACCGTAACGTTTCTGTTGCTCCATAGTTATTTCGTTGTTATTACTTGCTTAAGTTAATTATCGTTTCAGAGTTGTCTTACCAGTTCCTAACTCTGCCTGCAAAGATACAAACAAAAATCCGAACTGCCAAAGTATTTCGAATATTTTTGAAAGCAAAGAAATTGAAAACAAGCCTCTAATCTCCCACTAATAGCCCGTGAGCCCTTTATTTACCGGTAGGTCTAGACACAGGAGGTGGGGAGGTCTTTTCACTTTTACACGGATTTACAGATGAATAGCCCCCCGTAATCCCGCCATCCGTGCTTTTGAAGAACAGACGGCATCTTCGGGTGCAAGAAACGGCACCTTCAGGCCTTGGAAAAGGCATCTCTAAGCCCCCGAAATGCCGTTTATCTTAATCGGTTAGATCATGACGACAAGGTACCACCTAACACACAAAAAAAGAGAGGCTGCAGTCCGCTCTGGACTACAGCCCCTCTGTCAAAAGAAGGCGGCCTCCTACTCTCCCGCATTGCATTGCAGTACCATCGGCGCAGGCGGGCTTAACTTCTCTGTTCGGAATGGGAAGAGGTGGG
>CAJOFE010000044.1 GCA_905233825.1 uncultured Prevotella sp. | reverse complement strand
GGTGACGGCGGTCACTTCCACGACGGAAAAGAGAGGGGTGGTCTTCACTTTTTTATCTCGACTGTTGTATAATTCAAGTTTTTTATGTAAGTTTGCACCATGTTCTCAGAAAAGTCATACCAATCAAGCACATGATAGACTTAACAAAGAAACAGATTACAGCAGCAGATGCTTGTGATGAGCAGTTGAAACAGCTATATCAGACGGCATTTCCAGAGAACGAGCAGATTCCCTGGGATGACTTGGTGCGGCTGATTGGTGAGATGCACCTTGACTTCACAGCCTACTATACTGGGAATGTTTTTATTGGGTTTACCATCGTCTATCCCAGGGCTTCATTCAATTGGTACTGGTATTTTGCCGTAAGGCCAGAGTTGAGAGGTCAGGGCAACGGACAGAAAATTCTGACGGCTCTCATTGAAAAGTATAAAGGACAATCTTGTGTGCTGGATATGGAGTCGCCGCGTCAGGAGTGTGACAACAGCGAGCAACGCAAACGTCGCCATGCCTTTTATCTCCGTAACGGGTTCCGTGACACCAATGTCTATCGCTGTTGGGATGACTTGGAAATGACCATCATGATGCTGGGACCAGGAACGTTCACCTTGCAGGAATGGGATGAAATAGTTGGAGAGTTAAGGAAATATTGGACGTGGGATTAAAAAGAATAACAATATGTTTCTTGCCCTGAAAAACGTTGAAACAACGTTTCTCAGGGCAAGGCAGTGTATAAGCGGGACTTACTGGAAGAGCTCTTCCAATTCCTTCTCGTCGAGACCGGCTTCTTTGGCTTCTTTCTCCAAGCGCTCACCCTCGGCTTCGAGGTCGGCTCCAATCTTTTCCATGTCAGCGGCGACAGCCATCATTTCCTGGGCTGCCTTCAGCTGCTCTTCTTCTGAGAGGCCTGCCATGCTGGCTTCCATCTCAGCCGAGATTGCTTCCACCTCACCCTTGAAGGCTTCCATCTTCTCCTTCAGCGTCACAAGATCCTCTGCGGAGCTGATGTGGGTGCCCTTCAAAACGGTAACCATGTTTCCCATGATGGCAGAGAGCTTCTCGATGGGCTTGGCGTTGCTGTCGTAGGTAGCCATACTAGGACCGTCCTCATCCTCGTCCTCGTCGTCCATGTCGTCCTCATCGTCCATGAGGTCGGCACTTTCCTTGTCTTTCGGAGCCTTGTCTTTGCAGGAAACGAAGGCTACACTCATCACGAAGATGGCCAATACGGCAAAAAGAACTTTCTTCATAGCAATAAAAATTGATTGACAGGTAAGTGAAAATGACTTAGAAATCCAGCTTCTTCGTCAGTTCTTCCAAACGCTTCTTCTGAGCATCAGTCAAAGAATTCTCATCGACATCCTTGTATTTCTCGCTCAGGCTTTCAAACTCACCCAGCACCTCCAACAACTTTACAGGGTCGCCTTTAGCGGCTTCAACCTTCTGAACCAATGCCTCCATATCGTTGAGCATCTGGTCAGCCTTGTCACCACTGCTGCACGATGTGAATGCAAAGCTCATCACGAATGCTGTCAGGACAGCGAATATCATCTTCTTCATAGCTGATTACTCTTCTGCGGGTTCTTCAGCCTCTTCGCCTTCGATAGCCTCTTCTACCTCCTCAGCAGCTTCCTCGACTTCGCTCTGGAACTTAGCCATAGCCTGCTCCAGACGAACATTCAGCTCCTCAGCGCGCTTAGTCTGAGCCTCAGAAAAATCGCTCTCTGCAAGGTCACCGTACTTCTCGGCGAGGCTCAGCATCTCAAGACCAGCAGCCATAGCAGCCGACTCGTCAGCAGCCTTTTCAACCTTCTCAACAATAGCTTCCATGTCGTCCAGCATCTGGTCGGCCTTGCTCTTGCTGCAAGAGGTGAAGCTGAGAGTCATCACAAATGCTGCGAGAACAGCAAAAATCACTTTTTTCATAATTGTAATTGAATTAATTTGATGCCTACTCTTTACAGGATTTTCGGCATTACTCCTTTCTCTATAATCTATCAATAAATGCTTATCTCTACCTTTCAGCTGGCAAAGATAAGCATTTTTTTTCAAAACGACAACAATTTTTGCCGTTTTTTTACCATTTATGCAATATTTAGCGTCAAAATTACAACAAATTCATGGTGTCGGTGGCTATCATCAGTTCCTCATCGGTGGGAATGACAACCACTTTCACGCGCGAGTCATCGGCAGAAATGATTGCTTCCTCACCACGTACCTTGTTCTTCTCCTCGTCGAACTTGATACCCAGGAACTCCATGTTCTTGCATACCTCCGAACGCATGCTGACCTGATTCTCGCCCACACCGGCAGTGAACACCACCACGTCGAGACCGCCCATAGCAGCAGCATAGGCACCGATGTACTTCTTGATGCGATAGAAATACATATCCTGAGCCAGCTTTGCACGAGGATCGCCGCTCTTGGCTGCACTCTCCACGTCGCGCATATCGGAGCTGCCACCCGTCAGACCAGCCACACCGCTTTTCTTGTTCAGCAGATTGCTCATGCCGTCGGCATCAAGGCCCAGCTTCTTTTCGATGAACGTCACGGCACCACCATCGATGTCACCAGCGCGGGTACCCATTACCAAACCCTCCAACGGGGTAAGTCCCATCGAAGTATCGATACACTTGCCATCGACCACGGCAGCGATAGAACCACCATTGCCCACGTGGCAGGTCACCATTTTCGTACCCTCCTGAGGTATGCCCAGGAACTCGCAGGCACGCTGCGACACGTAGCGGTGAGAGGTGCCGTGGAAGCCGTAGCGGCGAATACCGTACTTCTCATAAAGCTCGTAGGGAATGGCATACATATAGGCCTTCGGAGGCATGGTCTGGTGGAAAGCGGTGTCAAACACGCCCACCTGGGGCAGACCAGGCATCAGCTCCTTCACGGCGTTCACTCCCTTCAGGTTGGCAGGGTTGTGCAACGGGGCCAAGTCGGAGCACTTTTCGAACTCCTTCAGCACCTCATCGGTCAGAATGACGCTCTTGTTGAACTTCTCGCCGCCATGCACCATACGGTGACCCACGGCATCAATCTCGTCAAGACTCTTGATAACGCCGATTTCAGGGTCAGTAAGCAGGGAGAAGATGAACTTCACACCCTCAGTATGCTCAGGGATGTCGTGCATGATCTGCCGTTTCTCCCCGTTTGCCAATTTCACCTTCACGAAGGCACCTTCCAGCCCCACGCGCTCAGCGCCGCCGCTGGTCATCACACTCTTGTCGTCCATGTTGTAAAGAGCATACTTGATGCTGGACGAACCACAATTCAAAACTAATATCTTCATATCTTTACTTCTTTGCGTCCATTGCCTGGCACGCGGTGATTGCTACTAAATAATAGATATCCTCGACGGAGCAGCCACGGGAGAGGTCGTTCACAGGACGGGCAATACCTTGCAGAATGGGGCCGATAGCCACAGCATCGCCCAGACGCTGCACCAGCTTGTAGGCGATGTTACCCACTTCAAGGCAGGGGAAGACAAGCACGTTGGCATTGCCGGCAATGTCGCTGCCAGGAGCCTTCTTCTTACCTACGGAGGGCACTAAGGCAGCGTCTGCCTGCAACTCACCGTCAATCTTCAGCGTGGGGTCAAGCTCCTTCGCCAAGCGGGTAGCTTCTACCACCTTATCCACCACTTCATGCGAGGCAGAGCCCTTCGTAGAGAAGCTCAGCATGGCCACACGAGGATCCTCGAAGCCAGCCACCGAGCGAGCAGTCTGAGCCGTGCATACGGCAATCTGAGACAGCTGATCGGCATCGGGCATCGGTGTCACAGCAACGTCGCCCACCACGAGCACGCCATTCTCGCCATATTCAGGCTTCTGCGTAATCATCAGCATAGCACCGCTTACACAGGTGATGCCAGGGGCACACTTGATGATCTGCAAGGCGGGACGCAACGTCTCACCAGTAGTGCTCAGGGCACCGCTAATCTGACCGTCGGCACCTTCTGTCTTGATGATCATGCAACCCAGGTAAAGCGGGTCTTTTACCAACTCACGGGCTTTCTCGATGGTCATTCCCTTCTTCTCGCGCAGTTTCTGCAGCAGCTGTGCCATCTCTTCTGAGCGTTCATAGTTCAGCGGGTCGATGAGGGTAGCCTTGTCAATGTTGGTCAGCCCCTTCTCCTTAGCCAGTGCATGCACCTTCTCCGGGTTACCAATGAGGATGAGGTCTGCAATGTCGTCAGCCAGCACACGATCGGCGGCCGTCAAAGTACGCTCCTCTTCTGCTTCGGGGAGCACGATGCGCTGCTTATTGCTTTTAGCACGCGCAATGATTTGTTCAATCAATCCCATAGTTTGTCAATAAATGAATATAATCTGCCTGCAAAGGTACGAATAAAAAATGAAACGAGGAAATAATAGGGAAAGAAAAAATGCGGCAGACATGATTGCCTACCGCACATTTTCCAAAAGGATTCTTGTTTAGTCCTCTTTCTTGACTGCAATGCGCTTCTCCTTAATACGGGCAGCCTTACCCGTGAGCTTGCGCAGATAGTACAGCTTGGCGCGGCGAACCTTACCATGCTTGTTCACTTCAATGCTGTCGATGTTGGGCGAATTCAGGGGGAAGATACGCTCCACACCTACGGTGCCAGACATCTTACGAACGGTGAAACGTTTCTTGTCACCATGACCTACGATCTTAATGACCACGCCACGATAGAGCTGGATACGCTCCTTAGAACCCTCGATAATTTTGTAACCAACAGTAATGGTATCGCCGGGGCCGAAATCCTCAAACTTCTTGCCAGCCTCCTGGGCTTTGGCACGATTGCCGGTTGCAAATGCTTCTTCAGCAACTTTAATTAAATCCATTTGTAAGTACTTAATAATTAAATTGTTGTATCGTTCCAACGCAACATAGCAGGCAACTCTCCTATCTTCCCACCATCGGTTACGCCGAAAAGCGGGTGCAAAGGTACTGCTTTTAGATGAGAAATGAGAAATGAGAAATGAGAATTCATTGGCAGTTAAGTTTATTTAACGATTTTTACAGTATTCTTTCCTATTGAGTATCAGGATTATTGTGTACTTTTGCAAGAAATTTCTCAGCGACGATATGAATAAAAACATCAAACTCTTATTTCTGACAGTCTTCGGGGTAATGACCGTAGGCTGTACGACGCACTATCAGCTAACCAGCGTCAGCCGTCAGCGTATCCTCATTGATAACCGCTACGATCGTCAGCCCGATGCTGCTGCGGCTGCTTTCATCGCGCCCTACCAGCAGAAGGTGGATTCGGTGATGAGTCCCGTGATGGGCATCGCTGCTCGCGACATGGATAAGCGGCAGCCCGAAAGCGAGATTTCCAATCTTCTCTCCGATATCCTCGTGTGGGCAGGCAAGGACTATGGCGAAAAGCCTGACTTCGGCATCTACAACATCGGTGGCATCCGTGCTGCCCTGTCGAAAGGTGCCGTGACTTATGGCGACATCAACGACATTGCGCCCTTTGAGAACAAGATTGCTTTCACCACGCTCTCAGGCGAGAAAGTCACCGAGCTGTTCCAGCAGATTGCCAAGCGTGGCGGAGAGGGCGTAAGTCACGGTGTAGAGTTGGTCATCACGAAAGACGGTCAGCTACTTTCGGCACGCCTCAACGGTAAGGAGATAGACCCGAAGGCTCAGTACCGCGCTGTCACCATCGACTATCTCGCACAGGGCAACGACGGCATGATGGCCTTCAAGGACGGCACCAACCTCGTCTCTCCGCAGAACGAGCTCGACAATGCCCGCTTTATCATCATGAACTACTTCAAGGCCATGCACGCACAAGGTAAGGAGGTAGATGCACAGGTGGAAGGAAGAATCAGAATTAAGAATTGAGAATGTATAAAAGAATGAAGAATATGACGAAGATAATGATCAACAAACGAATGATGAAGATGATCGTTCTTTCATCTTTCATCGTTTCTCTTTCATTCAGTCCCGCTTCAGCCCAGAAGCAATTGACCATCCTACACACCAATGACACGCATTCCACCGTGATGCCGCTGAACCGCAACCTGGCCGACACCATGTTGGCTGACCGTGGAGGCTTCTTACGCCGTATTGCTATGATTAACGAGGAACGGCGGAAAGACCCAGACTTGCTACTCTTCGACAGCGGTGACTTCTCACAGGGCTCTGCCTATTACTCGATGTTCCAAGGCGACGTGGAGATAGGACTGATGAATCAGATGCATTATGATGCCGCCACCATCGGCAACCACGAGTTCGACTTCGGCATCGATAATATGGTGCGCATCTTCCGACAGGCCAAATTCCCTATCGTCTGCTCCAACTACGACTTCGCCGACACGGAGCTGAAGGACATCGTGAAGCCTTACATTATTATTAAACGTAAAGGGGTGAAAATTGGAGTATTTGCACTCTGTCCACCCCTCGAAGGGCTGGTCTTCACCAAGAACTACGAGCCCTTGCGTTTCCTCGACCCTATTGAGGTGACCAATAAAATGGTGGATCTGCTGAAGCGGAAAAAGAAATGCGACATGATTATCTGCCTCAGCCACTTGGGATGGCAACGAAGCGAATATCCTGATGAGCGCGTCATTGAAAACACACAGGGTATCGACCTCGTCTTGGGAGGACACACGCATACCTATTTCGATAAGTTGGAATATGTCAGCGACCTGACAGGAAAGCCCATCCCTGTCGATCAGAACGGCAAACATGCCGCCTTTGTGGGTAAGCTGCAGCTGTCGCTCAGCAAGTCACGCTGACGTATGTAGGTATTCTGCCGGCGAAAGGCCAGTCTTCTCCTTGAATTTGCGTTGGAAATAACTGCGGTCATTGAACCCGCAGTGCTCTGCCACGAACTCATTCGACCATTCAGGATGTTCCTTAAGAACGCGCTTTGCCTCATTGATACGCAGGTCAGCCAGCCAGTCATTATAGCGGCGCCCAGTCTGCTTCAGCCAGGCTGCCAGCAAATAGCGCGGCACCTGCATCTCCCTTGCTGCATTGGGCATTGTGAGGCCACTCTTTAGGTGCCCGCCTGAAGCCGTCCACTCTCTGACGGCATCTTCCATGCGCTGGAGGGCAGCCCTCCCCAGTATTCTTCCGCCGATAATCTCCGGTGCGGAAGATTCCTGCTCGTCGTTCGTTTCCTCTGTAGACGAAAGGTCAGCATATTCCTCCTCGCTCATCTCGGCAATCTCCATCTTTGCAGGAACACTACTCACCACATAATTACAGAAGCTGTCCTCCAAGAAGAAGATACCCATGAAGAGCGAAATGCTGAAGACTGTCTGTATGGGACCATGCACGAAGATAATTAACGGTACCGCCAGAACCATGAAGGGCAGCAGGATGACGCTCAGCCGCATCCACCATAGCATGTCGAACATGTTGCTGTCGTAGTAGTTGTCAAGAGCCCGGCGCATAGCATACAGATTCATCAGATGCCGACACACATAGTAGCCCATCATGATCGCATAGCACACGGAACCTACTATCTCTGCCGAGCGCAACTCGGGCGTGGCTGTCAACAGCGGCTGGCCGTCAAAGTAGGCAGCATAACCTATTATCACCATCACTACTACCCAGGTTACTCCACCTAACCACATATCCAGTTTCCAAATGCGCCCCCACCCTTGCAAATAAATCAGCGCCATCGACATCAGCCACGAGGCTGGGATGAACAACGTCAAATTGAGCATCACGGCCTGAGTAACACCCATCGCGCGCAGGCGTAATATATATTGTAATAGGAACTGCAAGGCCAACAATGCCGTACCACCAACCATCAGCCAGCGAGAACGGTTCACGATATAGTTGGCTGATACCTTTCTGGGTAGCAGCAACAGCTTTAACGTAAGCAGGCTCATCAGCACAACGGCTGCAAATTGCATTTCCCTCATAGACATTCATCGTTTCTCTCCAAAGGAGAAAAATTCGACTGCAAAAGTACGAAAAAAGTCAAAATGTTGCAACTAATCACAAGAAAAATGTGTAAATTCACGCTATTTTACACACCTATTGGTGTATTTTACACATTATTTGTTACATTTTACACATCTGCTTCTCACAAATAGTGTTACCTTTGCACCCAAAAAGTAACCAACAGTAATTATAAAGACAATGAAAAAGATTAGTTTGTTTTTTGCAGTGACCTGCCTCTTGGCACTTGTCAGCTGCTCGAAGGAGACCGATATCTACAACGCCGAGGCCGTCAATGACGCCGCCGTCAAAGCTAACGTAGAGAAAGTGTTTGGCATTACCTTCGACCCCAATCACGACTGGAAGACTATCACTTCCGGCGAACTTACTATCATTACCGATGCTACCGTGCAGAAGGTGCAGCTCTTAGTGAAGGTGAAGGACATCTATGAGGATGCTCCCTCCTACGTCACTACCTACACCATGAAGAAGCTCAACGAGGCTGTGGTCAACGGTCAGGGTTCCATCAAGATGAGCTATGACGCTCCGAAGGAGAACATGGGCCTCTACGTTGCCTTCATCACCACCGAGGGTAATGTCTTTAAAAAGGTGGAGGGTAACACCGTTTCCATCGCTGACGCTACGCAGGCCCGCGCTACGCGTGCGCTCTCTACTGGCTACACGCTGCCCTTAGGCGAATTCCGGATTGCCGAAGCCATTGAGTCTTATGCCAACCAGCGCGAATGGGTGAACGGCGAGATGCTCTATGGACTGAGCGATGCCGACTACGACCGCCTAAAGATGTCATCGCCAGACTACACCCAGAGCTTTAAGGAAACTTTCCGCAGCTACGTGTTCAGCTACTTCAAAAACGGACGCAACTACAACAACCTGCCCAAAGTCCAAGACAGTGGTATCTATAACGCGAAGGTTTATCCCATCACTACTGGTGACGAGCCTATTATTGTGACTCCCGCCTACAAGTGCGATAATCCCGCCAAGTGGAAGATCTACGAAGTATGGGAGTCCGACCTCTATTACTATTATTATAAAGACAGCGACATTCCGGGTACTACCAAGAAAGATACTGTAGATTTCTTCAATAGCCTGCCCAAGTACAAGGCACTTCCCTTCAACAAGGCATTTGTCGATAAGAACGAGGACGACGTAATCGGCAAGCATGGCTCCTTCGCACTGCTTTATTTCGGTGACTCGAAGACACCCGAAATCGGCACCGTGGGTACCTTCCAGTTCCCTAAGGGCTACAAAATCGGCTTCATGATTCGCGCCAACACCCCCGACTTGGGTGGCAAAATGCAGGGTGAGCTGTATGGTGACGGCCGCCTGAACGCCAATATCAATCAGGATACCCACTACAACTTCAGTAGCTCCCAGCTCGGCGAAGAAGACCCACGCGCTACTTGGCTGAATGTCAATAAGAAGATGATGCTTACCTGGGAGTCGGGTACCGATGCCGACTTCAACGACATCATCCTCGACGTGGAAGGTGGCATCGAGGGTATCCTTCCCCCTCCCGTCTTTGAACCCAACGTCTTCACCTACTGCTTTGAGGATACCGATCAGGGCGACTACGACATGAACGACGTCGTCATCAAGGCATATCGCATCAACGAGACCACTATTGAATACAACATCATGGCCTGCGGTGCTTACGACGCACTCTACATCAAGAATCTGCAGTACGACCGCACTAGCGATTCCCGTGACCTCGACAATACTGAGGTACACACACTCTTCGGCTACGAGGAGGGTGATACCAAGCACTTCATCAACACCACGGGCATTGATTTCGAGCCTGTCATCTTCACCCGCACTGTCAGTAAGGAGTTCAAACTCGCCACAGAGCCTAAAAGCACACAGCCTTACATCCATAATGCAAGTACGGGCAAGGATGTGCACCTTGCAGAGGAAGGTGATGCTCCTCACGGTATCATGGTAGCCTACGACTTCTGCTATCCCCGCGAGCGCGTGTGCATCAAGGATGCCTTCCCCCTCTTCAACAACTGGGGCACGAATCCCATTAACTCCACATGGTGGTATATGTACCCCGATCAGCAGTATATCATCAAGAATGTCATCATGCGCGACTAAGTTCTGTCGTATGAACGAAATAGAAGAGGGCGCATCGAATTGACACGCCCTCTTTATTTTTCATCCTTTATCTTTTATCTTTTGACCTTATAGATTCGGAACGTCATAGCAGGCAGCTGGTCGCTGATCTCAAGAACGTTCTTGCCGGCGGCTATGCAATCGAGAGAACTAGGCATTGGGGCAATGCGCTCAGGCTGGTCAAGGGTGTTCTCATCATCGAGCGAGCCGTTGTGAGTCAGCGTCAGGGTCTCAGCGGTACGGTCACCCTTGATGCCTGTGAGGTTGAGAGTGATGTCCTGCGGATCCTTCGACGTATTCACTACCTTCACAATGACCTCATCGGTAGTAGCATCATAGACCGACGATGCGAAGAGACCGTCCTGCCCTTCTTGTCCGGCCACGGGTTTCTTGTCCATGGTGAGCGCGAGCACGTTGGTGCCCTTGTTCATGGCAAACATCTGTTGCACGTAGTAGCTGACGCTCTTGAAGGAACGCAGGTTGTCATACCAGATGGCATCGGGACGCCACTGCCAGCCCTCAACATGGGCGAAGAGCGGAGCGTAGGTGGCCATGTGCACGATGTCGGCATTACGCTCGATACCCGTCATGTGAGCAGCCTCGTAGAGCGACGTCTCGAAATGATTCCACTTCTTGCCGCGTCCGTGGCAGGCATATTCACCAGCAAACACCTTCGGGCCCTTACGGTCGTAGCTGTCATAGCGCAGTCCATGGGAGAGGAACCACTGCTCGTTGCGGTAGTAGTGTTCGTCGTAGAGATCGACCTTCAGCTCCTTCATGCGTGGCTGCAGGAGATCGAAGTCCCAGCCCTCGCTGTTAGGGCCAGTAGTGCCGATGAGCTTCAGGTAGGGGTACTTGGCACGCAGGGCATCAGAGAACTTCTTCAGACGTTCGGTGAACACAGGGCCGAAGCCTCCATGCTGCTCGTCATAGTCCCATTGCTCGTTGCCCACGGCGAGGAACTTCAGGTTGAAAGGCTCTGGATGGCCCATGTCAGCACGCACCTTGCC
Source organism: uncultured Prevotella sp. (assembly GCA_905233825.1). Taxonomy (GTDB): domain Bacteria; phylum Bacteroidota; class Bacteroidia; order Bacteroidales; family Bacteroidaceae; genus Prevotella. The sequence goes on along the minus strand of CAJOFE010000044.1, from coordinate 23,793 downwards.
CCATGTTGTGGTGACGTCACCATTGGCAAACTCCACCAAGTCGAGGGCATCCTGGATATAGCTGTCGAGATCGTCGAGGGCCACGTGGACACCAGGCTTCGTGGGGTCGGGATTCTGGAACTGGCAACTGAGGCCACACGAGATAACAGGTAGTGCCTCACAGCCGAAGTCCTCACAGAGTTGGAAGAACTCGAAGAAGCCGAGACCATAGCTCTGATAATAGTCGGGGAAGAAACGATGACCGAAGGTATAGTGCCAGCGGTTCTCGTTCAGCGGGCGGTTCTCAACGGGGCCCACGGTATTCTTCCAGTTATAGCGTGTGGCCAGATCTGTACCTTCCACGATGCAGCCGCCAGGGAAGCGGAATACGCCAGGGTGCATATCGGCCAGAGCCTGTGCTAAGTCACGGCGCATACCATTCTCACGTCCCTTCCACGTGTCGGTGGGGAACAACGAGATATGCTCCACATCGGTTGTGGCCTTACGTCCCCCGAGGAAGATACGCAGAGCACCCTTCGGCTCGGTTCGCGATGCCTTGATCTCGGCAGTATATTTCTTCCACTCCGTGCCGCTCACCTCCACTTTCGTGCCGGCATAGCGCTGGTCTTCGCCCATCGTGTCGTTATCGACCAGGCTTACCTCCAATGTGCTACTGCCACCCTCGGGACAGCGTGCCCATACCGAGAAACGGTAAGTTGCATCCATGAAGGTGGAGATGCCAAAGAAGCCCTCGTTCTCCAACCCGGTGAATTTGTCGTTGTGGCCGCTGTAGCTCAGTCGCACATAGTGAGGGTTGCGTTCGAAGGGACCGTCGTCTCGCACCTCGAACTTACCATAGGCACGCCAGCCCATCAGTCGCTGGGGGAACTCAAACGAACGGTTCTTCACCATCTCAGCATAGAGGCCGCCGTCGGCAGCATAGTTGATGTCCTCGAAGAAGATGCCATACATCGTGGATTGCACAGGAGCTCCCAGCTTCTTCGTGTTTACGTCCATCACGTGTTGCGCCTGTGCAGAAAGCAGGCCCGTCAGGGCGACGGCGCAAGAAAACAGTCTTAGATTCATCATAAGAAAGATAGGTTTTTATTGATACATGTTAGCTTCGTCACTACCTCTCCCATTCTCTCCTCACAGGTGAGGGGACATCGGGGAGTGGTTTTCATAGATGCAAAATTAGTTAAAAAAATGATAATCTGCAAAAGAATATGGAAAAAAAGCATTACTTTTGTAACTCTTTAACGAAGATAATCAAAATCGGGGACTATCGAAATGAAAAAAATACTCATTGCAGAAGACAACGACAGCAACTACATCTTGATGACATACACGCTGAGGGGCAAGTATGAGATAGAACGTGCCCGCAACGGACAGGAAGCCATACAGATGGTAAGTACTGGTGCCTACGATTTGGTGCTGATGGATATTAAGATGCCTATCATGGATGGCTTGGAGGCCACCGAGAAGATCAAGGCCGCCTTCCCCAACCTGCCTGTCGTAGCTCTCACAGCCAACGTCTTCGACATAGACAAGGAAAATGCCAAGCGTGCCGGTTGCGATGCTTTCATCCCCAAGCCCGTCAATCGCGACAAATGCCTTGAGACTATTGAGAGGCTAATCAAGTAACGAACGCCGACATTTCATAAATTGCAAAACAAATGGCATTTCCAGGGCTTGGGAATGCCATTTCTAACTCTTGGAAATGCCGTTTCCAGGCCCCTAAAACGGCATCTGTTTTTTTTTGCATTTAGGACGCAGCAAAAAAAATTTTGGAGCCTCCAAAAAAGTTTTTAGACGCTCCAAAATGAAAGGAGAAGGCTTCTGCTTTACTTCACCTGCACTACCAGATATTTGCTGGTGCTCCAGAACTGCTGGGCATTGGTGATGTAGAGCGTGTAGATCTTGTTGGCATCGCGCTCTAAGGAGTAGGAGCCAGCAGGATGGTTGGTAAGAATCTCCACCTTCTTCGAGTTGAGGTTGATCTGGTTGACGCGACGTATGTCGATCTCAGTAAAGTAGGAAGCGTCGAAGTCGCCCTGCAGCACGTCGCCGCTCTTCAGGATATTGTGGTCTTTCAGCTCGCGCTTGGTGCCGATGGCATACCAGGCGGCGTTAATCTGACGATCCTGCTGGCTGATAGTCTGGTCTTGCTGACGGCTCTGCTCCTGCAGGTTGTCGATGTCTTGGTTGAGATTGGCAGTCTGCTCCTCGAGCTCAGAGATGCGGATGTTCTTGGCAGCCAGCTCGTTACGCAACTGTTCAATCTCTGTATTCTTCTGCTCCATCTGTGCCATGAGGTTCTCGATGGTATGCTGCAGCTGCTCGTTCTGTCGGCCACTCTCACGCATGCGTGCACGAAGTTTCTCAATGAGCTCGGCATTCTGGGCCATCGTCTCCTGAATGTACTGCATGTTCTCGCGGATGCGCTCGCGGGCATCTGCACCCTCGCCACGACGATCGATGGTCAGGCGGCCTTGTGCCTCATTGATCTCGCGGAAGCCGTCTTCAATCTCATTGATAGTTGCCAACAACTCATCCTGCTCGTTACGCAACTGCTCGTTCTCACGCTGAAGAGCCTCGAGGGCATCATCCTGCTCAGCGTCGTTATTACTTTTCTTCTCGTTGCAGCCGCAAACCATAGCGGCCAGCAATGCAATCATCATAATCTTTCTCATAATCTTCATATCATTTAAAATTATATTTTAGTCTCAATTATTCAATTCTAAAGCCTATAGTCTAAAATCTTCAGTCTTTTCCCGCCACGACAAGCACGAACTCGCCACGCGGCTCAGTCTCGGTGAAATGGGTGATGAGCTCTTGCAAAGTGCCTCGAACACTCTCTTCGTGAATCTTCGAGATTTCGCGGCAGGCGCTGGCTTGCCGGTCGGGACCAAACACGTCAGCCAGTTGCTGAAGCAGCTTCAACATGCGATAAGGCGACTCGTAGAAGACCATAGTGCGCGGCTCGTCGCGCAGAGCCTCAATGCGACTCTGACGGCCTTTCTTCTGCGGCAGGAAGCCCTCGAAGGTAAAGCGGTCGCAAGGCAGGCCACTACTGACTAATGCTGGCACGAAGGCGGTGGCTCCTGGCAACGTCTGCACCTCGATGCCTGCCCTGACGGCTTCGCGTATAAGGAAGAAGCCTGGGTCGCTGATGCCCGGTGTGCCGGCATCGCTGATGAGGGCGGCATTTTGTCCTGCCAACAGACGCTGGATAACAGCGGCACTAGTACCATGCTCGTTGAACTTATGGTGCGACAGAAGTTGGTTCTTGATGTCGAAATGTTTCAGCAGAATGCCCGATGTACGGGTATCCTCGGCCAGTACGAAATCCACCTCCTTCAGGATGCGGATGGCGCGCAGCGTCATGTCTTCCATATTGCCCACGGGTGTGGGTACAATATATAATATTGCCATAATCGGTGGCAAAATTACGCAAAATATCAATTAACACCAAAAAAAATGATTGTTTTCTTTGCAATTTTAAAACGTATTTGTAATTTTGCAGGCAAATGACAGCAAACTTAACAGGCGAAGCACGCCGCCCCGGAAGAATAGAGGTGGTGTGTGGCTCGATGTTCTCGGGCAAGACGGAGGAACTGATTAGGCGGATGCGCAGAGCGCAGTTTGCCAAGCAGCGCGTGGAAATATTCAAGCCCGCCATCGACGTGCGCTACTCAGAGGAAGACGTGGTGAGTCACGACCAGAAACACATTCAGAGTACACCTATCGATTCTTCGGCCTCGATCCTTCTCTTAGCTAATGACATCGATGTAGTGGGTATCGACGAAGCGCAGTTCTTCGACATGGGCATCGTGGATGTATGCAACGAGCTGGCCAATAAGGGTGTGCGTGTCATCGTAGCCGGTCTTGATATGGACTTCAAGGGTGTGCCCTTCGGACCCATGCCTGCGTTGTGTGCCATTGCCGACGACGTGACGAAGGTGCATGCCATCTGTGTTCGCTGCGGCGCCCTGGCGTATGTGAGCCATCGACTGGTGGAGAATGACAAGCGCGTGCTGCTGGGCGAGACGCAGGAATATGAACCGCTGTGCCGAGAATGCTATCAGAAAGTGGTGAGTGGTAAGAGATAGGAAATAAAAAAGAATGCTGAACTACGATAAGACGATAACATTCGACACATTCGTGCGCTGGTTAGGGTACGGATTGCTTGTTATAGGTATCTTTCTGCTGGTGAGCTACCTGAGCGGCGTACTGCTACCATTCGCCATCGGCTGGCTACTGGCCTACCTGCTATACCCCGTGGTGAAGTTCGTGCAATATAAGATGCACCTGCGCAACCGCGTGTTAAGCATCATCGTGACCTTAGCGGCCTTCCTCACCGTGATGAGCTTCGTGCTTTGGCTCATCATACCGCCTATGATTGAGCAGTTCAGCAAGTTGGGACATCTGGCCACGAACTATATACAGCATGCAGCGAACATCGACAGTATTCCCGAAGCCATACGCCAATGGACGGAGAACAACCGCGAGGGCATACAACGGTTCCTGCATAGCAGCGAGTTCACCAACGGACTGAAGGAGGCCATCCCTAGCATGTTCCGCGTGCTGGGCAAGACGGCCAACATCATCATCAGCATCGCCGGCTCGCTCATCGCCTTGCTTTACATGTTCTTCATCTTGAAAGACTATGAGTACCTGACGAAAGCCTGGATTAAGATATTCCCCAAGAAGAGCCGTCCCTTCTGGAGCGAACTGGCAGGTGACGCCGAGCGCGCACTGAACAACTATATTCGTGGGCAGGGTACGGTGGCGCTAATCATGGGTGTACTGTTCTGCATCGGCTTCACCATCATCGACTTCCCCATGGCCATCGGCTTGGGCATTCTCATCGGCATCATGGACCTGGTGCCCTATTTGCACACGCTTGCCTTGGTGCCCACAGTTTTCCTGTCGTTACTGAAAGCGGCCGACACGGGGCAGAACTTCTGGATTATCCTGCTATCGGCATTGGCGGTGTTTGCTATCGTACAGGTCATCATCGATATGGTGGTGACGCCGAGAATCATGGGCAAGGCCATGAACATGAACCCCGCCATCCTGCTACTCTCGCTATCGGTATGGGGTGCGCTGCTGGGCTTCATAGGACTTATCATCGCTCTTCCACTTACGACCCTACTTATGGCCTATTATCAGCGTTACATTACACGCGAGGAGGAGGAACCGGAAATGGCCGAGGTAAGTAATGAGACATAAGAGAATCACTAAACAATAAACAACAAACAAAAACAATGAAAAGATTATCATTTCTGACAATTAGCGTCATGTTGCTGATGCTCCTGGCATCATGCAGTAAGAATCAGTCTAGCAAGCTCGTCCCTGAAGATGCTCTCTTCGTGATACGTTTCGACGTGGCAAAAATTCAGGATAAAGCCGGCATGAACGACGGCAAGTCGAGCCTGAAGGAATGGGCTAAGGAACAAATTGAGAACAGCAGCATGGACAAGGAACTGAGCGAGAAGATGCTCGCCATGGTCGATGACCCCACCGCATCGGGCATCGATTTCACAGAGCCTGTCTATTTCTATTTCTCGGGCGACATGCGCACCAAAGTCGATGCAGGCATGGTGGGCGCAATAGCCAGCAAGGGTGACCTGACTGACCTGATGGAAGCTCTGACTAAGGAGATGGGTGGCGAAGTAGAAGTGGAAGAGGCCGACGGCGGCGAGAAATACGTCTATGCCAACGGTACTGCCCTCATCTACAACGGCGACTGGTTTTTCATTGGAGCCACGAACGACATCGACGAGACCATCGCATCGTTAAATGAACGTGCCGACGGCAAAGGCTCGCTCTGCGACAACAAGGCTTTCGCACAGATGGAAGAAAAGGAGGGCCTGGCGCAGATGCTGTTCTTAGGTTCGGGCATGGAAGGTATGAAAACCAACCGCGAGATGAAGCAGGCGTTCAAGGAATTGGAGAAAATACTGCCTGAGGGCGTAGAACTGAAAGACATCGCCTCGCTTACCGACCTGGAGCTGAACGACGGCGAACTGCTCATCACGGGTGAGGCCATCGCACTTTCAGACGAGGTGAAGGAATGGATTAACAAATACGACGAGATGGCTGGCGACATCGATGCTGACCTGGCACAATACGCTTCGGGCGAGATGTTTAATATCTTCTTCAGCGCTGATGCCAGTGCCTTTTTCGAGATACTGCTACCTATGATAAAAGAGCAGGTGGGAGACGAGGAGCTGAAAGTCATTAAGGACCTCGTTAAGGAGCTTGATGGTACGCTTGCCATCGACCTTTATGGTTTCAATGAAGACGGAACGCCCCAGATTAGTGCCTATCTCGGTACGAAGAGCAATAAGGCGTTGTCGTTTGTTGCTGAGAACTTAGGCGATGAACTGGAAGCCGCTGGCACCGACGAATATCTCATCCCCATCAGGGAATACGACTGGTTTGAGGAGGTCGATACCATCAAGGGCTATTCCGCCGTGGGCTATAAGAACGGCAAGACCTACTATGTCAGCAATCCCGAATATGCCTTCTCCGTGCCTGGTGAGAAGTTCCCTGTCAAAGAGCTGAAAGGCAAAGCCATCTACGCGCGCTTCAACTTCGGCTTCCTGGAGAACCTGGCTAAGATGGCAGGCGACGAAGAGGGTGAGCTGTTGGAGAAGATTGCCGACACCTACGACTATGCCGAATGCTACTACGAAAGCGCTGGCAAGAGCGTGTTCCGCATCACCACGAAGAGCAAGAAGACCAATCCCGTGGAGGCCATCTTCAAGCTATTGGAAGAATACATCTAAAGAGTGAACCGGCTACAGAATAAACTGCTGGGACGCCATATCAACACATGGCAGTTGGCGGGCTTCGTGCTCGCCAACCTGTGTGGTATGGCCATTGTGCTCACAGCCGTGCAGTTCTTCTGCGACGTCAAGCCTCTTTTCACGGGCAACGATAGTTTTCTGCGACCGGGACAGATTGTAGTTACCAAGCGGGTGAACACACTGGGTACATTTACCGGCTCGTCGCCGGCTTTCAGCGAGAAGGAAATCAAGCGGCTCCGCGAGCAACCTTTCGTTAAGAGTCTGGGACAATACACACCCGCCATGTTCAGCGTCTTCGCCACCGTAGGTAGTCAGAAGATGGGCATGGAGTTTTCAACGGAGATGTTCTTCGAGGCCGTGCCCGACGCGTTTCTTGACGTACAAACCGACCAGTGGCGCTACAACCCGGAGAGCGATGAGGTGCCCATCATTCTTCCACGCGCGTACCTTAACTTATATAACTTCGGATTTGCCAGCAGTCAGGGACTGCCCACCCTCTCCGAGAAGCTGGTGGGTAAGATCAACGTGCGCCTGCGTCTCACTGGCACACATGGCGTCAAGCTGAAAACAGGGCGCGTGGTAGCTTTCTCCCGACGGCTGAACACCATCCTCGTTCCGCAGGCCTTCATCGACGATATGAATCGGCAGTTGTCACCTAACCGCACGCCACAGGCCGCCCGTCTTATTATCGAGACCGACAACCCTGCCGACGAGCGCATTGCCAAGTATCTGAATGACTATCACTACGATACTGAAGCCGCCGATGCCGATGCTTCTAAGACTGCCGGCCTGCTACGCATCATCATCACCATTGTCACCGCCGTGGGTCTCATCATCTCCGCTTTGGCTTTCTACGTGCTGCTACTCAGCATCTTCCTGCTGCTTCAGAAGCATACTGAGAAAATTGACAACCTGCTGCTCATCGGCTATACACCCACCAGCGTAGCCCGCCCCTTCCACCTGCTTACCATCGTGCTCAACGTGGTGGTACTTATCGGGGCCCTACTTATTGTCATCCTGCTACGTGGCTGGTACATGCCGCTCTTCGGCGACCTCACCACATCCCATTCACCAGTCACTACTTCGCTCTCACCCTACACCATCCTTTCGGGAGTGGCGCTCTTCGTACTGGTCACCATACTTAACTACGTGGCCATCAGCCGTAAGGTGCGCGCCATCTGGCACATACACGAGTGAAAAAACGAATGCTCCATTCGTCAAAAAGTAAAAAAACGACGAAACATTTGGCTAATTCAAAAAAACGTTGTACCTTTGCACCCGCATTTCTAAAAATCGTCAGCGATTTCCAAGAAGAGCATACGGGAGATCCGCTAGCTCAGTCGGTAGAGCACAACACTTTTAATGTTGGGGTCTTGGGTTCGAACCCCAAGCGGATCACTCAGAGAATTGGAGTTTATGGATGAATATGCTTGGAAATGCTTTGTCCTCAGGTGATACTCGTATGTTTCCTTTCATCCCTATCCTGCAATATATTTCCAATAAAGAGTTATGTTACGGAACCCATTCCTGTCGATGTGTAGGAATCAGACCATCGTTTAGTTTCAAATTCACTATTTTGTTGGGGTTTGTCTATAAACTATCCTAAATTACGGCACAAATATAGCAAAAATTCGGCAATAATTCGTAAATTTGCCCTCTGATTTGAGTGATTTTAGGTATTGTGAGTATAATTGACTTGATTCTAGAAATAAAATGAAGAAGATTGACGATGGCAGGACATGGAAGGTATTAGAATCTGAATATCTAATCAAAAGGCCTTGGCTAACAGCACGGCGAGACCACCTGCTGTTGCCTGACGGCAGGGAAATTCCTGAGTATTACGTGCTAGAATATCCCGACTGGGTGAATGTCATAGCCATTACTAAGGACGGGAATTTCGTCATGGAGCGGCAATATCGCCATGCGTTAGGTTGTACTTCCTATGAGCTTCCTTGTGGTGTTATGGAAGAGGGTGAGGAGCCTCTTGAAGCAGCTCAGCGTGAACTGGAAGAAGAGACTGGCTACGGCGGCGGTGAATGGAAAGAACTGATGGTACTTTCAGCCAATCCAGGCACAATGACGAACATGACACATTGTTTCTTGGCAATAGGCGTTGAGAAGATATCTGAGCAGCATCTTGATGCGACGGAAGAGTTGGAAGTCCATTTGCTGACCCGTGAAGAAGTCTGTAGTATGCTCCAAAACAATGAGATGATGCAGTCACTCATGGTGGCTCCATTGCTGAAATATCTGTCACCTGCGCTCGATTCTGCCACTTCGCATGTTGAAGAACTGAAGTAAGATGATAGAAAAAAAGTGAAAAAGTCACACATATTTTATCAGGAAAGCAACCACAAATAACTATAACAGATATGACAAAAGAGATTTATCTTGCAGGAGGCTGTTTCTGGGGAACAGAGCATTACTTCAAACAGATTGAGGGCGTTGAGGAAACGGAGGTGGGATTTGCTAACGGACATACGAAGAATCCTACTTATAAGGAAGTCTATACCGACACAACAGGGTTTGCAGAGACTGTATTTGTCAAGTATGACCCTCATGTGGTGAGCCTTGAATTCCTGTTGCAGATGTTCTTCAAGGCGATTGACCCAACGAGTTTGAACAAACAGGGACATGATGAGGGAACACGCTATCGTACTGGCGTCTATTATACTGACCCAGCAGATTTACCCGTCATCGAAAAGGTTTTTGCCGAAGAGCAGAAGCACTATGAGCAACCTTTAGCTGTAGAAAAGCTATCCTTGCAGAACTTCTACACAGCCGAGGAATATCATCAGAACTACCTCGACAAGAATCCTGACGGCTACTGCCATTTGCCCTTGTCTTTGTTCGAGTTTGCCAGGCAAGCTACAAAGAAAAGTGACAATGACAAAGTGACAAAGTGACATTAAGGAGGTTCCACATATTGAGGTTGTTATAATATATAATATATTATATATTATAATATAATCATAGTTTGTGCACATACGAAGGTGCTTAATGTCACTTTGTCACTTTGTCATTGTCACGATTTTGAAAACAGCCCGCAGCTCGGTACCAGCAAGCACGCTCCAAAACGAAAATAGAAGGCGCCAAAATCGTTTTAGGAGGCAGCTGGCTACAACTGGCTCTCGCCCTCGATGTACTGCGACATGAGTAGGTGTTCGCCGTCCCACACGACATAGCTGAACTGGCTAATCCAGTTGCCGAGGATGATGACGCGGGCTTTGTGGGTGAGCTGCTTGTCAACCTCGATGTGGCGGTGGCCATAGATGAAGTAATCGACGTTGGGATGGTACTGGATGTATTGCTTGGTGTAGAGGATGAGATGCTCGCGTTCCTCACCCATGTAGGGAGGCTCCTCGCCGTCAGGACGCTTCAGCCGCGAATGCTTGGCCCATGTCTGTCCGAACCACATTCCCCAGCGGGGATGCACGGCCGAGAAAGCCCACTGGCATACCTTGTTGTGGAACATCCAGCGAACGAGCTTGAACTTCTTGTCTGGGTCGCCGAGCCCGTCGCCATGAGCCAGGAAGAAGATCTTGCCATAGAGCTCGATGGTGAGCGGCTGCTTGTGGAGGATGACGCCGCACTCGCGCTCCAGGTAGTCATAGGCCCAGATGTCGTGGTTGCCGGTGAAATAGTGCACCTCGACGCCCATGTCAGTAAGTTCTGAGAGTTTGCCGAGGAAGCGGGTGTAGCCGCGTGGCACCACGTATTTGTATTCGTACCAGAAGTCAAACATGTCGCCCAGCAGATAGACTGCGGCAGCTTTCTCCTTGATGCTGTCGAGGAAACGTACGAGGCGCCGTTCTTGCATCCGCTTGTGGTCAATGGCCCATGAACCGAGGTGGGCGTCGGAAAGGAAGTATATAGATTTCATATTAGTCAAATCCCAGTTCGACACGTGCTTCTTCGCTCATCATGGACTGGTCCCAGGCGGGCTCGAAGACGAGATTGACATTGCAGGTGGTGATACCCTCAACGCTCTCCACCTTGGTGCGTACATCTTCCAGGATGAAGTCGGCAGCAGGGCAGTTGGGAGCCGTGAAGGTCATGTCCAGCTCTACGGAATAGTCGTCCTTGACGTCAATCTTGTAGATCATGCCCAGCTCGTAGATATCGATGGGAATCTCGGGGTCATAGACGGTTTTCAGCACATCTACGATGCGTCCTTCCAACAGGGTCTTCTCTTCTTGTGTCATTTGTTGCAATTTTGCCTGCAAAGATAGTGCAAAAAAGGCAAACGGCAAAATAATCGACTATAATTTTCCTGTTTCGTGGTAGGAAAAGTACTGTCCGTCGGTGATGATAACATGATCCATGAAGCGGATGCGCATCACGTCGCAGGCCTGATGGATGCTCTTTGTCAGCGCGTTGTCGGCGCTGCTGGGGGTGAGGTTGCCGCTGGGGTGGTTGTGGCAGACGGCGAGGATAGTCGTGTTGCAGAGCACTGCCTCACGCATGATGATACGCACATCGACGCTGACCTCAGAGATGCCGCCGTGGGCTATCTTGACGGGCTTGATGAGGCGGTGGCTTTGGTTGAGTAGCAGCACCCAGAACTCTTCGGTGTCCAGGTCCTGCATCAGCGGGTGCATGTAGTGATAGATCTTCGTGGCCGAGCCGAGGTCGGGGCGTTCTTCGGGAGTCATAGCCTGTCGGCGCTTTCCCAGCTCGCAGGCGGCAAGGATGGTGATGGCCTTTGCCTCGCCGATGCCTTTATACTGCATGAGGTCGTGTATAGACAGTTTACCCAGCGTGTTCAGGTTGCCTCGGCAGTCGTTCAGAATACGTTTCATCAGAGAAACTGCGTCTTCCTTCACCGAGCCGGAGCCCACGAGAATAGCCAGCAGCTCGGCGTCACTCAGTGCCTGAGCTCCCAGTTTCATAAGTTTCTCACGCGGACGGTCGTCTTCTGCCCACTGGTTGATCGTTAGTTTCAGGTTCCCCTCCTCCTGGGAGGAGGGGTAGGGGTGGTGGGATTTCATTGCCTTTCTGTCCATACTCTGTAATAGCTGTTAATTGCCTCAACGATACCATCAATGTTTTTCCAGACGACATCGTTTTCAAATCTCAATACCCTGATTCCATTCTCGTTTAAAAAGCGGGTTCTTTCTGTATCGTACTGAGAGGCATGATGGTTATTGTGTATCTCGCCGTCTAATTCTATACATAGTTTGATAGTAGGACAGTAGAAGTCCATCACGTATGGACCGATACCATGTTGTCTTCGAAATTTCAGACCGTATATCTGCCTGCCCTTTAATGCTCGCCACAGCGTTGCCTCTGCAGGAGTCATGCTGCTGCGGAGCGATTTACGAATAGCTATTTGTTCCTTAGGATTTGCTTGGGCTTTATACATGGAATTACGGTGTCTCTACCACCCCCGGCCCCTCCTCCCAGGAGGAGGGGAGTTTTTATTTGTAGAAATTCTTTTCAAAGGCCTGAAACTCGTCTTTCTTCAGCACGCAGCGCTTCCACCAGGCCTCGATGAAACCGAACCCGTAACCCATGAGCTGCGTGAAGGCAGCTGGCACGGAAAGCAGACCTACCCAGAGACTGCGGTTCTTGATGCTGGAGTGGACGAAGATGAGGAGGCTGTAGAGCAGGATGGGAACCCATGGTAGCAGACATAGCCATCGCCATTGTGCATTATCCACATAGTACATCAGCAGTCGGCCCACGGCAGAGAGGAGAATGAGCCCGATAACACCCAGCGTGAAAACAGTGGGAAGCAGGTGGACGAGCTTCAGCGTGCCCGGGTGGCGCTTCGTGAGGTTGATGCGTGCGATGCCGCTGTTATACACCTGCCGGAAGAACTTGCGGAAGTCAGTACGCCGCTTGTGCCACACCCATGCCGATGGGAGTAACCGTGTTTTATAACCTGCCTCGACGATACGGTAAGAGAAGTCGATGTCTTCGCCAAAACGCATCTTTGAGAATCCGTCTAACTCCTGATAGACCTTACGGCGTACGCCCATATTGAACGAGCGGGGGAAAAACTTGTCAAGAGCCCCTTTTCCGCCACGGATGCCGCCCGTGGTGAAGAACGAGGTCATGGAGTAGCTGATGGCTTTCTGCACAGGGGTAAAGTCGGGATGTGCCGTGTCAGGGCCTCCCCAGGCATCGCACGAAAATGAAGAGTTAGTAGTGGAGAGTGAAGAATCAACAGCCTGTAGATACCCTTCAGGCAGTACCACGTCACTATCGAGCACAATGAGCCATTCCCCATGTGCGCGCTCTGCACCATAGTTACGGCTTTGCCCCGGGCCGCTATTGTCCTTATAGTAATAATGCAAGTCAAGGATGCCGGCGAATTGTTCGCAGACATCCTTGCAGGTATTTTTCGATCCGTCTTCCACAATAATCACCTCGAAGTCCTTGTGTGTCTGCTGTGTCAGACTGCTTAGCAGCTCGCGGACTTCGTCTGGGCGGTTGAAGACAGGAACGATGATGCTGTACTTCATTTATTCCTTGGCACGGGCCAGATAGCTGCCGTCGCGGGTATCTACCTGAATGAGGTCGCCCTCGTTGATGAAGAGGGGCACGCGCACCTCAACGCCAGTCTCCAGCGTGGCGGGCTTCAGTGTGTTCGTGGCGGTGTCGCCCTTGATGCCAGGCTCGGAATGGGTGACGCGCAGGACGGTCTTCACGGGCATCTCAGCATAGAGGATGGTACCGTCAGTAGTGTCGCTCACCACTTCCACGATGTCGCTCTCCTTCATGTACTCATGGCCGATAACGAGGTCGTTGTCAATGGGAATCTGCTCGAAGGTCTCCTGATTCATGAAGATGCGTCCGCTGTTGTCCTCATACAGATACTGGTAGGGACGGCGCTCGATGATAACGTCCTCCAGCTTCTCACCGATATTGAAACGGCGCTCCAGCACGCGACCGTCGCTGACATTCTTCAGCTTGATGATCATAATAGTGTTACCCTTACCCGGCTTGCGATGCTGGAAATCGATGCAAACCCAAATGCCACCGTCCATGCGAATGGCTGTTCCTTTCTTGATGTCTTGTGAATTAATCATACTCTTAATAATGTATTTATTGGAATTTGGGTGCAAAGGTACGCATTTTTCGGAAAAAAACATAAAAACTTAAGCTAAATTTCAAATATTTCTTGCGTAATTCAAAAGATTTGTGTAATTTTGCAGCCCGAAATGTGGTAAACCCCACTTGTTCGATAAGAAATAATCATATAAACAAAGAATAGAACGATGAAAAGAACATTTCAGCCTCACAATCGTCGCCGCGTGAACAAGCATGGCTTCCGCGAGCGCATGGCTACGAAGAATGGACGTCGCGTGCTGGCTTCACGCCGCGCAAAGGGCCGCAAAAAGTTGACCGTCTCCGATGAGCACCACGGCAAGTAAGCCCCGCTTTAATCGGTTCGACCAATAAATGGGATAGTATAGCTCCTGATGAGCGTGCTGTCCCGTTTGTTTTTTGCTAAAAATTGCACATTTGACGTGTTTTTGTGTGCATTTTGTTTTGTTATTCGCGTAAATTACACTATCTTTGCAACATGAAAGCAAAGGAAATACTCAAGAAGTTTGCCAGTAGGCGTCTTTGGCTCCATCTTTTTGGGATGCTGGCCGTAGTGGTGCTGCTTATCTTTGGCGTGAAATGGTGGTTACAGATATATACCCATCATGGTGAGGGCATTGAGGTGCCCGACCTTTACGGTATGGACTATCGCAAGGCGATGGACTTGGTAGAGGAAGACGGTCTTGAAATTATGGCCAACGACTCTACGTATATCAAGGAGATGCCTGCAGGTTGCATTGTCGTGCAGTCACCTGCCAAGGGCATGCTCGTAAAGGAGGGACGCACCATCTATGTCACGATTAATTCGCTGACAATTCCTCGCGTGAGGATTCCAGACCTGATAGACAACTGTAGCTATCGTGAGGCGCAGGCTCGTTTGCAGCAGCTGGAGTTCCGTGTGCTGCCACCACGGCTCATCGATGGCGAGAAGGACTGGGTATATGGCATTCTGCTTGACGGGCGTCATGTAAGAGCTGGCGATTTAGTGGCCCGTGAGTCACAGCTGACGCTTGTCATTGGCAATGGTGCCTATGGCGATTACTATTACGGACAGGATGAAGACGAAATGTTCATGGATTCGGAAGCCGAAGAAGGACAGCAGGAGGATATGACTGAGGACAACGGCGAGATAGACGACTTCTTGCCTGTGGATTTAGATGCTTACGAGGACGAATAACGGGAGAGGCTGATGGACTACGAGGAAGACATCATCGATGACGAGCTCGATGACTTGCTGGATGGCGAGTCAGCGCCAGAAGCCGAGGAACAGCTCTACGAGCACTTGCGGATAGAGGTGGATCGCGGACAGGTGCCCCTACGCATCGACAAGTATCTGACCGAGCACACTCAGCACTCCTCGCGCAACCGCATACAGCAGGCTGCTGAGGGTGGTTTCCTCTTTGTCAATGACAAGCCTGTCAAGAGTAACTATAAGGTGCACGCAGGCGATGTAATTACCCTGCGTCTGAACCGTCCCCATTTCGATACGACTATTGTTCCCGAGGAGATGCCTCTTGACGTGCGATATGAGGATGACGACCTGATGGTTATCTACAAGCCTGCTGGTCTGGTGGTGCATCCAGGATGCGGCAACTTTCATGGAACGCTGGTGCATGCCATTGCCTGGCATCTGCGTAATTTACCCACTTACGATCCTAACGACCCTCAGGTAGGCTTGGTACATCGCATCGATAAGGATACCAGCGGCCTGCTTGTGGTGGCTAAGACTCCGCAAGCCAAGTCGAATTTGGGTAAGCAGTTTTTCAATCATGACACCCACCGTTCGTATGTGGCACTGGTTTGGGGTAACTTCGTTGAGGACGAGGGGCGCATAGAAGGCAATATCGGGCGTGACCCTCGTGACCGTCTGCGTATGGCTGTCTTTCCGCCCGATTCTGACACGGGCAAGCCTGCTGTCACTCATTATCGGGTGTTGGAGCGCTATGGCTATACTACGCTGGTGGAATGTCGCCTGGAGACTGGACGCACCCATCAGATACGTGCCCACATGAAACACATCGGGCATCCGCTATTTGCCGATGAGCGCTATGGGGGGTGTGAGATTCTCCGCGGTGAACGTACAGCCAGTTACAAGGCCTATATACAGAACTGTTTCAAGCTCTGTCCACGTCAGGCTCTGCATGCTCAGACACTGGGCTTCCTGCATCCCACGACGGGTGAGCAAATGGACTTCACCTCGCCCCTGCCAGATGACCTGTTGGCACTTGTTGATAAATGGCGCAAAAGATTGAAAACAGAAGAATAAATGATGATGTTATAAAGAAAGATACACTATGAAACAACAGAAACGTACAATAGCCATCGTATGTGGTGGCGATAGCAGCGAGCACGATGTCTCGCTCCGTTCGGCTCAGGGGCTCTATTCCTTCTTCGACAAGGAGCGATATAATGTCTATGTGGTCGATATGAAGGGCACCGACTGGCAGGTAGATTTGCCAGATGGTACTACGTCACGTGTGCGCATGCACGACTTTTCGTTCCGTGAGGGCAACAAGACGCGCCATTTTGACTATGCCTACATCACCATTCACGGCACTCCAGGCGAGAACGGCATCCTGCAGGGTTACTTTGACCTGCTGCACATTCCCTATTCAACGAGTGGCGTGCTGGTCGAGGCAATGACCTTCAACAAGTTTGTGCTTAACCAGTATCTGAAAGGTTTTGGCGTGCGCGTGGCTGAGAGCATGCTGGTGCGTCGCGGACAGGAACATCAGCTTGACGAGCAGAAGGTTGTAGAAACTATAGGCATGCCTTGCTTCGTGAAACCCGCTAACGACGGCAGCAGCTTCGGCGTGTCGAAGGTGAAGGATCCCGATCGGCTGGCACCTGCCCTACGAGTGGCTATGATGGAGAGCGACGAGGTGATGATTGAGTCGTTCCTCGAGGGTACCGAGATTACCGTAGGCTGCTACAAGACGAAGGAAAAGGAGGTTGTTTTCCCTGTGACGGAGGTGGTGACGAAGAACGAGTTCTTCGACTACGATGCCAAGTATAACGGGCAGGTGGAGGAGATTACGCCAGCCCGCATCCCACAGGAGCAGGCAGAGCGAGCCCAGAAGCTAACCTCAGCCATCTACGACATCCTGCATTGCAACGGTATTATCCGCATCGATTATATCATCTCTCCGCAGGGTGATATCTCCATGCTCGAGATTAACACTACCCCCGGCATGACTGCCACCAGTTTCATTCCCCAGCAGGTGCGAGCCGCTGGCTTGCAGATGAGCGATGTGCTGACAGACATTGTAGAAAACCAATTCTAAATGAGTGAGTTTGACGAAATAAGGCCTTACGAAGAAGGTGAGATGAAGCAGGCATTTGAAGAATTGCTTGCCGACCGCCAGTTCAATGTCATCATGAAGGGCTTTGCCCCTTGGATGCCAAAGGCAGTGCGTAACGGTTTGCTTCGTCTGGCTTTCAAGGGCGTGAAGACACCGTTCGACTTCCAGAAGCGTTTCATGAAGCCTGTGGTGAAGCATATCATCCGTAAGCATACCGATGGTTGCACGTTCGACGACAGAAGCCTCTCACCTCTCACCTCTCATCCCTCACCTCGATATACTTTCATCTCCAACCACCGCGACATTGTGCTCGACTCCGCTTTCCTCGATGTGAAGCTTATCGAAGCCCATTATCCCACTACTGTGGAGATAGGCATTGGTGACAACCTGCTCATCTATCCATGGATCAAGAGGCTGGTGCGCATGAATAAGGCGTTCACTGTGCGTCGAGGACTTACCCCTAAGGAGATGCTGCGCTCGAGTCAGCTTATGAGTCAGTACATCCATTATGCTGTCACACAGAAACACGAGAACATCTGGATAGCCCAACGCGAAGGCAGGGCTAAGGACAGCGATGACCGCACACAGGAGTCCGTATTGAAGATGCTTGCAATGGGAGGTGACCTGCGAGAACTGAACATCGTACCCCTCACCATCAGCTACGAGTACGACCCCTGCGACTACCTGAAGGCGCAGGAGATGCAGCAGAAACGCGATAATCCCGGCTTCAAGAAGAGCCGACAGGACGACCTTGATAATATGAAGACAGGCATCTTCGGCTACAAAGGCCGCGTGCACTATCATTGCGGCACACCTATCAATCAGTGGTTCGACGAGCTGAAAGACCTGTCCCGTCAGGAGTTCTTCTCGGAGCTGGCTCGTCGTATGGACACGGAGATTCATCGTGGCTACACCATCTTCCCAGCCAACCGCGTGGCAGCAGGAGTCGAATGTACCGAAGAGGAACGTGCTGCCTTCAATGCTTATGTTGATGGTCAGCTGGCTAAGATTCAGCTCGATAATCCCGACATCCCCTTCCTCCGTCAGTGCATTACCACCATGTATGCCAACCCCTACAGAAACCATCAAGCAGCCTTATGAAGAAACTCCTCATTCCCACCGTCTTGCTAAGTCTCTCACTTGTTGTTGCCTGCACCATCGATGCCTACGAGAAGGGTGAAGGCATCTACTCGCTGATGACTGCCGAACTGGTGGAGGCCTATGTGGGCGGCGACAAATATGTAGGCCAGGTGGAGACTGATCAAGGTGAGCAGCTTACCTTGCAGCAGCCCTATACGGCTAAGTGGATTCAGACGGCAGACACTACCTATCGTGCCCTCTTATATTATAATAAGGTACGCGCGGGCGAGGTCGAGCCAGTCAGCATGAGCAGGGTGGGGGTGCTGCAGCTACACGACAGCATCAAAGGCGGCATGAAGACCGATCCGCTCTACGTGGAAAGTGCGTGGATAGCAAAGAACCGTCGCTATCTGAACCTTCGCCTGCGTCTGCTCACTGGAAGTACTGATGATGAGACGGCCCAGCATTCCATCGGTCTTCTGCGCGACACCATTGCCAGCACACCCTCACATCTTCGCCTGCAGCTATACCACGATCAGGGTGGCTGTCCTGAATACTATTCGTTCGTGACTTACGCCAGTATACCCCTCGTTGATATCAAGGCTGATACCATTACCCTCTTTATCAACACCTATGACGGAGTAGTCAGACGTTCTTGGCCTTCTGCCGACGAACCTTGAAGCGGTCAAAGCCCTCTCCATAGACGCCGATGACGGCACTCTGCGAGACGAAAGCCGTAGGGTCGATTTCGTTGATAATACGGAAGATGACATCGCTCTGACGGCGCTTGGCCAGCACAAACAGCATCTTCACTTCCTTTCCTGAATAGAAACCGTGGGCATCGATGACGGTGCAGCCGCGATGGGGCTCTTTGTTGATGCGGTCGCCAATCTCCTGATACTTGTCGCTGATGATGAAGAACTGCACACTTCGGCGCATCGAGTTCACTACCTGGTCGATACAGAAAGCAGTGACGTAGAGTACCACATAGCCGTAGATCACCTTTTCCCAGTCCTGCAGTACCAGGTAGCTGCTGGAGATGATGATGACGTCGCAGATCAGAATGACACGTCCTAACGACACATCGCGATATTTATTCACGATGGCGGCAATGATGTCAGTACCACCCGTAGAGCCGTTGTTGGCCAGTCCCAGTCCCACACCGCAACCACAGAACACGGCACCGATGATGGCTGCCATGAAAGGCTGGTCACTAAGCAGATGACCCGTATATCTCTCTGTTACGATGCCCACAGCTACCGTGAGCACCATCACCGCAAAGACTGTCTTCACACAGAATCGCCAGCCCAGGATTCTTAGCGCTATGAGCAGCAGGATGGCGTTGATGACGAAGTAGGAGAACTGCACGGGGATGCCCGTCGCCCAATAGAGAATACTGGTCACACCGGCTACTCCGCCTGTCGTAATATTGTTAGGCAGCAGAAATACGGCCCATCCTATACAGTACGACAGCATGGCTATCGTAATCATCACATAGTCCCGGAACTCCCGTCCTACGGCTGCTTTCGTTAGTCTTTCCATAGTAGTTATGTAATTTGGCTGCAAAGGTAGAAAATAATTATGAATTATGCGCTCAGCTTTGCCTCTTTTTTTCAAAAATAATGGTGAATTGTTCTCTACCTTTGGCTACGCTGAAGGTACTTTCGCTCGGGAAGACAAAAGAAAAACGTATTTTTCTTGCGCTGAAAACAGCGCGAAGATAGGAATGCAGATGAAGCAGACAGGTGTTCTTGGCCTCTTGGCACTGATGATCGTGCTGCTGCTCGCCGCCTGCGGTGAGGGGCATGAGCAGATGCTGCGGCAGCTGGAGGAGCTGGAGCGGCAGAACCGTGCATACGAGACATTTACCAGCGACTCCCTGGCTGAGCAGTTAGTGCAATATTTCGATCGTCACGGCGATGCCAACGAACGCATGCGTTCCCATTATATTCTGGGTTGTGTCTATCGTGACTTAGGCGAGGCACCAGCTGCCATCAACGCCTATCTTGATGCTGCCGACTGTGCTGATACTACCGCCACCGACTGCGACTTCCATACGCTGAGCCGTGTCTATGGGCAGATGTCTGATGTTTTCTATCAGCAAAACCTTATGGAAGACTATATCGAGGCATGCGACAAATCGATAAAGTATGCTTGGAAGGATAGGGACACATTGCAAGCCATGAATGAAGAAGCACTAAAAATGGCTGCATATAATCGTTTGGAGCAATATGATAAGGTCATTGTCGCTTTTGATGAGGTATATGAGGAGTTATTGCAGGTATATGGAATTGAGACTGCTGCAAAATACTGCATATTTCCAATCAATGCACTAATTGAAACGGGAAATGCAGATAAGGCAAAATATTATATTGATATCCTTGAAACGAAATCGGGTTATTTTGATAAAGAAGGAAATGTTGAAAACGGACGAGAAGCTTTCTATTATTATAAAGGTCAATATCTCTTGGTTACAGAGCAGTATGATTCGGCAGAATATTATTTTAGAAAAGAGTTGCAAACAGGCTTAGATGTAACAAACCAAAGTATGGCCTCTCGGGGCTTATCGCTGGTGTTCGACAAAATGGGGCTTCCCGACTCTGCTGCCAAGTATGCAATTTACAGCTATGAGATGAACGATTCGGTCTATGCCCAGATGGCAACCAAGGAGGTAGAACAAGCACATGCAATGTTTAAGTATAACCGCCATCAGGCCATAGCTAATCGCGAACATATACGTGCCGATCAGGAGAAAGCACAGAAAGAACGCCTAATAGCCCTTACCATTGCCGTCGTGTTTGGGCTGCTATTGGCTTTCTCCGTCTATCGCAAACGGAAACAGGCACAGCTGTTCCAGTATCAGCGCGACCTGGAGCATCTGGAGCGGGCACAGACGAAGCTACAGGAGCTACGTTCGGAGGAGCGAAGAGATTGCCACCCTGCAACGGCGCGTGGCGGAATATGCCAAGACGTCTGAGCGCAGGACAACGGAAACGAGCCTGATGGAGTCGGACATCGTGACTCATCTGAGGGAGTTGCTGGCCCAGAATCCGCCTGCAGAAGCCTCCTTGGCCGACATGCGGGCGCTGAAGAGCCTCGTCAACGAGCAGCTGCCCATGTTCTACGGCACGCTGAACACCGAGTCGTGCACGTTGAATCCCATTGAGTACGAGGTGTGCCTGCTCATCCGCGTGCATTTCTCGCCTGCCGACATCTGCAAGCTGCTGGGCCGTAGCGACAGCTACATAGCGGTTACCAGACGCCGCATCTTGCAGAAGGTCTATGGCATAGACGGCAAGCCCAAAGATCTTGACGACCGCATTCTCGCCATCCAATAATTCCCTCTGTCCCTTTCAAATCTATCAGAAACTTTTCAAAACCTCTCAAAATCGCCGTTAAGTGAACTATGCGTTTCTTTGCCTAAATTTGCGGCGAACAAACCATTAAAACTTGTATTGTTATGAAAAAGTATTTTATTTTATCGTTGCTGTTGTTCAGCATGTCAATGTATGCGTATGTACCTGTTTACTACCGTACGAATCTGGGGTATTATCCTGATGGGGTCATGGATATCGAACACGATGCCCAGCACCTCTATGTGGCCAGAGGTAACGGCTTGTTTGTGATTGACAAGGCCACTGGCGAGGAGACCGTCTTTAGCAAAAGCGAGGGTACGCTGGCCTATACTCCCATCTCGCTTGCCATGTATGGTGATGACTTGTGGATAGGCACCGGTGAGGGGAAGGTGCTCTGCTATAAGGACGGTTCCATACAGACTTATGACTGGAATGTTATCGGTAATGTGACAAATATTGCGTTCGATTCCAAGGGTAGTATGTATATAAGCTCCATGGCAGGTACAGGGTACCGGATTAATATCCAGACCAAGGCCGTTGAGGAACAGATTGAGACTTTTAGCAGGTTCAGCTCAGGTGTAACAGGCCACCTGTGTGTTGATGACAATGATGACCTGTGGATTGGTAATATTGGTGGACTGGCTATGACAAGGTACGGTCTGGGCAAATACACCAAGGGCAAAGGAACGCAATACATGATCAGGGAAAACCCTGAATGGCCAGGCTATTATGTGGCGTCCTTGGCTGTCGATAACGACGGCTGTATCTGGTATGTCAATTACGGGCGTAGCGAGATAGGCTATTGGCTGACAAAGATTGAGGGTGATGAAGTGGCAGAGTCATACGAATGCCCCAATCCCGGCTGGGACATGATGTTCGACAGGCAGCAACGCTTGTGGATGCTGGGTAAGAACGGTCCGTTAGTGATGATGAAGGACGGAGTGTTCAGCAGCTACTCCTGTCTGGTGGAAACGAATCTTTGGACGTGTATCGACATTGACGGCGATGACATCTATATCGGTACGGACATAGGGGTGCTGAAGTTTAATGAGGAAAACTTTGAGATGGTACAGACTGGATCGTCCACTCCTTCAGGCATCGCCAGCATGACGGCAGCGAAAGCCACCACCTCTCCCATCTTCGGAAAGAGGATTGTCAAATAAAAGCGGTCGTTCACAACGTCTGTCATTCTGCCCTCGTGGCTCAGTGGCGACTATGAGATCCAGCTGCGTCCCGATGAAAACTACTACTTATATGGTTATATAGAGCTATAGCCGTAAAGTTATCTCTCCCATAGTCTGCGTTACTGCCACCAACTATGTCCCATTCAGGTCTATTTACGGTTCATATGTTAAATTGCAGAATGAGAGTCTGGCAGACAACCTTAATGTAATGGCTTATGAATTATCTATCGGGAGTAGTGTTGATAACACCCGCAATTCTGGCCCAGTAACCGTTGAGAATGGTAAATCTGTTATATCAACGATGAATGGGGTAACCATACAAAACGATTTTGAAGTTAAATTAGGTGCATCATTGGAAATAATTCATTATTGATGTTTTCGCTTATGTAAAACCATTGCCATCTTTAATTATATAACGATTATGAGTATTATAAGGATTTTTGACTTGACAGAGCGGACGATGCCGGCTACTCCGGACTTCGGTCCTGGCCAGCTGACGGTGAACGACTTCGAGGCCACAGCAGCAGACTTCGAGCTGGGCGCATGCTATGTGCTTTATAATGTGGGCTCGCAGGCCTGTTTCGGCGAGGGTAACGCTTGGGGAACCCAGGCCAGCATTACGAAAGAGACGCCCCTACTAGTGCGCTTCACTATGCCCGAAGGAATGACGCAGGAAGACCATGCCCTGCTGTTCAACGACTATCCCAACACGAAGAAAACCTGGAAGCTCGTATTCTTCGATAGTACGACAGATATGTACGTGGATCTTGGCTCACAGGCCAACTACTATTGGCAGGTGTTGCCTGCCGACGGTGACAAGACCTATCGCCTGCAGGCTTCTCCCAAGAACCCCCTATACAATCCAGAGGCCTATCCTGGCTTCGTGGGTCTGGACGTGACCAAGAATCCTGACAACACCGCTCTGTCGCCCTTCCTTGATGAGGCTGATGGCCACTATATTGACTGGCAGTTCTTTGCTGTTCCTGAGTGGACTACTTATTTCAAGCAGAAGGATGCC
>CAJOFE010000043.1 GCA_905233825.1 uncultured Prevotella sp. | reverse complement strand
TAACTTTTTTTAAGAAGAAAGTAGAAATTGGAGTTATTGGCGTTATTGGCAAAATTGGCAGGTAATTATAGCCTATGTCCTATAGGCGCTATAAATATAATATATATTTATAGAATTATTATTTATAAAGATATCATGATATGGTAAAAAATAGGTGCAAATTTTGCCAATTTCTTTTTGTTTTGTCTGATAAATTCTGTATTTTTGCATCCTGTATGTGGTATCTTCTCGAGTCCCCTATGAGGTTTTTTGCCCCTTTTTTTGGGGGATTCTCTCTTTTTTACTATCTTTGCACGCAAAAGCGCAATTGAAAACAAAAAGCTGTGATGATGATGAAACGAGTTTTTTCTTTACTGATGGCAACGATGAGTGTCCTGACTATCGGCGCACAGGGATTGGAAGGATTTGAGTATGGCACGGCTACGGCACCCGACGGCACAGAGTGGCAGAATCCTGAACGACTAGGCTATAACAAGCTGCAGCCACGAGCCTGCTTCACCTCGTTCGCCAATGCCGAGGAGGCCCGCCACGTGCTGCCGAAATATAGTTCATGGCGCATGAGCCTCGACGGCACGTGGAAGTTCCATTTTGCCAAGACCCCCGACGAGCGGCCTGCCGACTTCTTCCGCGAGGACTACGACTGTTCCCCATGGGATGACATCGACGTCCCCTCGAACTGGAACCTCGTCGGCCTGCAACGCGACGGCACGCAGCGCTATGGCAAGCCCATCTATGTGAACCAGCCCGTCATCTTCTACCACGAAGTGAAGAAAGACGACTGGCGTCAGGGTGTCATGCGCACGCCACCCACCAACTGGACTACTTACGAATACCGCAACGAGGTGGGCAGCTATCGCCGCACGTTCACTATCCCAAAAGCATGGAAAGACCGGGAGCTGTTTGTGGAGTTCGGCGGTGTGGATTCGTTCTTCTACCTGTGGGTGAACGGACAGTATGTAGGCTTCTCGAAGAATTCGCGCGATGCCGCCCGCTTCGATATCACCCGCTTTGCCCATGTGGGACAGAACGACATCAGCGTGGAGGTCTATCGCAACAGCGACGGCTCGTTCCTGGAGGCGCAGGATATGTTCCGACTGCCAGGAATCTTCCGCTCAGTCAGCGTCTATGCCACGCCGAAGGTGCACATCAAGGAGTTGAAGGTAGATGCCACTTGGACGGGCAAGCAGGGAACACTCCATATCGACTGTCTCACCGAAGACCTCACAGGCAAAACCAAGAAGAAAAGCCAAAATAACCACATCGACTTCAGCCTCTACAAGAATAAGCTCTATTCCGACGAGAACGAGTACCTGGGCGACATAGCATCCGTAGATTTCAAAACCGTCCGCCCCTGGACAGCCGAAGAGCCTAACGTCTATGTGCTCGTGGCCGAGTTGAAGGATAAGAAGGGCCGCACGCTAGAGGCCGTATCGACGCAGATAGGCTTCCGCACCGTGGAGATCAAGGATACGAAGGCCGAAGATGATGAGTTCCACTTGGCAGGCCGCTACTTCTACGTGAACGGAAAGCCGCTGAAGCTGAAGGGTGTGAACCGCCACGAGACCAATCCCGAGCGCGGTCATGCCATAACCCCTAAGCAGATGGAGCAGGAGGTGATGTTGATGAAACGTGCCAACATCAATCATGTGCGTACCTCGCATTATAGCAACGACCCCTATTTCTACTACCTCTGCAACAAATATGGCATCTACTTGGAGGCAGAGGCCAATGTGGAGAGCCACGAGTACTATTACGGCGAGGCATCGCTGTCACATCCCGCGGAGTGGCGTGCCGCCCATGTGGCCCGTATGATGGAGCTGGCCCATGCCCGCATCAACGACCCGTGCATCGTCATCTGGAGCCTGGGCAACGAGGCAGGCCCTGGTGACAACTTCAAGGCCAGCTACGATGCCGTGAAGGCTTTTGACCCTTCACGCCCCGTACAATACGAACGCAACAATGATATTGTGGATATGGGCAGCAACCAGTACCCCAGTGTCAGCTGGGTGCGAGAGGCGGTAAAGGGCCACATGGGCATCAAATATCCTTTCCACATCTCGGAATATGCCCACTCCATGGGCAATGCCGTGGGCAACCTGAAGGACTACTGGGAGGCCATCGAAAGCACCAACTTTTTCTGCGGTGGTGCCATCTGGGACTGGATAGACCAGAGTCTCTACAACTATACAAAGGACGGTCAGCGCTACCTAGCCTATGGCGGTGACTTCGGCGACACGCCCAACGACAGGGATTTCGTCATGAACGGTATCCTCTTCGGCGATATGGAGCCCAAGCCGCAGTACTATGAGGTGAAGAAAGTCTATCAGAACATCGGCATCAGCTGGGCAAACCCTGCCACTACAACTCTTGACATCTTCAACAAGAACTACTATGCCGACGACCTCAGTGGTTATGACTGCCACTACCGCCTGCTGGCCGACGGCGAGGAAGTGGCCAACGGCCGTCTGGACGTAGGGGCGATAGTTCCACGCACACATAAGACAGTAAAGATTCCCAACCTGAACCTAAACGAACTGAACGATGGCCGCGAATACTTCGTGAACATCGAGTTCCGGCTGAAGAACGACATGCCCTGGGCTGAGGCAGGCTATGTGCAGGCTGAGGAGCAGCTCCTCGTGAAGAAAGCCAGTCGCCAAAACACTCCTTCCCTTCTAGGGGAGGCAGGAAAGGGACTTCTCACCACTCAATTCGACTCCCGACAAGATATCTACCACATCAACGGAGAGGACTTCACCATAGACTTTAACATGGCAGAAGGATGCATACATCGCCTTGTCTATAACGGACTGACATGTATCTCCGACGGCAACGGCCCACGGCTGAATGCCTACCGGGCACCCGTGAACAATGACAACTGGGGGCAGCGGAGCTGGAAGGAAAACGGACTCGACCGCCTGCAGCACCATGTCCTTTCGTGGAAAGAGAAGCAGAACCCCGACGGCACGATTAGTCTCTTGTTCCATGTGGAGTCGAAAGCCAATAATTGCGACTTCCTCTTTGACACTAACACTATCTACACCGTCTATCCCGACGGCACCATCGAACTGCAATCGGCTGTCAGCAGCAACAAGCCGGCACTCGTGCTGCCACGCTTGGGCTACGTCATGAAACTCGACAAGAGTCTCGATGCCCTCTCCTATTATGGTCGTGGTCCTATAGACAACTATCCCGACCGCAAGAGCAGCCAGAACATCGGCATCTATCTGCACAAAGTGGCGCAGGAGTTTGAGAACTTCCCGAAGCCACAGGACATGGGCAATCATCAGGACACTCGTTGGCTGACACTACATGACGATGGGCAGAAAGGTCTGTTCTTTACTTCCGACCAGCCTTTCTCCTTCTCTGCCCTGCCCTGGAGTGCGCAACAATTGGAAGCCGTCGCCCATCCCTATGAACTGCCTGCCAGTGATGGCACGTGGGTATGTCTTGATAAGGCCATTACCGGACTGGGGGGGAACAGCTGCGGACAAGGCCCTCCTTTCGAGCAAGACCGTGTGAAGGCTGCACCCTGCATGTTCGGCTTCCTCATCCGTCCTTTCAATGCCAAGACAGCGGCATCCTATACAGTTCAAGCCACAGGCACAGGTGCCCGACCACTGCTTCTTCAGCGTGATGCTCAGGGCGAGGTCAGCATCATAGGAGAGGCTCAAGAGCTATGGTACACCATACAGCCATTAAAGGAAAAGAACGGCACTACTGCCAAGAAAGTCAAAGCTCAACGCTACACAGCGCCTTTCGACCTGCGTGAGGGAGGCATTGTCACAGCATATGACCAGCGTGGGCCCTGGTTCACATATACTCAACGTTTCGAGCGTATCGACCGTGTGCCCGTCACCGTCAGCTTCGCCTCCAGCGTGGAGAGCGGCGAGGGCGATGCCGACCACTTTGTCGATGGCAATCCCGACACCTACTGGCACACCATGTGGAGCGTCACTGTGGCCAGCTATCCCCACTGGGTCGATTTCGACTGCGGCAGCGTGAAGACACTCAAGGGTTTCGCCTACCTGCCCCGTCAGGACTCCCGCAACGGTAATATCAAGGAATACAGCGTACAGCTCTCTCAAGACGGTCAGACTTGGAGTCCACCCGTCAGCGAAGGACGCTTTGAAGACAACCGCCAGGAGAAGCGCGTGCTCTTCGACCATCCGCAGCGCGCCCGCTACCTGCGCTTCACCGCCCTTTCCTCACAGGACGGCCAGGACTTTGCCACCGGAGCCGAGTTCACAGTGCTCGAAGAGTGATGCTGTTAGCCATTCTTCGACGAGCGAAGCGGCATAGCCGAGCGAGCTATTAGCCAAAAGCCAAAATTATAGGCCGAAAGTTTTGTGCTTTCGGCTTTTTTATGTACTTTTGCAACGTCGTGAATAAAAGTTTTGAAAAAATGATTAGAAACCATACCATCCAGAAGTGCATCAAGGTCATCGTCCTGGCACTATTCACTATTTACTGTTCACTATCCACTCTCGAGGCCCAGACACTGCTCAGCCAGTACCGCCCCGGACTTACGGCTGAGGGAGCTGTCTATGCCCTGCCAAAGACAGCCCTGCGCATCAGCGTACTGGTAGAGAAAACCACCTTTGAGCCCGGCGACTTCGCCCCTTATGCCCAGCGCTACCTGCGTGTGGCCGATGCTGGTCAGGAGGCGTCCACCTCCTTCCGCGTGGTCGATGTCATGCTCACACCCATGCCCGTGGCCGACAGCACCAAGATATTTGCCGTAAAGTTCGATCCCCGCACCGTTGCCTCGCGCTTGTCGCTCTCTGATGACGGTCGCCTATTGGGCCTGAACATCGACGATGCCACCGACGTTGAGCTCCCTTCGCCCTTCGTCCCGCAACCTTCGCCAATTACCCCTAACCCCCGCCAGTATATGAGTGAGGAAATCCTATCCTGTGGCAGCACAGCGAAGATGGCCGAGCTCACCGCCCATGAAATATATGACCTACGCGAGAACCGCACCCTCCTCATCAAGGGGCAGGCCGATTTCATGCCGCAGGACGGTCGGCAGATGCAGATTATGCTCGACCAACTCGACCAGCAGGACCGCGCTCTCACCTCCCTGTTCCTCGGCACCACCCGCCGAGACACCACCGAGCATATCCTGTGGTACGAACCCACACAGTCACTCCTTACCAAAACCGTGCTCTTCCGCTTGTCACAGCTCCACGGACTGGTAGAGGCCGACGATCTCTCGGGTGCCCCTTACTACATCAGCATCGAGGACATTACTCAGTTGCCTGCCCCAGAGGCACAAGATCATTCGACTAAGCTACTTGGCTTATTCAAAAACAAACAAGCCTCTTCACAACAGCAGAAAGGCATCTACGTTAATGTCCCTGGCCGTCTGCGTGCCACTATTTATGAGGGTATCAACACCATTGTCAGTGGCGAGTGTCTCGCACCTCAGTTCGGACATACCCTTCTACTCAGCGGGAGCCTCTTCAACAAACGCTATACCACCCGCCTGCGTCTCAACCCTCTTACTGGAGCCATCGATCACCTTGATGCTGACCCCTCAAAGTAGCAAAAAATATACAAGATAGCTAAAAAACGTAAAAGTTGCGCGTATTACAAAACTTTGGGCTACCTTTGCAGTCTAATTAGCAAGATGCAGGTGGACAGAAAGTCCGTCGGCATTCTTAACGTAAAGGAAGAACGCTATGAGCTTGACAGGAATAGCCAGAAGATTTTTCGCTCCGCGCTGGCAGGAGTTGGAACGCTATAACAAAGAGGCAGAGGCATTACAAGGTGAGGTACTGTCGCGTCTGGTGAACCGTGCCAAAGATACGGAGTACGGACGCTACCATCGCTTCGGCGACATGAAGACTTACGAGGACTTCGTAAGAGGATGCCCCGTGACCAGCTATGAGGAGGTAAAAGGAGAAATAGATCGCATGCGTCACGGCGAAGAAGACATCCTGTGGCCAGGACGCGTGAAGTGGTATGCTAAGTCGAGCGGCACCACGAGCGACAAGTCGAAATTCATTCCCGTATCGAAAGAGGGTCTGAAACGCCTGCACTATAAGGGTGGCAGCGATGTGGTGGCACTCTACCTGCGCAACAATCCGCAAAGCCGTATGTTCGATGGTCGCGGTCTGATTCTGGGTGGTAGCCATCAGCCCAACTATAACCTGCCCGGCTCGTTAGTAGGTGACCTGAGCGCCATTCTTATCGAGAACATCAATCCCATCGTGAACCTTATCCGCGTTCCCAAGAAAGAGACGGCTTTGCTGAGCGACTTCGAAGTGAAACGCGACCGCATAGCCCGTGAGGCGATGACGAAGAACGTGACGAACCTCTCAGGCGTGCCCTCGTGGATGCTTTCGGTGCTGAACCGCGTGATGGAACTGAGCGGCAAGACACATTTGGAGGAGGTATGGCCCAACCTGGAAGTATTTTTCCACGGTGGTGTGGCCTTCACGCCCTATCGTGAGCAATACGAGCAGCTCATCACCTCGCCGAAAATGCACTACATGGAGACCTACAACGCCAGCGAGGGATTCTTTGGCATTCAGGACGACCCGAAAGATAAGTCGATGCTGCTCATGCTCGATTATGATGTGTTCTATGAATTCCAGGAATTAGGGAAAGAGGAGATAGTTCCCCTTTGGGGTGTGGAGAAAGGCAAGAACTATGCCATGATTATCTCGACGTCGTGCGGCCTGTGGCGCTACATGATTGGCGACACGGTGCAGTTCACCTCGACGAACCCCTATAAGTTCATCATCAGCGGACGCACGAAGAGCTTCATCAATGCTTTCGGCGAGGAGCTAATTGTGGATAACGCCGAACAAGGCCTGGCCTATGCCTGTCAACAGACGGGCGCACAGGTGTTGGAATATACGGCAGCACCGGTGTTCATGGACGCCAAGGCGAAATGCCGCCACCAGTGGCTCATCGAGTTTGCCACGCCTCCTGAAGACCTGCAGCATTTCGCTCGTCTGCTTGATGCCCGTCTGCAGGAGCTGAACAGCGACTATGAGGCCAAGCGCTATAAGGACATCACCCTGCAACACCTAGAGATTATCCCTGTCCGCAAAGACTTGTTCAATGACTGGCTAAAATCGAAGGGCAAGTTAGGTGGACAACACAAAGTTCCCCGTCTGAGCAATGGCAGGGAATATATTGATGAGTTAATGGCAATGAATAGCCCCAGTCCCTCCCTTTAGGAAGGGAAGTGATTACTCTTGCTTCAAAAAAGACTTACTTCATGCATATATATATTGAACATATAAAAAGGATGATGGCTAAACTATCTGCTCCCCTCCATATAAGCTGGGGCTGGGGATGGGTCTGTCTCTTCCTTATATGTTCCTGTGCTCGCATGGGCAGTCCCGATGGCGGATGGTATGACGATACGCCGCCACGGGTAGTGAGCTCGTCGCCTGCCGATGGCAGTACGGATGTCAAGGCGAAGAAAATAACGATCAATTTCAGCGAATTTATCAAGATAGAGAACGCTCAGGAGAAGGTCATTGTGTCGCCACCACAATTAGAGCAGCCCGAGATAAAAGCCGCTGGCAAGCGTATCGTCATCGAACTGAAGGACTCACTGAAAGAGAACACCACCTATACCATCGATTTTAGCGATGCCATCTCCGACAATAACGAAGGCAACCCTATGGGCAACTACACATTCAGTTTCTCTACCGGTGACCATATCGACACGATGGAGGTCTCAGGCTATGTGCTGAATGCTGAAGACCTAGAACCAGTAAAGGGTATGATGGTGGGACTCTACCCTTACGATACCCCCGACAGTATTTTCCACCATGAGGCCATGATGCGTGTGTCGCGTACCAACAGCAACGGGCAGTTTACTATCAAGGGCGTGGCTGACGGCAAGTATCGTGCTTTTGCATTGAACGATGCCGACGGCGATTTCGTCTTTGGACAGAAGAGCGAGCTCATCGCTTACAGCCGCGACAGCATTATCCCCTCGTGGAAACCTGACACACGGCAGGACACCATTTGGCGCGATTCCCTGCACATCGCCAACATCCTGTCTGTGCCCTATACCCACTTCCTGCCTGATGACGTGACGCTACTGGCCTTTCAAGAGCCACAGACCGACCGTTTCTTAATCAAAACAGAACGCCAGATACCAGAGAAGATAGAGATGTTCTTCAGCTATGGCCATGACTCGCTACCGCAAATCAAGGGCATCAACTTCAATAGCGACAACGCCTTCGTTATCGAATATTCTGAG
This sequence comes from uncultured Prevotella sp., assembly GCA_905233825.1. Classification (GTDB taxonomy): domain Bacteria; phylum Bacteroidota; class Bacteroidia; order Bacteroidales; family Bacteroidaceae; genus Prevotella. The sequence goes on along the minus strand of CAJOFE010000043.1, from coordinate 21,849 downwards.
AAGCGCGACACCGTGACCTACTGGTTGCGCGATACCACTTTAGTAAATCAAGACACGCTCATCATGGAACGACGCTTCATGGGCACCGACACGTTAGGTATGCTCGTGGAACAAGTAGATACCGTCACGGCCTTGCCTAAGGAAAGCTACGAAAAACGCCAAAAGGATTTGAAAAAGGAATTAGAAGACTGGCAGAAACAACAGGACAAGAAGAAGAAACGTGGTGAGCAATACGACAGCGTGATGCCGAAGAAATGGATGGAATTGAAAATCACCGACACCCAGATAACGCCCCTGCAGAATGTGAAGATCAACATGCCCGTGCCATTGGAACGCTGCGACACGTCGGCCATACATCTTTATTCTAAAATCGACTCTATCTGGTATGACGCTCCCCACGAGCTGCGACAGCTATCTACACGGTTTTATGAGCTGACAGTAGCATGGAAACCCAATACAGAGTATAGCTTAGAGATTGACTCTGCTGCCTTCATGACCATTTACGGATTAGAGAATAAAGCCCTGAAGCAAGGTATCAAGGTGGGAAACCCCGATGATTTCAGTACGCTGGCGGTAGATATCAGCGGAGCACCCATCAAAGCAGCCGACTCAACAGCAGTCATCATGGTAAGGCTGCTCGACAGCTCGGGTAAGCTGCTGCGACAGGAGGCAGCCACTGGCGGCAAGGTGGAATTCCAGTATTTGAAACCCGCCACCTACTACCTAAGTGCCTTCTGCGACATGAACGGCAATGGTATTTGGGATACGGGCGTCTATGATGAAGACCGCCAGCCAGAACCGGTGTTCTACTTCAACGAAGAGATAGAGTGCAAGGCTAAATGGGATGTCAGCCGACGGTGGAACCTCACCGCCTCGCCCCGCTTCAAGCAGAAGCCTTCGAAAATCATCAAACAAAAGCCAGAACAGGAAAAGAAACTAAGAAACCGCAACCTGGATCGCGCCAAGCAATTAGGCAAGGAATATATCCAGGAGAAGACAGGAATGAGACTATAGTGAATTGAAAATTGAAGATTGAAAATTGAGAATTAAGAAACGAATATGAAAAAACTGATTATTTTCCTTTTAGTGATGATGCCTTTCAGTGTGAAGGCACAGTCGCAGTGCGGCATAGAGAACAAGGCCTTCAAGGCTGGTGAGTTCCTGGCCTACGACCTCTACTTCAATTGGAAGTTCGTATGGGTGAAGGTAGGAGCCGCCTCCATGTCCACCGTTATGTCCACCTACAATGGGCTGCCCGCCTATCGCACCTCGTTGATGACCAAGGGCAATGACAAACTGGATGGCGTCTTCGTCATGCGCGACACTATCACCTCCTATTGTAGCATCAACGACCTCTCACCGCAATACTACCGCAAGGGAGCCTTAGAGGGAAAACGTTACTATGTCGATGAGCTATGGTATTCCTATCCCAACGGTAAAACCAAAGTGAAGATGCACCGCATCAACCATCACGGCGAGCATCAGTGGCAGGAAAAGGAATACAACGAATGCATCTACGATATGATGAGCATCTTCCTCCGTGCACGTAACTTCGATGACACTAAGCTGAAGAAGGGCGATATCATCCCCATGCCCATCACCGATGCCAAGCACCGTTCTGACTCATGGCTCGTTTATCGGGGAAAGGAGAACTACAAGGTGGAGGACACTGAAGAGAAGTTTCGCTGTCAGGTCTTTTCGTTCATCGAGCGTGAAGAAGGAGAAGAGAAAGAACTCATCAAGTTCTTTGTCACCGATGATGCCAATCACATGCCTGTACGCCTCGACATGAACCTCTCCTTCGGCTCAGCCAAAGTTTATCTGCGCTCCTATCAGGGAGTGCGCAATCCCCTCAAGGCAAAGCTGAGGTGAGCGAGGTCACATCACCCATACTGCAGCTCCAGCGACAACGCATGCTGCTGCAGATGGAATATGAGCAGGAAAAAGAGGCGTTCCAGCAAGCACGCGAAGCACAGGGCGTGGAGCGCCTGGTGGCTCGTGGTGATGCCTGGCTGCCTCTGCGCGTGGGACGTAGCTACTACAACTCGCTGAACCAGCTCTGCGTAGAGGTGTTCCACCAGCCTACACCTGACGATGAGGAGCCCCTTGATCACAATTTTGAATTCGGAAAGCCAGTACTGTTCTTTCTTCTAACCACCTGCTCGGCATCGCCGCTTGGTTCTGCGAAGAAACTCTCAACACTTAACATTACCGGTAACGTCTCCTTCGTCGATGGCGATCGCATGGTGGTCAGTGTGCCCGATTCCGCGCCATTGGCCGACCTGATGGTCACAGAGGGACAATTAGGCATCATGCTTTTCTTCGACGAGACCAGCTACCGCCTGATGTTTGAGGCCCTGGAGCGCACTATGCGTGCCAGGGGTCGGTTAGGCTATCTGCGCGACTTGTTCTATTCGCGGCAGAAAGCCGAGACATACTCGTTCCCCAACATGGGTTTCGACTACCTGAACCCTACACAGGAGCATGCCGTCAACGAGGTGTTGCGCGCCAAGGACGTGGCCATTGTGCATGGCCCTCCCGGTACAGGCAAGACCACTACCCTCGTCGAAGCTATCTACGAGACACTGCGCCGCGAGCCGCAGGTACTAGTCTGCGCCCAAAGCAATATGGCCGTCGATTGGATTTCGGAGAAGCTCGTCGATCGCGGCCTTAATGTGTTGCGCATCGGCAATCCTACACGCGTCGATGACAAGATGCTGTCGTTCACTTACGAGCGACGCTTCGAGGGTCATCCCGACTACCCACAGCTGTGGGCTATTCGCAAGGCCATTCGCGACCTGCGCAGTCAGAAGAAACGCAGTGACAACTGGCACCAGAAGATGGACCGACTGAAGAGCCGTGCCACCGAATTGGAGATACGCATCAACCAAGAGCTGTTCAGTCAGGCCCACGTCATCGCCAGCACGCTCGTTGGCGCCGCCAATCGTCTGCTCGACGGCATGAAGTTCGGCACGTTGTTCATCGACGAGGCGGCACAGGCACTGGAAGCTGCCTGCTGGATTCCCATCCGTCGTGTCAGCCGCGTCATTCTGGCTGGTGACCACTGTCAACTGCCGCCTACGGTGAAATGCTACGAGGCCCTAAAAGGCGGATTGGGGTACACGCTCATGGAGCGTATCGCTAACGAGAAACCCGAGGTAGTGACGCTGCTACGCATGCAGTATCGTATGCATGAGGACATCATGCGCTTCTCCTCCGACTGGTTCTATCACAACCTAATGATTGCCGCACCACAAGTGCAGCACCGCAGCATCCTCGATCTCGACCTGCCAATGACGTGGATCAATACGGAGAGCGAAGAGCAAACGCTTAACGTTTCACGCCAAAATGAACCCGAAGCCCAGCTCACCCTCCTGGCACTCCATGCCTACTTCGAGATGATTGGTCGCGAGCGCATTCTGGAGGAGCGGCTCGACGTGGGCATCATCTCGCCCTATCGTGCACAGGTACAGCTGCTGCGCCAGCTCCTCCGTAAGAACGAGAGCTTAAAACCCTTCCGCCGCCTCATTACGGTGAACACCGTCGATGGCTTTCAGGGACAGGAGCGCGACATCATCGTCATTTCATTAGTGCGTTCTAACGACGAAGGACAGATAGGCTTCCTCCGCGACCTGCGCCGCATGAATGTGGCCATCACCCGTGCCCGTATGAAGGTCATCATCCTCGGCGACAAGAACACATTGACTCGTCACCCTTTCTACCGCAAGCTGTATCAATACATCCTGGCACTGAAAAATTAAGATGAATTCCAAAATAACACTACCTGAAGGCCTCCGCGTAATTACCTTACCCAGCGATTCGCCTGTTGCCTACTGCGGCATCGCCGTTCATGCCGGCACCCGTAATGAGGCTCCCGACCAGCAGGGCCTAGCCCACTTCTGTGAACATCTCTCCTTCAAGGGAACGCAGCGCCGCACGGCCATGCGCATCATCAACGACATCGAGGGACTGGGCGGCGAGCTGAACGCCTTCACCAACAAGGAGGACACCGTTTTCTACTGCGCCATCCAGCGTGAACACCTCAGGAAAGCCATCGATGTGCTGCTCGACATCGTCTTCAACAGTACCTACCCGCAGGCTGAAGTAGAGAAGGAATGCGAGGTGGTCTGCGACGAGATTGAGAGCTACGAAGATTCTCCTGCCGACCTCATCTATGACGAGTTTGAGAATATCCTCTTCGACGGTCACCCTCTGGGCCACAACATTCTGGGCACAGCTGCACAGGTGCGTTCCTACTCCACCGCCGATGCAAAGCGGTTCACACAGAAATGGTATCGACCAGAGAATTGCGTGATGTTTCTGACCTACCCTCTTCCTATAATGAAGGGGACAGATACTCCAAACTTTGACAACCACAACGAGCAAAGAATAATCTCCCCTTCCTATGGCGACGGGCAGGGGGAGAGCCGCTCCTTCATCCGCCACCGCAACACCCATCAGGCACACGTGATGATAGGTACCCACGCCTTTGCCGCCACCGACGACCGTCGCTGGGCACTCTATCTGCTGAACAACATCCTGGGTGGGCCAGGCATGAACTCACGCCTGAATTTCTCGTTGCGCGAGCGCCACGGACTGGTCTATACCGTAGAGAGCATGATGACCAGCTACAGCGACACAGGTCTTTGGGCGGTATATTTCGGTTGCGACCCAGAAGACATCAGCCGCTGCCAGCGTTTGGTGCGCCGTGAGTTGGATCGCCTCATACAGCGTCCACTCTCCCCTACCCAGCTACGTGCCGCCAAGCGACAGCTGCAAGGTCAGCTGGCCATCGCCAGCGACAACCGTGAGCAATATACGCTCGACTACGCCCGTACCTTCCTGCATACAGGCCACGGCCGCACCCTCAGCGACGTGATGGCCCACATCGACAGCCTGACCGCCGAGCAGCTACAGCAAACCGCCCAACAATTCTTCGCTGCTGAGCGGCTCACCACACTTATTTATACTTAGCTCAGTTCGTAGGCGTGACGGGTTTGATACGTCCATCCTTCTCAAACTCCATAGGGTCGATACACACCTCGCGATGGAAGCCCGGTCCATCCTTGCGATCCATATAGGCAGGGTTGATGCGATGATAGACGATATACCACTTATCCTTACCGGGAATCTGCAAGACTGAGTTATGGGCAGGGCCGTAGATCTTCTGGTCAGGCCGTTGCTTGAGGATGACAGGCTCATCGGCCACCTTGATGGGGCCCAGCGGTGAGTCGGAAGTGCCATAGGCCACATGATAGTTGGACGACCCCGTGTCATCCACACTCCAAAGAAAATAATAGATGCCCTTACGCTTGAAGACGTAGGTACCCTCGCGGTAGGCATAGTCCTGCAGGGTGCCGCCATGCGGCGTCATGTGAGTGATGGTAGTGGTATCGACCGAGGTCATGTCATCATTCAGCTTCGCGCCCGCCATGTAGCCGTTGCCCCAGTAGATATAACTCTGACCGTCTTTATCGGTAAAGACATCGACATCAATCTGCTGTCCACCACGCACTCCACGAGGACGGCTGTCGATGATGGGTCGGCCGAAATCCGTGAAAGGCCCCGTAGGCGAATTGCCGACGGCAACGCCAATCGCCTTGCGCTCACCCTGGTCACCACTATAGTAGAAGTAGTACTTGCCGTTCTTATGCTCAATGGCAGGTGCCCAGGCATTGCCCTTAGCCCACTGGGTGTCTTTCTTCAAGTCGAGAATGATGCCCTCATAATCCCACCGCTTCAGGTCTTTCGACGAGTAGCAGGTGAAGTAGTAGCCACCCCAGCCAGGCGCGCCGTCGGTAGTGGAGTAAATGTAGTAGCGACCCTCTGCCGCCAGCACCTCAGGGTCGGCATGCATCTCGGGCAGTACAGGGTTTTGCGCCGCTGCCTGGCTGATGAACAACGAACAATGAACAATGAATAAAATCAGTAATCTTTTCATAAGGCTTTTGTCTTGTTGGTGAATCACGCCACAAAGGTAGTGCAAACCGAGCGAAAAACCAAATTTTTATTTAAGAAATACCCCATAGGGGGTAAAAAATAGGTGCTACTTTTGCTACTTTCGTGTAAATCAGAATGAGGCTCAATTGCGTGTAGAATCTTCATTATCAGCAAGTTATGTCCAAAAACTGATTAGGCTATGACCCATGCAACTGGTGGTGGTGAGTGCGGTAATTGCCGCTGTGAGCATGGCTACAAGCACCTTTATGGCCTTTTTCTTGATGATTTGCCACACTTTTTCACGAATTCCGTTGAAAATCCCCACGATTTTTCTGTTATTTGTTATGTAAATATGCAAAGTTATATTAAATGGTCGGCTGCCTCCTTTCTTAAACGAGCGACGCGCTATTTTCATCGAGGAGCGCGCTAATTTCGACGAGCGGCGTGCTAATTTCAGCGAGCAGGCATCTGTCTAATGCAATTGCAAAGATATACACAAATATTCATTATTATCTAGGAATGAGGGAGAAAGTAGCACTTATTTCAAGCCTATGTCCTATAGGCGCTATAAATATAATATATATTTATAGAATTATATTTTATAAATATTATGATATATCATAAACATAGGTGTAATTTTTGCTACTTTTGCTACTTTCGTTTTGTTTTGTCTGACAAAAATCCGTATCTTTGCCAACAAGTTGGCGAAGATACTGACACTCGGCATAAAAAATAAATGAATTTGTTTTGTTCTGCTCTCGTTTTTCCATATCTTTGCATCCTGTATGCGGTATCAAAAAAGGTTCAAAAACATGAAATACATACTAAAAACAGGCTTAAACAGACGATTTTGCCCCTATTTTCATGAAAAACATCAGTATTTTGAGAAGAATCCGCAATGTACTCTACTACTCCAATGGAGCCCTTATAGACAGATAACTATCACATATTCAAGTAGTTAAGTTTCCTTGTGGCAATTTCGTTTTACACGAAAGTAGCAAAAGTAGCACCTATATTTTACCCCCTGTGGGGTGTTTTCAGAACTTCTAAAGTCTATAGTCTCTCTCTAAAGTCTAAAAAAGATGAGGAAAAGTTTGGCGGTCTGAGTGTTTCTTTGTAACTTTGCGCAGGGAAAAAACTAACGACTAATCAAAATGAGAAAACTACTGGCATTATTATTTATCATGCTGATGGTGACAGGTCACGAAGCTGCAGCGCAGACCACAACGAAGAAGCGCGTCAGCGTGCACGACCCGTCGGTGGTCTATGACTCCATCAACACGCCTCACCGCTACTACATCATCGGCTCGCATCGCGCCATAGCCTATTCCAGCGACATGCAGAACTGGACGTATGCGCAGGAGTCGTTTGCCCGCGTGAACGACGACGGCTCGGTGACCACGGTCAATACGACTGGCAGCTCGATGGAGACTAATCTGAAGAGGGTCTTTTCCGTTCACCGCACGAAGACGATTACGAAAGGTGGAGAGGAAATGGCCTTCGGTAACTACAACGCCACTGACTGGTGCTGCGCCATTCCCGGCGACAACGATGCGGCATGGAACGTGAATGGAAACATGTGGGCACCTGACATGGTGTGGAACCCTGTGATGAAGAAGTGGTGCCAGTATCTCAGCCTGAACGGCAACGGCTGGAACTCCGTCATCGTGCTGCTCACGGCCGACAAGCTGACAGGGCCGTGGGTCTATGAAGGCCCTGTGGTATATAGTGGTTTCCGCTCGCCTACTGACGAGCGTGTCAGTTGGAAAAAGACCGACCTGGAACTGGTCATCGGCGAGCAGGCCACGCTGCCTGCCCGATATAACCACCCCACTAACGCCAACGCCCAGATGTGGGGCGACTGGTGGCCGAACAACATCGACCCGTGTGTGTTCTACGACGAAGAGGGTGTGTTGTGGATTGCCTACGGCTCGTGGAGCGGCGGCATCTGGATGCTGAGGCTGAACAAAGAGAACGGTCTGCGCGATTATGACATCAGCTATCCCAGCGACTATGCCACGAAAGGCAAGGCCTGTACCAGCGACCCCTACTTCGGCAAGCGCATCGCCGGCGGCTGCTACGTCTCGGGCGAGGGTCCTTACATCGAACATATAGGACAATACTACTACCTGTTCATGAGCTATGGCGGCTTTGCTCCTGACGGTGGCTACGAGATGCGCATCTTCCGCTCGGAGAAACCCGACGGTCCCTATAAGGATTCTGCAGGACGCTCGGCACAATTCACCAGCTGGGTGCTGAACTATGGCAAGAACGCCACCGACAAGCGTGGTGAGAAAATCATGGGCGCCTACAACAAGTGGGGCTTCCAGACGGTGGGCGAGTGCGCACAGGGTCATAACAGCGTCATCGCTGCCAATGACGGACGGACTTACCTTGTCTATCACACGAAATTCAATAACGGCACTTTTGGTCACGAGGTGCGCGTACATCAGGTGTTCCTGAACAAAAATGGCTGGCCGGTGGCTGCTCCTTTTGAATACAATGGCGAAGATATTACCGATGCCGACATGACCCAGCCTGTGCACTTTACCATGAACGATCTCGTAGGCCAGTACGACATCCTCATCCACAAGTACAACATGGATCATGAGCATTATGAGGAGGTGACTCCTGTACAGGTGAACCTGACTGCCGACGGCAAGGTGAGCGGCAAATATACGGGTACATGGAGCATTGACGAGGGTACCAGCTACCTCGACATACGCATGGGCGGCACGAACTACAGCGGTGTCATCTTCGAAGAGGTGATGGACGGGAAGAACATCCATGCCATCAGCTTCACCGCCTGTTCGCCCTCGGGCATCAACGTTTGGGGATACAAGGTCTATGACCAGAGCGTGGGCATTGACTCGCCCCATAATCTTCAATCTTCAATTTTCAATCTTCAATCCTCCACCCTCTACGACCTGCAAGGCCGACGCATTACCTCACAGCACGTGAGGAAGGGCATCTATTTGAAGAACGGCAAACTGACAATCATCAAATAATTATGAAGAAACTACTAATCCTATCATTACTGGCTCTGGTCGCTCTGGTACCTGTAGAGGCCAAGAAGAAAGTACAGCCCCAGCTCACTGACCGCGAATACTGGTGCCAGGAGGCATGGAAGATGGCACAGCCCGTATTGGAGAATATGGCCAAGGGCGAGCTGCAGAAGAACATGAAAACGGAGTTCAGCCCCTCGTTCGACAACCGCAACCGTAAGGTGGTCTATATGGAGACCTTCGGTCGTCTGATGGCTGGCATTGCCCCCTGGCTGACGCTGCCCGACGACGATAGTGCCGAAGGACAACAGAGAAAACAGCTGCGTGAATGGGCATTAGCCAGCTACAAGAACAGCGTCGATCCCGACAGTCCCGACTATCTGTGCTGGGGTGTCAGCGGGCAGAACCTGGTCGATGCTGCCTACATCGCCGAGTCGTTCATCCGTGCCTACGATGCCCTCTGGGTGCCCCTTGACCAGCAAACCAAAGACCGTTATATCAGCGAGTTCAAGAAGCTACGCTCCATAGAACCGCCCTACACGAACTGGTTTCTCTTCTCCTCGATCATCGAGAGTTTCATTGCCAAGGCTGCCGGTCTTGCGGAATATGACGATTTCCGCGTGATGATGACCATTCGCAAGGTAGAAGAGTGGTACGTGGGCGACGGCTGGTATGCCGACGGTCCCGTCTTTGCTTTCGACTATTATTCGAGCTACGTCTTCCACGCCATGTACTTGGAGACCTTGCAGAACATGATCGACGCGAAGGCCAACACGCGTTTGGAGTACAAGAAATACTACGACCGAGCCTTGAAGCGGGCACAGAAGTTCAGCATCATCCTCGAGCGCTTCATCTCGCCCGAGGGAACCTTCCCTGTGATTGGCCGTTCTACCCCCTATCGCATGGCTGCCATACAGCCTCTGGCCATGATGGCCTGGAAGCAGACATTGCCCCAGGAACTCAGCAACGGACAGGTACGTGCTGCGCTGACTGCCGTCATGCACCGCATGTACGACCAGCAGAACAATTATAATGATGCCGGCTACCTGACTATCGGCTTCTGCGGTTCGCAGCCAGAGACTGCTGACTGGTACACGAACAACGGCTCGCTCTACATGACCTCACTCTCGCTGATGCCTCTCGGCCTGCCTGCCGATCATCCCTTCTGGACAGATGCTGCCGAGCCCTGGACGCAAGTGAAGGCTTGGGGCGGACAACCTTTCCCCAAGGATCATCGCTGGGCCGACGACATTCAGACTAAAGATCGTTGGTAAAACGGTTCTTCACCCCTCATATATGTGACCCTCATCATCTATCAACAAGATGGTGAGGGATGCTTTTGGTACCAAGGGACGGCAGTGCTCTTCACAATGACCAATGACCACACGGGCAAAAGTCTCCTTCTGCTGCGTAGGCTCGTCCAAGATGTCCCATAATTCACGGGCAAGGGTGATAGACGGGAGGCGAGAAATGAATGGCGTGAGGTGGGCTTCATCTAACATCTGGGCGATGAACGCTTTGTCCATCACCGACTTTTTACTGTGGGTATCAAGATGCCCGTCAGCAAGCTTCACAGCCTTGCCCAGCATGACGCCGAGGGTAATGTTGGGAATCTCTAATTCATGGGCTATCTTCAGCGTCTCGCCGATATAGTTGCCATACTCCACGAAAGCCTGTGCAGGCAGGTCAGGATAGCGGGCACGGACGAAGCGCTCGCTCTTCGAACCGCTGTTGATGACAACATGAGGGGAGTGGTGAAAGCGCTCGGCTATGCCGCTTCGCTCTGCGAAGAACGCTGCCTTTGCCACCTCCATGCACTTGCGGATGCTGTCAATGAAAGCCTCTTCGCTGAACGGTTTTACTATTCCCGAAACGCCAATGATAGAGATGCCTCCCTCGATGCCCAGACGAGGATTGAAGGTCTTGCGGGCAATCTCTTCACCACCTGGCACGTTGATGGTGACTCTGAGAGGCGAGTGGTGAATAATAAGAGGCGAGAGGTTTGCCTTTAACATCCGGCGTGGTCCTTTGTTGATAGCAGCCTCACCAGGAGGGAAGTCAAAACCTGGTAGTGTGAATCGACCAACGCCCTCGCCACCACAAATTTCAAACTCGTCGCTGAATTCTATGCTGACTCGTATCTCGATGCCGTCGGTGACATCAGGGTCGTCGCCAGCTTTCTTGATGCAATAGGCATAACCGTTGCCATAGCCCACAGGCACATGGATGGTCTCACCATCTGGTAGGATGACGGGCACTTCTGCAGGCATCTCGTCATATAGCAGTTTTTTCGTGGCTGCCACAGCAGCAGCTGTAGCACAAGTACCTGTTGTCAGGCCGCTATGTAAAGGAAAGAACTCGGGTAGCTGTTGCTCAACGGCACGGCGCAGACCGTGGGGGCCATTGACTTTGTACAAGCCCCCTCGCTCGGCTTTGCCGCTTTGCTTTGCAAAGAACTTAGGGGGCCAAATCGGCCGCTCAATGACAAAGACCTTGATGCCTGCTTGTCGTGCTGCCTCCACTTTCTCCGTGAAGCCGCCACTGAGACCGCTCTCCTTAGTGATGATGGCATCTGGGTGCAGGTCACGGATAAGTGTGGAAGTGTCGTCGGTCTCGTAATAAACCAAATGATCTTCAGGGAATTGCGACTGATATGCCAGCTTCTGAGAGTCACGACGATTCAGAATACGGAACCAACACTCATGCTGTTCCCAATAGCTTCGCAGCTTCCCGATAGTGTTCACACCCGTCAGGGCCAATAGCCGTTTGATGCCCTGTTTCTCTAACTGACAGATGGCAGCATCGTAGTCTTTGCACCAGACGAGGTCTTCATCATGTGGAGGATAGATGCGGTCATAGCGGATGACGGGGATGTTCAATTCCGTAGCCACGGCGGCAACGGTCTTGTGGAGCTCCTCAGCAAAAGGGTGAGCGGCATCAACAATCAGCTTTATGTCGTGCTCACGGCAGAAAGCAATCATCTGTGACCCATCCATCCCGCCTGTCAGATGAACGCCGTTCACCAATTCTATCTGCTGGCCGTCGCTACGGGTACTATAATAATAAAGGCTACCCGACTCTTCGAGTACCTCTACGGCCTTGCGGCCCTCCGTCGTTCCTCCGAAAACCAGTATCATAAGCAGACTATCATACAATTTGCATGCAAAGGTACAATTTTTTCAAGGAAAAGAGCCATTTATTAAAAAATAATATGTATCTTTGTCCCGAAATCATTATTATTAACTTAACTGAAAGGAAAATCTATGAAGAAACTATTACTACTCTTAACGCTGATGCTGGCGCTGCCTATGGGACTGCTGGCACAGGGCTCGACGTGGCAGTCGGCCACACTCATCAATCAGGGAGATTCTGGTAGCGGCATACTCGACAACGACAACTCCGATGCCTGGTTTAAGATTGAGGTACCCGAGGAGGGCCGTGTCGATTTGACGCTCACTCCCAACGGCTCGCTCAACGTGAACTACGTGGATTTTTGCTGGAAGAACGGCAATGAGATGAACGTACGCCAGAACATGTACCCTGGTACCAGCCAGAGAACGCTTAGCGTGACCGATGCCGGCAAGGGCACCTACTACGTGCATGTGAAACGCAATAGTGGTGAAGGCTCATTCACGCTAGCCTACCAGTTCACGGCCTGCACCTATGCTAACGACGAAGAGCCTAACGACAATGGCGGACAAGGCACCATGCTTGAAAGCGGCAAGACCATACAGGGACGTTTGGGCTTTACTGATGCCAGTAACTACCGAGATATTGATGACTGGTACCAACTCGAAGTAACGCAGGATGGCACCATGCAGCTCGTCATCGACCCCAACCAAGACTATGGTCTTTCCATCAACTACATGGACTTCTGCTGGAAAAACAAGGACGGTCAATACCAGATGCGCAACAACATCTTCCCCGGCACGGCAAAGAGGACGTTTGAGGTGACCAACGTTGGCAAGGGTACTTATTATTTACATATAAGACACGCCAGCGGCCACGGCGGCTATAACCTGACCTACAACTTCCTGCCCAACACCTACGCCAACGATGCCGAACCTAACGACAATGGCGGACAGGGCACCATGCTCGAAAGCGGTAAGACCGTACAGGGACACTTAGGTTATCTGGAGGGCGATGACTATCGCGACGATAACGATTGGTACAAGTTAGAGGTGACGCAGGACGGCACCGTGCAGCTCCTGGAAAAACCAGGACGGTAACTACCAGATGCGCCAGAACATCTTCCCTGGCACCAGCAAGAGGACGCTTGAAGTGAAAGATGCCGGCAAGGGCACCTATTACGTACACATCAACCGCAGTGGCGGACACGGCGGCTACAACCTGACCTACAACTTCCTGCCCAACAAGTATGGCAACGACCTTGCCGACAACGACGAGGGCGGCAAAGGCGACTTTATCGCCCCAGGACAGACCGTACAGGGACACTTAGGCTACTTAGAAGGCGATAACTACCGCGACAACAACGACTGGTACCAGCTGGAGGTTCCCCAGGACGGCATCGTGCAGCTCACTATCGACCCCAACCAAGACTGGAAAAACCAGGACGGTAACTACCAGATGCGCCAGAACATCTTCCCTGGCACCAGCAAGAGGACGCTTGAAGTGAAAGATGCCGGCAAGGGCACCTACTACGTGCACATCAACCGCAGTGGCGGACACGGCGGCTACAAACTGAGCTACACCTTCCAACCCAACAGCTACCGCAACGATCCCGAGCCTAACGATGCCATTGAGCAGGCCACACCCATCAGCAAGGATGAAAGGAAGACGGGCCACTTGGGCTTCCTCAACGACAAGAATGAACGCGACGACCACGACTGGTACCGACTGGAAACCAAGAATGTGAGCATTATGCTCGTTACCACCTTTGAAAAGGACACCACCTCGAACCTTTCCATCAACTACATCGACCTCGTAAGGAAAAAGGGCGACAACACCACTGTGGTCAAGAATGCCTTCCCCGGTACCAAGCCCTCCACCACACTCTCTATCGACAACCTTGAAGATGACGCCGAGTACTATGTGCACATAGCCCGCAGCTCAGGAACTGGCGGCTACACCCTAAGCTACGGCGCACCTGAGCGCTTTGATGGCAGTGAGATTCGCGTCTCCTGCATAGGACGAGGCACCACCCGTCTGGGCATCCCTAGCCCTATGGAAGTGAAGGTAGAGAATATTGGTAGCGGCCACACCGGCAGTTTCTTCCTGGCTCTCCCCGTGTCGCCAGACATTCAGATTCTCTATGCCGAGCTGCCCGACGAGAATGGCGTGAAACAGCGTGTTGACCACGACGAGTTTGCCATCTACGATCCCGACGAGGGCGACTGCGCCGCGTTCATCATGAGCGACCTGGGCCCCTACGAGAGCTGTCAGTTTACCATTTGCACGCAGGGCATCGTGCCCAACGGCTCGCGTGGCGACAGCCCGCTTCGTGAATTCTCCCTGAAAGACAAGGCCGCGGCCTTCTTCGGCGCCCTGAAGAGCACCACCGAGGAAGTCCTTGATAACCAGTACTTCCGCATCATGACCGAGGATGGCGTTACCCATCTCACTACTTCCGTGCTCATCAACGAGGGCATCATGACCGAAAAAGACAACGAGCAATGGGGAAAGATGTTCGGCCGCGTACCACAGGAGTTGCAATTCGGCTACAAGCAGCCCACGCCTCATACCGTGAAAGGCTATGCCGAGCGCGTGGCCAATGTGCTCATCGACAAGGTTCCTGGCGTACAGCTGGTTAAGGTGCTGCACGACGTGCCCCACGGCATCATCACGGCCCTGCGCCGCAAGCTATGGCTCTGGATTTACAAGGATCTTGGCTACATACAGGATGATCCGCAGATTATGGACGGACGCCAAGGTGTGAACGGCATCGTGCGCTCGTGGGATCCCAACGAGATGGTAGGCCCGTTAGGCTATGGCGATAAGAACTACATCGGCGATGTGCGCACCATGGACTATCGCATTTTCTTCGAGAACAAAGCCGAGGCTACCGACAATGCCTACCGCATCGTCATCGATGACCAGCTTGACGATAACATATTCGATGTCTCCACCGTCCGCTTCGGACAGACCAGCCACGAGGGTACGGAATACAACTGGAAGATGAGCCGCAACGGCAACCAGCTGCGTTGGGAAATCGAAGGTATCGAGCTGCCACCAAACGTGAACGCTCCTGAGGGCGAGGGCTATGTTTCCTTCAGCGTCGATCTGAAACCTAACCTGAAAAATGGCACACAGGTGAAGAACAAGGCCGCCATCCGCTTCGACTACAATGATGTCATCGAGACCAACGAGTATGTGAACACGCTCGACCTCGTAGCTCCCACCACGACGATGTGGAGCTCAGCTTGGCAGGATGGTGTCGCCACGGTAACTTGTCATGGTAACGACGAGGGTTCAGGCATCAGCCACTACCTGTTCTATGCCTCTGCCGGTGGTGATGACTATAAGTATATCGGCCAGAATACTGAGCCCAGCATCGACTTCAAGGTAAATGCAGGCACCGACTGCAGCGTCTATGCTGTAGCCATCGACCATGTGGGTAACGTACAGAAGTCAGCTCCGCAGGCCATCAACTTCAATGCCACAGGCATCACCACTCTCCAGTATCTGCCAACCACCTTCACCATCTATCGCGTGAACGGCACCGTGGTGGCAACAGGACAGGGCACGCCCGATATGAATCTGCCGGCTGGCATCTATCTCATCCGTCAGGGTAACACCATCCGCAAGGTATTAGTGCCCTAAGCTCGATGAATTGAATATTCTATTAAGGAAGAGGCCACTCGTGGCTTCTTCCTTTTTTATTGCTTTACGCTTGGACAAGACAAGCGAAAGCAAGTTTCGTATACTATCACTTGGAAATGAAAAGAAAAACAAGCTTTTCTTTTGCATTTCCCTCGTTTTTTCGTAACTTTGTAAGATTTCTCAGTTTTTCTTTGTATAAAGGCAGTCTGGGGGATTGAGGAAAATCTGGGTTACGAATTGGCAACCGTACTCAATTCCGCATTCTGCTATGAAATGCATTCAATGAACACCCGATGCTGAGCCACCAGCCGTACTATGGCTCATCATCGGGTGCAAAGGTAATCATTTCTTATGAATGAACCAAATCAATTCATCTCTTTTTTTGTTCGAGCAGAGTTTATTGATTTGCCGATAGACTCAGTTGATTACCTCGATTATATTCACCTTATAAATCTGTAGCTCGAGTCCTGACTCGTCAAAATGAACATTTTGTGTACATATCCTATCGTTCCCTCTGTCGGAACTATCTGCTTGTTACTCAGAATGACAAACTTCATCTCATTTTCATGGATTCTCAAATATTCTATTGTATAATATGTAATTCACAATTTAGCATACGAAAGTACATACAATGTACATCTTCTTTGGATAAATATTGTAAAAAGTGCATCATTTTTCAAAATTTCTTGTTTTAGAGACTATTATCTGAAGAGTTTTGTGTATATTTGCAGTCTAAATTACACGTACTATTATGGCAAACAAAACATATCCAACAAGTGACAGACTTGAGTACATCATCCCTGTACGGCAACCTGCTCATTTTGATGATTTATTTGATTATAAAAAGATTAAAGATGGCGTGTTTGTATTAACTACACAATCATATGAACATTGCCATCGAGAATTTGGCTTTGATCATGATATATATTTCGGAATAAACCCTGTTAAAGGTAAAAAACTTGATAAAAACAACAAAATCGTTTGTGATGGGGATGTAAATGTTCTCAACATCTTCGATTCACATAGTAAAGTGGTTTTACGCTGGAGACCACGTTGTATTCTTACTTTATTAGTTCCTATTGGTAGCTCTGTTGAATACGAGGAAGCGATTTTAGAATTCAATTATAACGAAGAGGAAATAAACGACTATCTAAGAGAACAGCAAATTGAAAAAATCAAGGAGGAAATAAAGGCTGCAGAGCTTAAAAAGGCATTGCGACAAATTGCAAGGCAAAGGCTTGTGGAAGAAGGAATCTTGTTCGACGAAGATCACAAAAGACCATATATACCGCAAGAAGTTGTTGGCTTTGTTTTTATGCGTGACGGTGGGCGTTGCTGCAAGTGCGGCAGAACTAAGGACTTGCAACTTGACCATATTATTCCATTCTCAAAAGGTGGCTCTTCTGAGCCAGAGAATCTACAATTACTCTGTAGAGAGTGTAATCTTAAAAAAGGCAATAAGTTTTGACAATAGTAGCAGCAAATAAATATGGACTCAGAACTAAAGAAACTCATAAGCAATCTTCATAGGCAAACATATCGAGAAGCAAAGAAGGAAATGGCATTTCGGTATAAAAAGTACGCAGCATACTGTCAAGTACTTGCATCATCGGACAATGATGAAATAAGAAAAGTTTACGAATTCTTTGAGAAGGATGCAACTGCGTATATGGCTCCAACAATTCTTTCATTTACACGATGTAAATTTACGCCTTATACGTTTAAGGACAAGACCCTCGATTTCATTTTTGGAGATTCTCTTATAGGTGTGGCAGGAGATGTGATGAATGCATCTATACTTCATGCTATTAGAATACTATTAGACCGTACATCGTTATATATGCGTATGGCATATCCTAACGAACAAATATCTGATAAAATTGGTACAATTGAAGGAAAGGATAATAGTGTAATGAAGTTCGTTAATAATAAACTAAAGGAGGGCAATGACTTAACAGAGGTCGAAAGGACTTTCTTCAGATATATGCTTGATGAGTACGATGTTTGGTTTCACAAAGTAGTACAGGTAGATAATAAAATTAAACATAATCTTAGCACATACGATCTTTATGAAGTTGGAGACATAATGCAACCTGTCATTCTACCATCATCAAAAGGATATTATAATAACAAAGAACTAAAAGATGAGAAAGAGATACCCGTTGATTTTGAGTCAAAATACATATCACGAGCCTATGATTTGTTCGACAAGACTCTTGAATTTACAACTTCAATTATTATGAAATCACAGGGGTAAGTTGTTGATTCCAAAGGCAGTCAACGTTAGAATCAATGGCCTGTTCCCGTGATTTACTATAGTACTCCCTAATCTTAGACCAGTACCCCTATGTTGCTAAGACAACAGAAGCAGCCCTTTTCTCCCGCGAGACAGACAACACACACACGATCAGCCCTCTGTGTCATTTGTCCAAATATTCAACAGAACTTTTGGGATACCATTTATACCCTTCAAGGGAACCGCCTTTACAGAACAATCTTTTTTCTTCAACAGAATCAACTTCCATTATTTTACCATCGGACTTACGTCTAACACTATCTCCTGATTTAACATTGTCTAATCGCCTGTCATAATCAGCATCCTCAGAATTTTGATTATTTCCTGTTATGGAATTTGACACTTTAGATTCATTATCAGAAGTTACACAAAACTTATTAGTTAGTTTTCTAACGTCATCTGTCATACCCCATATTTTGAAAAACAAAATAATATTCAATATTCCCCATATAAGGGCGATAACTGAAACAAATACAATATATTTTTCCATATTTTCAATTTATAAATGGTTTAAGACAATACTACCAATCATTTTTTATAATTTCGCCCTTCTCAATAAACCTCTCCAAGTCGAGTGACAACTTAGTGAAGAGTTCTTCGCACAAAGGCTTGCCCTTTTTGTAGAAGTATTTATAGCAGGCCTTTCGATTTGCACCCTCCACGCCAATCTCCTTCAAGTCTTTTGGAAGAGGGTCAACCATTACTCCCATGTGGTTGTTGAACATTGCCTCTTGTTCTGGCTCATGGGTGAAGTTCTTCATCACGAAACGCAAACGCTCATTTTTGAACTGAATATCAACGATATAGTTTATGTTTCCCCTAATGCTGATGTATTGTAGCCCTGTTCGAAAATTGATCACGCCATGCCCTGTTATTCTCTTTCCTGGCTCTGCATCTTGTACGACGGCCTTTGAATCGGTATAAGAATGTGCCAACCAATTTCTGGCCAATTCAAAAAGTTTCAGAGAGTCCGCACCCTCCTTTTCAATAACCTTCGTGAACAACAATGGCGTTTGTGCGAAGCTTGCCATTCCAAGGCATATAAACAACGATAAAATAAATGTTCTCATATCATGCTTCATATTATAATCTTCATAATCATATCAATAACCGTAATATTCTTCATGAATTTTGTCAAGAGCTTCTTGCTTTCTCTTCTTAAGGATTTCTACAGCAATAGTGGATTTTACCTTGTCGCGAGCCGCATTGTAAAGTGAAGTATCTTGATTTGCAGTAAGAAGGAAACCATAATATCTGGCATATTTGCTGTTAATAGCGTCAATGATTTCCTTAATTTCATTATCTGTCGTTGATTTTTCTTTTGCTGCAATAAGTTTGGCAAACTGAATGTCTATTTCTTCATGAATTTTGTTTATCTCTGATTCAGCAGCACTCAACTCTTCTTTCGCAACTTTTGTAGCCTCGCTATCTTCTTCAGCAACGCTTGGTTTTTCATCCCTGTTACTCTCTATCGCTCTCTGGTTTATTATGTCATCTATTTCGTCAAGTAAATCATCTTGGAGATGTTTATACTTGTTGGGATAGAGGTCTTGGGCCTGCCGCTTTGTTATTTCGTTACCTTTCTCATTGAAGTACACCTCTTTTCTATCATTGCAATCGAAGGCATAAAATAAATTGCCGTCTTCGTCAAAGCACTCTAAACGCTTCATAATGCCACAGTCGACAATTATCTTGAATGATCTTCCGTCATCACTCCACGCTTCGCCATCAAAGGCTTTATCTTCGTAGTATACATAGAAAAGGCGCCCCCGTTCACCTTCTTTATATTGTAAAGAACTCATCTTTACACTACGACCACAGGCGGTCAATAATATAATAGCTGTGAAAAATAAAATCTTCTTCATAGTTTATCTCCTTTATGTCTTGTTTATGTTTATCCCAGCAATTTTGCTTTCTGAGCCAGGAATTCTTCTTCTGTAAGGATTCCGTCTGCCTTGAGTTTGGCCAGTTTTGCCAACTCGTCTGCAACACTTGACGATTGTGGAGCGACAGGTCGCGTCACAGCTTGAGTCGCAGTCTGTTTTGCATCATCAATAATCACAGATAAAAGATCTTTAGCGGTATTAGCATTCCTCAAAAACTCTTCATATCTGGCATTAAAACTCGCATCTTTTGAATTGAGAGGAGATGAAGAGTCCATAAAATGCAGGACACAGGAAGTTTCTTCTGTACTGCGCAGAAGAATCTTTACATCCATATTCTTCACTTCCTTTTTCTTTTTTGTGTCACCTGATAGTCCACCAACAACAGCACCAGCCCCACCCATGAGCACTCCGCCTACAATGGCACCTCCTACAGTTCTACCTGTTGATTTTGTGAACATCGTGTCGCCGTTCTCTATATATGAAACCTCAATGATGTCAGAGTAGTTAAAAGTCTTGTGAATGTGCTTGCCAATTATGACAAGCACCTTGAAGAATGAATCCATAACGAACATATAGTTACCAGCCTTTTTAACTGATATTGCTGATACTAAACCAGCCTTTTCTGGAAGTTTTACTGCATTAATATAGTTGAAAGCATATCTGAGTTTTCCCAGCTCTGCCACTGCCATCAAACCATGATATTCATCTATTAGAACGTATATATCCTTTGATTCTGTAGACATACTTGAATAAGTCTTTGTTTTAAAATGGCTGAATGATGGAACAATTGGGTCTTTTGTAGTTAAACCACTTTTATCAACACCTTCAAGGCTTTCAATCTCTGTAATTCCATAACTACCATAATTGCCAGATAGCAGTCTGCGACTGGTTGGTTCATATACATAGTAAATACCATCCTTGTAGCGTGCAAGACTTTTGTCTGGGTACTCAAAATTATCAATATATTTTTTGGTAATGTCATCGGTGGTTATCTGCATAATCATTACTCTTTTCTTGGCAGTATCGAAGTATAGCTTACACCTGTCGTCGCCAATCGAAACGCTTCTGTCGAAATCAGACGAGTCCTGCTCGTCTTTCTCAATCATTTGGAGTCTCTTCTTTTTATTTCTGCTTTGAACGATAGATGTAATTATCGAAATAATTATGACACCAACAACTACTACGATGATTATTGTAACTACGGCTTCTTCATCTCCTTTTGATGAACCACCTGCTAATAAAGAAAAAAACAACAAAACTAAGGATGACAGAATAATTTTAGATTTCATAGCCTTATCATTTTAAATGTTTAATAATCAGGAATAATGTAATTGCCAACATATAACTAGCCATATCCATCCAGTCGAACACGCCTGATAGCAAGCCTAAATATTGTAAACACTCGGAGAGTATTGCCACTATCGGTAATCCCCAGAGAAATATCATTGATACGACATTTCTCTCTCTGTCCCATATCGCGTCAACAATAAACATATAAGAGAAAATCCACAACCCGTCTGGTAAACTATATTTCACCCATCCGTAGATGCCTTCTCCTTGAAATAATCTTCTAAGCCCATCAACTTCGTTGCTAATCCCAATTGTATTGAACCAATCGAACATCAGCAATGACTTATCCCTAAATATGACATAGATTAAGCCCCCAAGCAATAGTATCACAAGTGATAGCATTACTTTTGCGGCACGATACCTTATGGAGTGTTGCCTATAGTAGTTATTCAAATTAAGAATATAGTCCATCTAAATCTGACACACACTTATTTTGTCGTTATTACTCCGTTCTTGGTTATACAGAAAAAGCGTGAACTTACTTTATCTGGTTCGAAGGCTGTAGGAGATGCCCATGTCATAGATAAGTAACGCCCACGCCTATCGCGTGAGCATTCACTCTATCTCTCTTATGACATGTTTCTCAAACTCC
>CAJOFE010000042.1:11527-56810 GCA_905233825.1 uncultured Prevotella sp. | reverse complement strand
CAAGCCCTTCAAGAAGTTCAAGGCTTCTATCTATGTCCTGAAGAAGGAAGAGGGTGGCCGTCACACTCCGTTCGGCAACAAGTATCGTCCCCAGTTCTACCTCCGCACCATGGACTGCACGGGTGAGATTTCTCTGCCCGAGGGCGTTGAGATGGTGATGCCTGGTGATAACGTTGAGATCACTGTTGAACTGATCTACGCCGTTGCTCTGAACAAGGGTCTGCGCTTCGCTATCCGCGAGGGTGGTCGCACCGTTGGTTCGGGTCAGATCACTGAGGTGTTCGAGGATTAATAGTTCAGTTAAGTTGCCGTTGAGGCAACAGACAGAATAACATACTTTATGAAGCCCCCGCTCAAGTCGGGTGGGGGCTTTCATTTACGGGAATAGCTCAGTTGGTAGAGCATCGGTCTCCAAAACCGAGGGTCGTGGGTTCGAGTCCTCCTTCCCGTGCGAAGAATAAGGAAGAGTTATGAATATTATTAAAAAGTTCATTAAGTATTGCCGTACGTGCTACGATGAGTTGGCACATAAGGTGACGTGGCCTACTTACAAAGAGCTGACGGGCAGCGCTATGCTGGTGCTGTCGGCATCGTTGATTATTGCACTTGTCGTGTGGGTCATGGATTTCGTGTTCAAGTCGGTAATGAGCGTGGTATATCCAGGCTAAGATTTGTGAAAGATGGCTGAGACGGGTAAGAAGTGGTATGTGCTGAAAGCTGTAAGCGGAAAGGAAGCAAAGGTAAAAGAGTATTTGGAGGCTTTGATGCGTAACAATCCTTCGCTGGCCGACCATGTGGGCCAGATACTTTTGCCTACTGAGAAATATGCACAGCTGCGTAATGGTAAGCGCGTCGTCAAAGAGAAGTTGTTCCTGCCAGGCTATGTGCTGGTAGAGGCTAAACTTGACGGCGAGGTTGCCCATACCCTGCGTTTCATCCCCAATGTGCTAGGCTTCCTCGGAGGCATGGATAATCCGAGCCCCGTGCGTCAGGCCGACATTAACCGTATCTTAGGTACGGTTGAAGATACGGCTATCCGCACCGAGGAGGTCGATATCCCGTTCGAGTTGGACGAGGCTGTGAAGGTGACCGATGGACCGTTCAACGGATTCAGCGGCGTGATTGAAGAGGTAAATGCCGAAAAACGCAAGCTGAAAGTGATGGTGAAAATTTTCGGACGTAAGACACCTTTGGAGCTTGGATATAATCAGGTAGAGAAAGAATAGGGCGCAATTTGTTACGGTGCGCTGATTCTAATATAGGGTCATGGGAGGCTTCCAATCCCAGACTTATATGACAATCAAATTAATAATTAACAGAAATGGCTAAAGAAGTTGCTGGATTAATCAAATTACAGATTAAAGGTGGCGCTGCGAATCCCTCGCCTCCCGTAGGACCTGCTTTGGGTTCAAAGGGTATCAATATCATGGGATTCTGCAAAGAGTTCAACGCCAGAACCCAGGATAAGGCAGGCAAGATTCTTCCTGTCGTTATCACATACTATGCCGACAAGTCTTTCAGCTTTGTTATCAAGACTCCTCCTGCTGCTGTACAGCTGCTGGAGGCTGCCAAAGTGAAGGGCGGTTCTTCTGAGCCTAACCGTAAGAAGGTGGCCAGCGTTACTTGGGATCAGGTGCGCGCCATCGCTGAGGATAAGCTCGCTGACCTGAACTGCTTCACAGTAGAGTCTGCAATGAAGGTGATTGCCGGTACGGCTCGTAGCATGGGTATCACTGTGAAAGGGGAGTTCCCTGGTAAATAACAATAACTTCAATTTTAAAAGACAATGAGTAAACTGACAAAAAATCAAAAGTTGGTAGCTGATAAGGTTGAAGCAGGGAAAGCATACTCTTTGAAGGAAGCCGCCGCACTGGTCAAGGAAATTACCACGACCAAGTTTGAGGCTTCTGTGGATATCGATGTACGCTTGGGCGTTGACCCGCGTAAAGCTAACCAGATGGTTCGTGGCGTTGTGTCGCTGCCGAACGGTACTGGTAAGGTGACGCGTGTGCTCGCTCTCTGTACTCCTGATCAGGAGGCTGCCGCCAAGGAAGCTGGTGCTGACTATGTTGGTCTTGACGAGTATATCGAAAAGATCAAGGGCGGTTGGACCGATGTTGATGTTATCATCACGATGCCTTCGTGCATGGGTAAGCTGGGTCCCTTGGGTCGTGTTCTCGGTCCCCGTGGCCTGATGCCTAACCCCAAGAGCGGCACTGTTACTATGGACGTTGCTAAGGCAGTAAAGGAAGTAAAGCAAGGTAAGATTGACTTCAAGGTAGATAAGACTGGTATCGTGCATACCTCTATTGGTAAGGTGACCTTCACCCCCGATCAGATTTTCGAGAATGCCAAGGAGTTCATTGCTACCATTATCAAGCTGAAGCCTGCTGCTGCTAAGGGTACATACGTAAAGAGTATCTTCCTCTCAAGTACTATGAGTAAGGGTATCAAGGTAGATCCTAAATCAGTTGAATAACTCGTTAAAAGATTAGACAAATGAAAAAGGAATTAAAAGATACTATTATCGTAGAACTTGGTGAGAAACTGAAGGAGTATCCTCATTTCTATCTGGTTGACCTTACTGGTCTGAACGCTGAGCAGACGAGCGACCTCCGTCGTAACTGCTTCAAGAACGAGATTAAGCTGCTGGTTGTCAAGAACAAGCTGCTGCACAAGGCGTTCGAGAATGCAGAGACCGACTTCACCGCTCTCTATGACTGTCTGAAGGGCAACACCGCTCTGATGTTTGCACAGACAGCAAATGCTCCCGCCAAGTTGCTGAAGGACTATAAGTCCAAGAAGCAGGAAATTCCCGCATTGAAAGGTGCTTATGCAGAAGAGAGCGTCTTTGTTGGTGCCGACAAGCTCGACGAGCTGGTTGCCATCAAGAGCAAGAACGAGCTTATCGCCGATGTTGTGGCTCTGCTGCAGTCGCCTATCAAGAATGTTATTTCCGGACTGAATGCCGGTGGTAAGATCCACGGCCTGCTTGACGCTATCGCTGAGCGTAACAAATAAGCGACGACAAACAAGTAACATTAAAATTAAAAACAATTAAAATCTTAAATAAAAATGGCAGATATTAAAGCTATTGCTGAGCAGTTGGTGAATCTGACTGTGAAGGAAGTTAACGAGTTGGCAACGGTCCTGAAGGACGAGTATGGAATTGAGCCTGCTGCTGCAGCCGTTGCAGTAGCTGCTGGTCCCGCAGCTGGTGGCGCTGAGGCCGCTGCTGAGGAGAAGACCTCTTTCGACGTGGTTCTGAAGTCAGCCGGTGCTGCTAAGCTCCAGGTTGTGAAGGCCGTGAAGGAAGCTTGTGGTCTGGGCCTGAAGGAGGCTAAGGATCTGGTTGACGGTGCTCCCGCTACCGTGAAGGAAGGTCTGAGCAAGGAAGAGGCTGAGAACCTGAAGAAGACCATCGAGGCCGCAGGTGCCGAGGTTGAGCTGAAGTAATTCAGAAGACCACTATAACTTATGGTTAGGAGCTCTCCAGTAGAGGGTTCCTAACCTTTTCTTCTCTTATAGTCCGGATTGTCCGGATATGCCGGCTTTCCGGATTTATCGAATCAACATTATTAATATATGGCTTCAAAAGTAATAGACAACAGAGTAAATTTTGGCAGCGTCAAAAACCCGATGCCCCTGCCAGACTTCCTCGACGTGCAGTTAAAGTCGTTTCAGGACTTCCTGCAATTAGACACTCCGCCTGAGGAACGCAAGAACGACGGCCTGTATAAGGTGTTCGCAGAGAACTTCCCTATCACCGATACGCGTAATAATTTCGTACTTGAGTTCCTGGATTACTATATCGATCCGCCCCGCTACACCATTGAGGAGTGCTTGGAGCGTGGCCTGACTTATAGCGTACCCCTGAAGGCAAAGCTGAAACTATATTGCACCGATCCTGATCATGAGGACTTTGGTACCGTCATCCAGGATGTCTTCCTGGGGCCCATCCCTTATATGACCGCTAATGGCACGTTTGTTATCAATGGTGCCGAGCGCGTCGTGGTGTCGCAGTTGCACCGCTCACCTGGCGTATTCTTCGGCCAGAGTGTGCATGCCAATGGCTCATTGCTCTATTCGGCACGTATTATTCCGTTCAAGGGCTCTTGGATTGAGTTCGCTACGGATATTAATAATGTGATGTATGCTTACATCGACCGTAAGAAGAAGCTGCCTGTTACCACGCTGCTTCGTGCCATTGGCTTCGAGACCGATAAGGACATCCTGCAGATTTTCGACCTCGCCGAAGAGGTGAAGGTTAACAAGGCCAGCCTGAAGAAGGCCATTGGTGCCAAGTTGGCAGGTAATGTATTGAAGAGCTGGAACGAGGATTTCGTCGATGAGGACACGGGTGAGGTTGTTTCTATCGAGCGTAATGAGGTTATCATCAAGCGCGATACCGAGATTACCGAAGAGAATATCATGGACATTCTTGAGAGTGGTGCACAGACTATTCTAGTTCATAAGGACGAGGGTGTGGCTCAGGACTATAGCATTATCTTCAATACGCTTGCCAAGGATCCCTCGAATTCGGAGAAAGAGGCCGTGCTCTTTATCTATCGTCAGCTTCGCAATGCCGACCCTGCCGATGATGCCAGCGCACGCGAAGTCATTCAGAGCCTGTTCTTCTCTGACAAACGTTATGACTTGGGTGATGTGGGTCGTTATCGTATAAATAAGAAGCTGGGTCTCGATACTGAGAGGGATGTCCGTGTCCTGACGAAGGAGGATATAATCGAGATTATCAAATATCTTATTCAGCTCATTAACTCGAAGGCAGCTGTCGATGATATCGACCATTTGTCGAACCGTCGCGTGCGTACTGTGGGTGAGCAACTTTCTAATCAGTTCTCTATCGGACTGGCCCGCATGAGCCGTACTATCCGTGAACGTATGAACGTGCGTGACAATGAGGTGTTCACACCGACGGATTTGATTAATGCCAAGACTATTTCGAGTGTCATCAACTCGTTCTTTGGAACCAACCCGCTGTCGCAGTTCATGGATCAGACGAACCCGCTGGCCGAGGTGACTCACAAGCGTCGTCTCTCTGCTCTGGGCCCTGGTGGCCTGTCGCGTGAGCGTGCTGGTTTCGAGGTTCGTGACGTGCACTATACTCACTACGGTCGTCTCTGTCCGATTGAGAGCCCTGAAGGCCCGAATATCGGTCTGATTTCCTCGCTTTGCGTCTATGCCAAAATCAATGAGCTTGGCTTCATCCAGACGCCCTACCGCAAGGTAGAGAACGGTGTGGCCAATCTTGACAACGATGAGATTGTCTATCTTACAGCTGAAGACGAGGCTAACTATATCATCGGTCAGGGCAATGCTCCGCTAAACGACGACGGTACCTTCATACGTGACGTAGTGAAATGCCGTCAGGATGCTGACTTCCCTGTTGTTCCGCCCACAGAGGTGAATCTCATGGATGTGTCGCCACAGCAGATTGCTTCTATTGCTGCTTCGCTTATTCCTTTCTTGGAGCATGATGATGCTCACCGCGCACTGATGGGTTCGAACATGATGCGTCAGGCTGTGCCCTTGCTTCATAACGAGGCTCCCATCGTAGGAACGGGTATTGAGAAGCAGGTCTGTGAAGATTCACGTACCATGATTACCGCAGAAGGCGACGGTGTTATCGAGTATGTAGATGCCACTACCATCCGCATTCTTTATGATCGTACCGAGGACGAGGAGTTTGTTAGCTTCGAGCCAGCCTTGAAGGAATATCGTATTCCTAAGTTCCGTCGTACCAACCAGAACATGACCATCGACTTGCGTCCTATCTGTGACAAGGGTCAGCGCGTGAAGAAGGGCGACATCCTTACCGAGGGCTATGCTACTGAGAATGGTGAACTGGCTCTGGGTCGTAACCTGCTTGTGGCCTATATGCCGTGGAAGGGTTACAACTATGAGGATGCCATCGTGCTCAACGAGCGCATTGTTCGTGAGGATATTCTTACCTCTGTCCATGTTGATGAGTATTCGCTCGACGTGCGCGAAACCAAACGTGGCGTAGAGGAGTTTACTGCAGACATTCCTAATGTCAGTGAGGAAGCTACCAAGGATCTCGATGAAAATGGTGTCATTCGTGTGGGTGCCCGTGTGGAGCCTGGCGACATTCTAATCGGCAAGATCTCGCCTAAGGGCGAGAGCGATCCTTCGCCAGAGGAGAAGCTGTTGCGTGCCATCTTCGGTGACAAGGCCGGCGATGTGAAGGATTCTTCGCTGAAAGCTAATCCGTCGCTGACAGGTGTCATCATTGATAAGAAACTTTTTGCCCGTGCCATCAAGACCCGTCAGACGAAGATGCAGGATAAGGTAACGCTGGCCAAAATCGACGAAGAGTATGAGGCTAAGGTTAATGATCTGAAGGATATTCTGGTTGACAAGCTTGCCGAGTTGACGAAGGGTAAGACATCGCAGGGCGTGAAGGACTATACAGGTGCTGAGGTTATTTCCAAAGGTGCCAAGTTCACCATGACAGTGCTGCGTAACCTGGAGTATGGTGACGTTCAGACCAACAAGTGGACGAATGATGAGCACAAGAACGAACTCATTGCCAAGCTCATCATCAACTATATGAAGAAGTACAAGTTGCTCGATGCCGAGATGAAGCGTCGTAAGTTCGCCATCACTATTGGTGACGAGCTGCCTTCCGGTATTCTGCAGATGGCAAAGGTCTATGTGGCCAAGAAACGTAAGATAGGTGTGGGCGATAAGCTCGCTGGTCGTCACGGTAACAAGGGTATTGTGTCGAAGGTAGTGCGCCAGGAGGATATGCCGTTCCTCGAGGATGGCCGTCCCGTCGATTTGGTGCTTAACCCGCTGGGTGTGCCCTCGCGTATGAACCTCGGACAGATCTTCGAGGCAATCCTCGGAGCTGCTGGTAAGCGCATGGGTGTGAAGTTTGCTACTCCGATCTTCGACGGTGCCAAGCTTGATGATCTCGCCGAGTGGACTGACAAGGCAGGCCTGCCGCGTCTCTGCTCTACTCACCTTTATGACGGTGAGACGGGTGAGAAGTTCGACCAGCCTGCTACCGTAGGCATTACCTACTTCCTTAAGTTGGGTCATATGGTCGAGGATAAGATGCATGCCCGTTCTATCGGTCCGTACAGTCTCATCACGCAGCAGCCGCTCGGTGGTAAGGCACAGTTCGGTGGCCAGCGTTTCGGTGAGATGGAGGTTTGGGCACTGGAGGCTTTCGGTGCCAGCCATGTGCTTCAGGAAATTCTAACTATCAAGTCTGATGATACTGTTGGCCGTTCCAAGGCCTACGAAGCAATCGTCAAGGGTGAGCCGATGCCAACACCGGGCATTCCCGAATCGCTCAACGTGTTGCTGCACGAGCTTCGCGGTCTGGGATTGAGCGTCACTCTCGACTAATGGTAATTGAAAATTGAAAATTGAAAATTGAAAATTATGGCTTTCAAGAAAGATACAAAGACAAGGAGTAATTTCACTAAAATTACCATCGGACTTGCTTCTCCAGAGGAAATCCTCGAGAGTTCATACGGTGAGGTCACCAAGCCGGAGACCATCAACTACCGTACCTATAAGCCTGAGCGCGACGGCCTGTTCTGCGAGCGCATCTTCGGTCCTACGAAGGACTATGAGTGCGCCTGTGGTAAGTACAAGCGCATCCGTTATAAGGGTATTGTCTGCGACCGTTGTGGCGTAGAGGTGACAGAGAAGAAGGTGCGTCGCGAGCGTAGCGGCCACATCGAGCTCGTTGTTCCCGTGGCTCACATTTGGTACTTCCGCTCACTGCCCAATAAGATCGGCTATCTACTGGGACTTCCTACTAAGAAACTCGATGCTATCATCTACTACGAGCGCTATGTCGTCATTCAGCCCGGTTCGTTAGAGGGCCGCAAGAATGCCGATGGCGAGCCGATGCTTGGTTCACAGAAGTTCGACTTGCTCTCCGAGGAGGAGTACAACGAGATTGTAGATAACCAGCTTTCCGAGGATAACTACTATCTGGAGGACAGTGATCCCAATAAGTTCATCGCAAAGATGGGTGCCGAGGCTGTTTATGAGTTGTTGCAGCAGCTTGACCTTGACTCATTGAGCTATGAGTTGCGCGACCGTGCCAATACCGACTCGTCGCAGCAGCGCAAAAATGAGGCTCTAAAACGCTTGCAGGTGGTGGAGGCTTTCCGCCAAAGCGTGGAAAAGGGCATCAACAGGCCCGAGTGGATGATTATGAAGATTCTGCCCGTCACACCGCCTGAGTTGCGCCCGCTGGTGCCGCTGGACGGTGGACGTTTCGCCACTTCTGACTTGAACGATCTCTATCGTCGTGTCATCATCCGCAACAATCGCCTGAAGCGCCTTATGGAGATTCATGCTCCTGAGGTCATCTTGCGTAACGAGAAGCGTATGTTGCAGGAGGCTGTCGATTCTCTTTTCGACAACAGCCGCAAATCTTCGGCTGTGAAGAGTGACAGTAATCGCCCGTTGAAGTCACTCAGCGATTCGCTGAAGGGTAAGCAGGGCCGCTTCCGTCAGAACCTGCTCGGTAAGCGTGTTGATTACTCCGCTCGTTCCGTTATCGTCGTTGGTCCCGAGCTGAAGATGGGCGAGTGTGGTCTGCCTACGTTGATGGCAGCCGAACTCTACAAGCCGTTTATCATCCGCAAGCTCATCGAGCGTGGCATTGTGAAAACGGTGAAGAGCGCCAAGAAGATTGTTGATCGCCGTGAGCCCGTTATCTGGGACATCCTGGAGAATGTGATGAAGGGTCATCCCGTGCTCCTCAACCGTGCTCCTACGCTGCACCGTCTGGGTATTCAGGCTTTCCAGCCGAAGCTTATCGAGGGTAAGGCCATTCAGCTGCACCCGCTGGCATGTACGGCATTCAATGCTGACTTCGACGGCGACCAGATGGCTGTACACCTTCCCCTCTCTAACGAGGCTATTCTCGAGGCTCAGCTGCTCATGCTGCAGAGTCATAACATTCTGAACCCTGCCAATGGTGCTCCTATCACTGTGCCGTCACAGGATATGGTGCTTGGACTGTATTACATCACGAAGATTCGTCCGGGTGCCAAGGGCGAGGGACTGTCGTTCTACGGTCCTGAAGAGGCTATCATTGCTCACAACGAGGGCAAGTGCGATTTGCACGCTCAGGTCAAGGTCTATGTAGATGACATTGTCGAGGGCAAGAAAGTGCGCCACCAGGTGGAGACTTCCGTTGGTCGCGTCATTGTCAATGGTATCGTTCCGCCCGAGGTAGGATTTGTTAATAAGGTCATCTCGAAGAAGAGCCTGCGCGACATCATTGCCGACGTCATCAAGAATGTGGGCTTTGCTGAAGCATGCGAGTTCCTCGATGGCATCAAGAACTTGGGCTACCGCATGGCCTATCTGGCAGGTCTGTCATTCAACCTCGACGATATCATCATCCCGAAGGAGAAGGCTGAGCTCATCAGCAAGGGTAATGACGAAGTACGTCAGATTACTGACAACTACAACATGGGCTTCATCACTGACAACGAGCGCTACAACCAGGTCATTGATACTTGGACGCACGTGAACAATGACATCGGTAACATCCTGATGAAGGAGATGACCGAGGCCGACCAGGGTTTCAACGCTGTGTTCATGATGCTCGACTCTGGTGCCCGTGGTAGTAAGGATCAGATTAAGCAGCTCTCTGGTATCCGCGGTCTGATGGCTAAGCCTCAGAAGGCTGGTGCCGAGGGACACCAGATTATTGAGAACCCCATCTTGTCGAACTTCAAGGAAGGCATGTCCGTGCTGGAGTACTTCATTTCTACTCACGGTGCCCGTAAGGGTCTTGCCGATACTGCCATGAAGACAGCCGACGCAGGTTACCTGACCCGTCGTTTGGTTGATGTTTCTCATGACGTGATTATTACCGAGGAGGATTGCGGCACGTTGCGTGGACTCGTCTGCACCGCCCTGAAGAGTGGTGATGAGATCATCAGCAGTCTGGCTGAGCGCATTTTGGGTCGTGTCAGCGTTCACGATGTCATCAACCCCAAGACAGGTGAGGTCATCGTTCCTGCTGGCGAGGAGATTACCGAGGCTATTGCCGAGGAGATTGAAAAGGCCGAGATTGAGAGTGTTGAGATTCGTTCGGTGCTTACCTGTGAGTCGAAGAAGGGTGTCTGCCGCAAGTGCTATGGCCGCAATCTGGCTACGCGCCGCATGGTGCAGAAGGGTGAGGCCGTCGGCGTCATCGCTGCTCAGGCTATTGGTGAGCCGGGTACACAGCTGACGCTTCGTACGTTCCACGCTGGTGGTGTGGCTGCCAATGCAGCTGCCAATGCTACCATCGTGGCGAAGTACGAGAATGCACGTCTGGAGTTCGAGGAGGTGCGTACCGTGCCCTTCGATGAGGACGGACGTGAGTGTGAGATGGTGGTTAGCCGTCTGGGTGAGCTCCGCTTCGTCGATCCTAACACCAAGATTGTACTCTCTACGGTGAATGTGCCTTATGGTGCTTCACTCTATTATAAGACGGGTGATGTTGTTTCCAAGGGCGACAAGATTGCTCAGTGGGATCCCTTCAATGCCGTCATCGTTACTGAGTATGCTGGTGTGTTGAAGTTCAACGATGTCATTGAGGGTGTTACCTTCCGTGCTGAGACTGACGAAACGACTGGCTTGACCGAGAAGATTGTCACTGAGTCAAAAGATAAGACGAAGGTGCCCACCTGTGATGTACTCGATGTGAATGGTGAGAAGATTGGTACCTACAACTTCCCCGTGGGTGGTCACGTTGTGGTTGAGGACGGTCAGACCGTGAAGACAGGTGAGACGCTTGTCAAGATTCCTCGTGCTGCCGCCAAGGGTGGTGACATTACCGCTGGTCTGCCTCGTGTCACTGAGCTCTTCGAGGCTCGCAACCCGTCGAACCCCGCTGTCGTCTCTGAGATTGACGGTGAGGTGACAATGGGTAAGGTGAAGCGTGGCAACCGCGAGGTGATAGTCACCTCGAAATCAGGCGACCAGCGCAAGTACCTCGTCTCGCTGTCGAAGCAGATCCTAGTGCAGGAGCACGATGCCGTGCGTGCCGGTACGCCGCTTAGCGACGGCGCCGTCACTCCCAACGACATCCTGGCAATCAAGGGTCCCACCGCTGTTCAGGAGTATATCGTGAACGAGGTGCAGGACGTCTATCGTTTGCAGGGTATCAAGATTAACGATAAGCACTTTGAGATTATCGTGCGTCAGATGATGCGCAAGGTCGAGATCAATGACCCGGGCGACACTACGTTCCTTGAGCAGCAGATTGTCGATAAGCTCGACTTCGCTGAGGAGAACGATCGCATCTGGGGTAAGAAGGTCGTTACCGATGCCGGTGACTCCGACAACCTCAAGGCCGGTCAGATTGTTACCGCCCGTCGTCTGCGTGACGAGAATACCTCATTAAAGCGCCGCGACCTAAGAGTCGTTCAGGTGCGTGATGCCGTGCCCGCCACTTCTACGCAGATCCTGCAGGGTATCACCCGTGCTGCATTGCAGACGAAGAGCTTCATGTCGGCAGCCTCCTTCCAGGAGACGACGAAGGTACTCAACGAAGCCGCTATCCGTGGCAAGGTCGATTACCTCGAGGGCATGAAGGAGAACGTCATCTGCGGTCACCTTATTCCTGCCGGTACAGGCTTGCGCGAGTTCGAGAAGCTCATCGTGGGCTCCAAGGAGGAGTACGAGCGCATGCAGGCCAACCGCAAGAACGTGCTCGACTTCGTACAGGAGAACGTGCTCGAAGAGTAATCAGTTTGATTCGTATCATAAGA
Source organism: uncultured Prevotella sp. (assembly GCA_905233825.1). Taxonomy (GTDB): domain Bacteria; phylum Bacteroidota; class Bacteroidia; order Bacteroidales; family Bacteroidaceae; genus Prevotella. The sequence goes on along the minus strand of CAJOFE010000042.1, from coordinate 45,024 downwards.
AAAGCATCTGGATTGCCTTGGCAGTTCAGATGCTTTTCTTTTTGATGCTTTCAGATTACCTCGCTCTTTCCACGTAGCGCTCCATTTCCTGAAGAAGACTGTTGGAGTCGTCACCTATTTCCAACCAGTTGCTGATGCGCCATTGTCCGTCCTCGAAGTCGAGGGCAACGTGCGTGTGCATCCACTCCTCACCGTGAGTTAGCTGGAAGGTTGCCTCGGCCATGTTGCCCGTCAGCAATGTCACATGGATGTTCTCGGGAGTGACCTTTCCTTCCATCCAGTAGTTCCAGTGAAAGGTATCGTTGAAGCCCTGCTTACCGGCACTGGTCTGTCGATAGGAGGCAGCGCGTGCCTGGCGCAGCATTTCATTCCATTGCTTGGTGCAGTACATACCGTCGAGGTCGATGTTTGCCTCCTGCCCGTCTTCTTGTGGAGTGAAGACAATGCTCACGTCGGCGTAGGCACGGCGCAGCATGTCGGCCACAGCCTCCTCCGTCCAGAGGTCATCGGGGGCTACGGCAATATCGTCAGACGCCTCGTCGCTCTCCTCTTCCTCGTCCTCCAATAGCTCAATGTCCTCTTCGTCCTCTTCTTCAGCCCAGTTCTTGGTGGTCTTCTTGTTGTCGCACGATGCCATCACGCATACTGCTAAGGCGCTGATGGCAAACAGATAAATCTTTCTCATGATGCTTGTTGTTTAGGATTCTTATGCAGCCAACGTCATTGGCTGTGCAAAGATAACTACTTTCGGCTTATCCTCCAACTTTTCCTGAAACTTTTTGCGTATAATGCCGATTCTGTTTGCTGTTTTGAGGAAAAAGTCGTACCTTTGCATCATGAAACAAGAAGAGTGTGCACGTCTGCTCGCTGAGCATGACATCAAGCCTACGGCCAACCGCATTGTGGTAGTGCGTGCGTTGGCCACGTCGGCACGTCCGCTGACGCTGGCAGAACTGGAAGGGAAGATTCTGTCGATAGACAAGTCGGGCATCTTCCGTGCCCTGACACTCTTCCGCGAGCACCATCTGGTGCACGCCATTGAAGACGGTAGCGGCTCCCTTCGCTTTGAGTTATGCCATAGTCATAGCGACGAAGATGATGACGACTTGCACGTGCATTTCTTCTGCGAGCGTTGCCAGCGCACCTTCTGCCTCGATGGAGTGCCCGTGCCTCAGGTGGGTGTGCCTCCAGGCTACACCGTCACCTCGGCCAGCCACATCGTGAAGGGCATTTGTCCCGAGTGCTCCCATTGAATTCCTATCAAATAACCAATAACCATTATGGACAACAAGCATCTTACACTCAATCCCAACCTTATCGTGGCGACTCTTCAGAAGCCTGCTGCTGAGCTGACCAAGGCCGACATTATCGACTACATCGTCAACAACGACATCCGCATGGTGAACTTCATGTATCCTGGTGGCGATGGACGCCTGAAGACACTTAACTTCGTCATCAACGACTTGGCCTATCTCGAGACCATCCTCACCTGTGGTGAGCGTGTCGATGGCAGCAGCCTTTTCTCGTTCATACAGGCTGGCAGTAGCGACCTCTATGTGTTGCCTCGCTTCCGCACGGCATTCGTCGATCCCTTTGCCGAGATTCCTACGGTGACCATGCTCTGTTCCTTCTTCGACAAGGACGGTCGCCCCTTGGAGTCGTCGCCTGAGCACACGCTGCACAAAGCTGCAGAGGCTTTCCGCGAGGTGACGGGTATGGAGTTTCAGGCTATGGGCGAGCTGGAGTACTATGTCATCAGCGACGACGAAGAAGTATTCCCTGCCCAGGACCAGCGTGGCTATCACGAGTCGGCCCCCTATGCCAAGGCCAACGAGTTCCGTACTCAATGTATGCAATATATCGCACAGGCTGGAGGACAGATCAAGTACGGCCACAGCGAGGTGGGCAACTTCTCGCTCGACGGCAAGAACTACGAGCAGAACGAGATTGAGTTCCTGCCCGTGCCTGTGGAGCAGGCTGCAGACCAGCTGATGGTGGCAAAGTGGGTCATTCGCAACCTCGGCTATCAGATGGGCTATGATGTCACCTTCGCTCCGAAGATCACTACAGGCAAGGCCGGCTCGGGTCTGCATATCCACATGCGCATGATGAAGGACGGAAAGAACCAGATGCTCGATGGTGGCGTGCTCAGCGAAGCCGCCCGTAAGATGATTGCCGGCATGATGGACCTCGCACCTGCCATCACCGCTTTTGGCAACAAGAATCCCACCAGCTACTTCCGTTTGGTGCCCCATCAGGAGGCTCCGACCAACGTTTGCTGGGGCGATCGCAACCGTTCTGTGCTTGTCCGTGTGCCTCTTGGCTGGGCGGCTGACGTGAATATGTGCGCCCTTGCCAATCCGCAAGACACATCTCTTGCTTCTAATTCCTCACCCCTCACCTCTGAGAAGCAGACCGTTGAGATGCGCTCGCCCGATGGTTCTGCCGACCTCTACCAGTTGCTGGCCGGACTCTGCGTGGCCTGTCGTCACGGCTTCGAGATGCCAAATGCCCTCGAGCTGGCCGAGAAGACCTATGTCAATGTGAACATCCATGCTGCAGAGAATGCTGACCGCTTGGCCACGCTGGCCCAGTTGCCCGACTCGTGCGTTGCCTCTGCCGACTGCCTGGAGCGTCAGCGTGCCGCCTTCGAGGAGCACAACGTCTTCTCACCAGCTATGATCGACGGCATCATCTCCCAGTTGCGTGCCTTCGACGATGCTACGTTGCGCCACAACATCGAGGGCTTCCCCGAGGAGATACAGAAACTGGTCACCCGCTATTTCCATTGCGGATAACCCCATTCAAGGAAACATTTCTTTCAAAAAACAAATTAATTCATCAAACAAAAATGAACAACGAAAACGAACAGAAGCAGCAAGGGCTGCAGATAGAACTGGCTCCTGACAAGGCTCAGGGCGAGTATGCTAACTTTGCCATCATCACTCACAGCAGTAGTGAATTCATCCTCGATTTCGCTCGCATGCTGCCTGGACTCCCCAAGGCCCAGGTGCGTAGCCGCGTTATCCTTGCCCCTGAGCATGCCAAGCGCCTGCTGGGAGCCCTGCAGGAGAACATCATGCGCTATGAGCGTACTTTCGGCACTATTAAGATGCCACAGGCCAACAAAGATGATCGCACCATTGCCCCCTTCAACGTGAAGGGTGGTGAGGCCTAAGCGTAGGATTGTCAATAGAATTGACAACATCCCTCTCGTATCTCGCTCAGAATCCACCAAGTGGTCATCTGGCCGAAAATAAGCGAGTTTCAAGCCCTTTCGTACCCATCTCATTCTCAGGGGATTACGAAAGGGCTCCGTTTTTGCTTCTAACAAATGCCGTTTCCGAGGCCAGGAAGCGGCATTTCTTTGCCTTGGAAACGGCATCTCCGAGGACAAAAGAAGGCATCTTCGACGCTTCAAAATGGCATTTTGCACGCTCCAAAATCATTTTTGGACGTAGCAAAACGGTTTTTGGAGGCTCCAAAACGCCATCTTCCTCGTCTGAAGCCCGTTTCTCCCTCGCAGATGCACCCTTTTCCTCCCTTCTCCTTCCTGCTGAAATTCTATTTCACTCAGTTTCCAAATATCTCTTTTTTGTCACTTTCCTTTACAACTCTTGTGCCTCTATGAAGAAAAGAGGAAGGTGTGTCTTTCACAAATGGAAAGCTGGAGGGAGCTTCTCAGCGGCCTCCAGGGTTCCCGGGTCTATTTACTAACTTCTGTTCTACTCGTTTTGTTATGTCAGTTACGGTAATTACCTTATTTGAACATCGCCTGCTTGATGAGTTGATTGATTTCGGCAGGCATTTCCTTGGCTCGGCAACAGCTGAGAATGTAATTGACCAGCTTCTCGGGCATGTTGGCTTGCTTCTTCCAAATGTCGTTACGGTTCATCCATCTTCCCTTGTAGGTGTTCTTGTCTGTGAGGATGACTGCATCCTTGATGGCTTCACGGCCCATCTCGCTGTACCAGCCATCCTTGAAGGTGTAGGTGCCGTACTCGTGAGGCATCACAACGCATTGGCCGTCCTTATTCATGACAATTTGTGCACAGGCGTACTCGCCGTCGGCTCCGTAATACTTGAACTGGGTATAGCCCGTTTCCTTACCACACATCGTTTTCCTTTCTCCGTCCCATTGCATGGATTCCATCAGCCATACGCCTACGATTTCCTTGTCGGCCACTTTCTGTGTTTGGGCATTCATCTGCATGACACTCATGAGTGCCATTGCCATCACTAACATTACTTTCTTCATAAGCTTTACGTTTTTAATTGGGTTAGACTTGTTGTGAATTTTCGATGCAAAGGTACGCTCATTCAGCCATATAGCCAAGGTTTTCAGTTTGCATCTGCTTTGCATCCTGTTTGCATTTCGTTCGCATTCCCCTCCCTTCAAGGAGAGGGAAAAGGGATTATGCTCCGATGGAAAGCAGAAATTCGTCCCATTCCTTGGCGCCTCCCTTCTGTCCGAACACCTTTTTGTAGAGTCTGCTACGCACGGTGCTGATGGTGCTTACGTCGCGAGCCAGCACGGAGGCAATGTCTGACGGGGCGATGCGGAGCTTGATGAGCAGGCAGGTCTGGTGTTCTAGTTCCGACATGGGATGAAGGCTGCGCAACTGACTGCTGAAACCTGGATATACCTTCTTGATCTGCTCTTCAATGTCGCTCCATTCCTCTTCCCTCAGTCGTTGGCCTGTGCTGATTCGGCGCTGCAATGCCAGATAATCGTCGGAGGCGAAGAACTCGTCTTCCATCGTTTCCATCATCTGCTTCACAGGCGCTGGTCGCTGTTCGTGGTTCTCCTGAATCTGGTGAAGCTGTTGCTGAAGCCTTCGTGTCAGCCTACGCTTAGACACATACATCTTTATAATAATAGACATAAAGACAGCAGCACCCACCAGCATGCCCACGAGCCAGTTGATGTAGCCTGCCTGCTGACGTTCTTTGGCCGAGAGCACATAGCTGCGCAGGTCACTCCTTTGCCCTTCGCGTTGCAGGTCGGCGACAATGATGTCGTGTATCTCCGTGCTCCATTCCTTAGCGATGTTATCAGCCCGATGCCACGTATAAAGCACGCCATTCTGCTGGATGACGACAGTTGTATCATCCTTTACTGTCAGCGGTCTTGGGTTGTCATCCTCCAGATAGAGGTGCTCGCCCCCTCCTTTGTCTATCAGCGTCACGTTGCACTTGCCATCAGGCACGACGATCATAGCCGATGCCGTTTGCGTCAGCCCACACTCATACAATGTGCTGTCGGCATCATAGAGGCGCAAGAAGGTACGGCCGTTGTGGGGGAACGTGTCCGACAGGCTCGTCGGATAATCTATCTGCTGCAATGTCCATGCTCCTTGGAGCAGGTATTGCTTCTCGCCATCTTCGTTTGAGGCGCATCCCAGCAAGATGCAAGCGCTCAATATCGTCAGAATGTGTTTCATCGCTTTTCGTTTTTGCGTGCAAAGATAGCAAAAGTGTGGCAGAAAACCAGCTTTCCCGCTTTGCTTTTTGTTTGCAATCGGGGGCAGAAGGTGCAAGTCTGAAAGTGGTTTCAGCGTTTTGCTATTGCTGGGTTTCGGAAGTGGCGTTTGGGTGGAGTGTGGTTACGACATACTCTGACTGGGTGCCTATGCGGAACTTGCCACCCCAGAGGCCGATGCCGCTGGATACGTAATACTGCGTGTTGCCACGCTGATGTCTGCCCCACGAACATTCGTATAGGGCATCGGTAATCCACGAGATGGGCCATACTTGGCCGCGATGGGTGTGTCCGCTCAGCTGGAAATCGATGCCTACAGCCTCTGCCTGTTCCAAGTGATAGGGCTGGTGGTCGAGGAGAATGGTGAAAGCCTCACCCTGGCCCTCTCCCAGAGAGGAAGAAACGTCAGCAATGAGCTGGTTAATGGGCTTGCGGCGATGGTTGGCACGGTCGTCGCGACCTATGATGACTAAGGATGAGTCGATGACGGCAACTGAGTCGATAAGCAGGTGGATGCCTGCATCGCGGTAGAACTGCTGGGCACGTGGTGAGCCGCTGTAGTACTCGTGGTTGCCTAAGCAGGCATAGACAGGGGCTTGCAGGCGGTGGAACTCAGCGGCCATATCTTCCTCGATGAGGGGGCGCACGCTGTTGTCGATGATGTCGCCCGCAATGAGTATCAGGTTGGGTTGCTCGGCATTAATCATATCCACCCAACGCGCCAAGTCGGCACGGGTGTTGTGGAAGCCTAAGTGCAGGTCGCTCAGCATCACGATGCGGTAGTCGTGGGGTAGGGGCTTCGTCGTAGTGATGGTTATAGGTACGCGTACCTTATTATAATAGTGCAGATTGCCACAGAGGAACACGGTGATGAGCAATCCTGCAATGGCTACTGCCGTCACTCCGTTGGCGTGAAGCCACGTCTTCGGCACAAGGTGTATCAGACGTCCTATGTCGAGCAACAGGAAAACCATCGTCAGATAGAGGAGGATGAAGATGGAAGATGTGCCCACCGTATAGGAAACGCGTGCCAAAGGCAACGGTAGTTTGTTGAGGCCTCCGCCGAAGTTGTAGAACAGCAGGAGGAAGCATAGCAGCCCCGTACCGATGACGGCCAATTTCCATCCCGTCGCTATCGGTAATAGCATCCATACGTGCCAGCTCACATAGGCGATGCCCATCAGGGGCAGAAGCATGAAGATAATCATTCCCATAGGTTTCATAAAGTGTTGGTTGCGTATCGTTGTCATCTGCAATTTGTGTGCAAAGATACACAATTATTTCTTGTTTTTCTTGTTGAATTCAGAAAAAATGTGTATCTTTGTCGAATCTTTACAAAAGAATAGAGATGATCATGAAAAGGCAACTATTACTACTGAACACATTCTTTCTTCTTGTGATGGCTGCAATAGCAGCACCCGTAAGTCGGCAACAGGCATTTCGGAAAGCACAGGACTTCATGCAAGACATGGGCGTGAACAGGGAACTGAGTCCCGTGATGGATACTTCAAGAAAGATGAAGGCCAACGGAGAGGGCGAACTGCTCTATGTGTTTAATGCGGCTGATGAGGGCGGCTTTATAATCATCAGCGGTGATGACCAGACCGTAAGTGTACTTGGCTATGCCACCGAGGGCAGCTTCGACTACGACCGTCTGCCCTGTAATGCACGTGAGGTGATTGACGGCTATGCTGAGCAGATACGCCTTATTCAGGAGAAAGAAGGCATGAAGAGCCAGCCTTTTATGGCTAATCATGCTACCATTAATCCCCTGCTGACCTGTCAGTGGAATCAGGCGGAGCCGTTTAACAACGACTGCCCTGATTTCTTTAACTACGGTAAGAGTGTGACGGGATGTGTGGCTACGGCTTTTGCCCAGATATTATATTACCATCGCAATAGTTCACCCATTAACAGCACACAGGCTGAGATAACGGCCTATGACTGTTTAACTAACTGGGTCGAATTAGGGAAAATACATGTAGATGCAGTTCCTGTTGGCTCGCCTATTGACTGGGGAAACATGATTGACAACTATAACAACGGAGGTGGAACAGAGGTGCAGAAGCAGGCAGTGGCCAGCCTGATGCGCTATTGTGGCGCTTCGGTGAGGATGGACTATTCTACCAAAGTGAATGGAGGGTCCAGTGCCAACGAGATATCAGTGGTCAGTGCCGCCAAGAAATACTTTGGTTTCAGAGACGATGCTGATATCAGATATCACCATAATATGACCGATGACGAGTGGGATGCTGTCATCTATGCTGAATTAGCAGCAGGACGTCCTGTGCTGATGAGCGGATATAATAATATTGGTGGTCATGCTTTTGTGTGCGATGGTTTCAAGAACTCACAGTATCATATTAATTGGGGCTGGGGTGGCTACTTGGATGGTTATTTTGTACTGTCGAACCTTGAGCCTGAGGGCGGTGGCATCGGAAGTTCGGAGGGTGGTTACAATGACGGGCAAGCTATGCTGGTGAATATGGAACCTGGCGATGGAACGTCGTATGAAACTACTATGATGACGACAAGGGAGTTGAGTCTGACGGGGAAATGCCAAGAGGCGCGTATCTATAATGGTAATGCTGCCGTGCTGGGTTTCTCATTCAGTTATGCTAATGGTACCAGCGATCCTAATGCCTTTAATCTTGGTCTGGCTGCCTATAAGGATGACGTCATGCAAGGAATGGTCTTTCAGGTTTCTTGCGGGGAGTTGAATATGACACAGTGGATCTCCTATAATGGTAGTTGCGCTGTAGGTAATGGATGGCAGGATGGTATCTATGAGATATGGCCTGTCAGCCGTATTAAGAATACCTCGGAATGGAAGAAAAACGGCGGTGCTGACGATTTGCACTATGTGGCAACGGTGACTGCTGACGAAATAGTGTTTACTGTGGGGTATAACAATACACCGCCAGACCCAGGGCCTGGTCCAGAGCCAGAGCCAATTATTGTGACCATTGACAATACAAGCCGCATCTATGGTGATGAAAATCCATCATTCACCTATTCTGTCAGTGGCGGAATTCTCGACGGCCAGCCTGCCATCAATTGCGCAGCCACGCCAACCTCACCTGTGGGAACTTATGACATCGTGGCATCAATGGGCACTATTACCAATGAAAATGTGACGTTTGTCAATGGTCAGCTGACGGTGAACCAGGCGCCGCTCACTATCTCAGCAGGCAATTACGTCCGTAAGCAGGGAGAACCGAATCCGGAATTCCAGGCTGAATATGAAGGCTTCAAGAATGCTGAGACCAATAGTGTGCTGACACGTCAGCCCGTTTTTAGCTGTGTTGCTACGACCGAGAGTTATCCGGGCACCTATCCTGTATATGTCAGTGGTGCTGAGGCGAAGAACTATGCTATCACCTATGTGGAGGGAACGTTGACAGTAGAGGCTGTTGAGGGCGATATTACGGGTGATGGCTATGTAGATATGGTGGATGTAGTCTGTCTTATTAATTATATTGTTGGCATAGGTATCGGTGGCTTTAACTATGATGCAGCTGACCTGAACAATGATGGTGAGATAGATGTTTTTGACGTTACCATGATGATTGACAAAGCATTCCAGTTTGATGTAGTGTTGCCTGAGGGGCAGAATATATGGGAAGACAACCAGCTGCAGATAAGTAATTTTAAAATAGCACCAGGCGAGACCAAAGTGGTCAATGTCAATCTGACGAATGATGCTGATTTTGTGGCGTTCCAGTATGATCTTTATCTGCCCGACGGAATCGAACTGCTGGATTATGAATTGGATGGGGCTCGTGTGCCGGAAAGTACTGATCTTACGGTGGCAGAGCAGTCGGACGGCAGCTACCGCTTTCTTGCGGCTGCTTTTGAACAGGAAACCATCAGTGAGAATACCGGGGCTATCCTGAAACTGACTGTTCATGCAGATAATTCTATGACTGCAGGTAATACAACTGGCTCTTTCCGGCAGGTGAAGCTGTCAATGGTTGATGGCACTGGTCCTACTTATAGTGAAATGTCGTTCCCTGTTACAGTGGTAGAGCCTTCTGTGGTTACAGCCAACAGCTATACACGCAAGTACGGCGAAGCTAACCCTGTCTTTGAATATGCGGTGAGCGGTGGCGCATTGGAGGGTACTCCCGAGATTACATGTCCCGCCACCGAGACCTCTCCTGTGGGCACTTACGACATAATTGTCAGTCAGGGAACAGTCAGCAACTACAACGTTACGTTCGTAAAGGGGACGCTGACTATCGAGGCTGCGCCGCTGACTATCAGCGTGGATAACTACACCAAACGACAATATGAGCCGATGCCTGAGTTTACGCTGATTTACGAGGGCTTTAAGAATAATGAGGATGAGACCGTGCTTACTACACAGCCTAAGGTTACATGTGATGCCACAGATGACAGTGCTCCTGGCGAATATCCCATTTCGGTGATTGGTGCCGAGGCACAGAACTATGACATCTCATATGTTAATGGTACACTTACCGTTACTGAACCGGCATCTTATACCTTAACATACATGGTAGATAACGAAGTGTATAAGACTTTCTCTCTCAAGCAGAATGAAGTCATCGTTCCAGAACCAGAACCTACCAAGGAAGGCTACACTTTCTCTGGTTGGAGTGAGATACCTGCTACTATGCCAGCACACGATGTAACAATTATAGGTACTTTCACTATAAATCCTTATAAGTTGACTTACCTTGTAGATGGCGCTGAGTATCAAACATACGAATTGGAGTTTGGAGTAACGATAATTCCAGAAGCAGAACCAACCAAGGAGGGTCATACCTTCTCTGGTTGGAGTGAGATACCTGCTACTATGCCTGCTCATGATGTTACGGTGACGGGTACATTCAGTATTAATACGTACAAGCTGACCTATATGATTGATCATGAAATCTACAAGGAGGTGATGTATGACTATGGCGCAACGATTACTCCTGAGCCACAGCCAGAAGGTAATTATGTCCGCTTTGAATGGGTCGATCTGCCAGAGACGATGCCTGCCAATGACGTGACTGTATATGCAAGTTATGAGATGGAACCCGATGGCATCAATAGCGTAGGAGCAGATGGTAAAAATGAAGTATGGTACACAATGGATGGTTGCAGACTGATGAAACGTCCTACAGCCAAGGGTATGTATATCTGTAACGGAAGGAAAGTGCTTGTGAAGTGATTATTGTATAATAGTTATATTTTGTTAATTAAAGCAAATGAGTGGATAATTTCTGCCCATTTGCTTTTCTGTTCCATATAAAAGTTGTACCTTTGCAGCCCGAAATGCACCCTTGTGAAGCGAGGGAGTATTGTAATGTGCTGAATTATATACAATAACAAATATAAATAAAAACAAAAAGTAAATTTAATTATGCCTACAATTTCACAATTGGTTCGCAAAGGCAGAAAGGTGATCGTCGATAAGTCGAAGTCACCCGCGCTGGACCTAAGAAGCCTAATTCGGCTATGCGTAAGGTAGCCCGTGTTCGTTTGACTAACCAGAAGGAAGTCAACAGTTACATTCCCGGAGAGGGACACAACTTGCAGGAGCACAGCATCGTGCTGGTGCGTGGCGGTCGTGTAAAGGACCTTCCCGGTGTGCGTTATCACATCGTTCGCGGTACGCTCGATACCGCCGGTGTGGCAAATCGTTTGCAACGCCGCTCGAAGTACGGTGCCAAGCGTCCGAAGCAGAAGAAGTAAGAAGAGTGTGTGAGTTTTTGGGTTTTTAAGTTCTTGGGTGCTCGGTGATGAGCAGGCTCAGAACGGAGTGAAAGACTCAAACAACTCAAAAACTCAGAAACTTACAAAACTCAGAAAACTTAGAAGAAACAACAGTTTTGCTGGAGAAATCTTAGAAAAGGTTGAGTAAATGCCCGAGAGTGGGTGTTGAAGACGAAGAAAAAGACAGCCCCAAGCAGACAAAATCATTAAAAATAACAATGAGAAAAGCAAAACCCAAGAAGCGCGTGGTCCTGCCGGATCCCGTATTCAATGACACCAAGGTGTCGAAGTTCGTTAACCATCTGATGTACGACGGCAAGAAGTCGAAGTCGTACGAGATTTTCTACAACTCGTTAGAGATTGTAAAGGACAAGATGAAGGAGGCTGAGAAGACTCCGCTTGAAATTTGGAAGCAGGCTCTTGACAATATCACCCCGCAGGTGGAGGTGAAGAGCCGTCGTATTGGTGGCGCTACGTTCCAGGTGCCTACAGAGATTCGTCCCGATCGTAAGGAGAGCGTATCGATGAAGAACATGATTTCATTCGCTCGCAAGCGCAGTGGCAAGTCGATGGCCGATAAGCTGGCTGCTGAGATTATGGACGCATTCAACAATCAGGGTGGTGCCTTCAAGCGTAAGGAGGATATGCACCGCATGGCAGAAGCTAACCGTGCATTCGCACACTTCCGCTTCTAATAGCAGAGGTAAAAAGATTTAAAAGGATAATTAGAGAAAGCAATGGCAAAACAAGATTTGCATTTAACACGCAATATCGGCATCATGGCTCACATCGATGCCGGTAAAACCACCACTTCGGAGCGCATCCTGTTCTATACAGGTAAGACCCACAAGATTGGTGAGGTGCACGACGGTGCCGCCACCATGGACTGGATGGCTCAGGAGCAGGAGCGTGGTATCACCATCACTTCGGCAGCAACGACCTGCTATTGGGAGTGGGGTGGAAACAAGTATAAGATCAACCTGATTGATACTCCGGGACACGTCGATTTCACCGCTGAGGTAGAGCGTTCGCTCCGTGTGCTGGATGGCGCTGTAGCTACTTACAGTGCTGCCGACGGCGTGCAGCCCCAGTCTGAGACTGTGTGGCGCCAGGCCGACAAGTACAATGTTCCCCGTATTGGTTACGTGAACAAGATGGACCGCTCGGGTGCCGACTTCTTCGAGACCGTGCAGCAGATGCGTGACATCCTGGGTGCTAACCCTGTAGTGATTCAGGTGCCCATCGGCGCTGAGGAGAACTTCAAGGGCGTGGTCGATCTCATCAAGATGAAGGCTATCCTGTGGCACGATGAGACCATGGGTGCCGAGTACGATATTGAGGATATTCCCGCTGACTTGAAGGACGAGTGCGACGAGTGGCGCAACAAGCTGCTTGAGGCCGCTGCCGAGTATGACGAAGCTCTGATGGAGAAGTATTTCGATGATCCCGCTTCTATCACTGAGGCTGAAATCATGGCTGCCATCCGTAAGGGTACCTGTGCTATGCAGTGCACGCCGATGGTGTGTGGTTCGTCGTATAAGAACAAGGGTGTGCAGCCCCTGCTCGACTATGTGTGTGCTTTCTTGCCCGCTCCCGTTGATGTGGAGGTCATCAAAGGCACGAACCCCAGCACTGAGGAGGAAGAGGATCGCAAGCCCAGCGAGGACGAGCCTACTGCAGCCTTGGCATTCAAGATTGCCACTGACCCCTACATGGGCCGTCTGGTGTTCTTCCGTGTTTATTCAGGTAGTGTAAAGGCCGGTTCCTACGTCTTCAATCCCCGTTCGGGCAAGAAGGAGCGTATCAGCCGTTTGTTCCAGATGAACTCCAACAAGGAGATTCCTATGGACAGCATCGACGCTGGTGACATTGGTGCAGGTGTAGGTTTCAAGGACATCCGCACTGGTGATACCCTTTGCGACGAGGAGAAGCCCATCGTGCTGGAGTCGATGACCTTCCCCGACACCGTGATCTCTATTGCCGTTGAGCCTAAGTCACAGGCCGACATCGCCAAGCTGGACAATGGTCTGGCTAAGCTGGCCGAGGAAGATCCTACGTTCACCGTTCGTACAGACGAGCAGAGTGGTCAGACCATTATCTCGGGTATGGGTGAGCTGCACCTCGACATCATCATCGACCGTCTGAAGCGTGAGTTCAAGGTAGAGTGCAACCAGGGCAAGCCCCAGGTGAACTATAAGGAGGCTATCACGCAGACCGTCGAGATTGACGAAACCTACAAGAAGCAGTCGGGTGGTCGTGGTAAGTATGCCAAGATGCTCGTACAGGTAGGCCCTGTCGATGACGATTACGATCTGAAGAACAATCCGGGTCTGCAGTTTGTGAACGAGGTGAAGGGTGGTAACATCCCCAAGGAGTTTATCCCCAGCATTCAGAAGGGCTTCGAGGCTGCCATGAAGAATGGTATCCTGGGTGGCTATCCGATGGATTCACTGAAGGTCACCGTGGTCGATGGTGGTTTCCACCCCGTCGATTCCGACCAGCTCTCGTTCGAGATTGCCGCTCAGATGGCCTATAAGGAAGCTTGCGCTAAGGCAAAGCCCGTGCTGATGGAGCCCATCATGAAGCTTGAGGTGGTGACACCCGAAGAGAACATGGGTGATGTCATCGGCGACCTGAACAAGCGTCGTGGTCAGGTGGAAGGCATGGACGAGGCCCGCTCTGGTGCCCGTGTCGTGAAGGCTCAGGTGCCTCTGTCGGAGATGTTCGGCTATGTCACCGCTCTGCGTACCATCACCTCTGGACGTGCTACCAGCTCTATGGAGTACGACCATCATGCACCGCTCAGCAGCTCGATTGCCAAGGCTGTGCTGGAGGAGATCAAGGGCCGTGCCGACCTGGTATAAAAAGGAAAGAAAAGAGTGTCGTTGAGCAAATGACTCTTTAGCGGCACCATTCATTAATTATTAATCAATAAACACTAAACAAAGTTATGAGTCAGAAAATTCGTATCAAGCTGAAGAGTTACGACCACAAATTGGTCGATAAGTCAGCCGAGAAGATTGTGAAGGCCGTGAAGGCTACGGGTGCTATCATCAGCGGTCCCATTCCCCTTCCCACTCACAAGCGTATCTACACCGTCAACCGCTCGACCTTCGTCAACAAGAAGGCTCGTGAGCAGTTCCAGCTGTCAGACTACAAGCGTCTGATTGACATCTACAGCTCGACCGCTAAGACCGTCGATGCCCTGATGAAGCTTGAGCTCCCCAGCGGCGTGGAAGTAGAGATTAAGGTATAGTAATATCCTTTCATTCATATAAGAGCGACATGTCCGAGAGTAGTCCCTTGGATGTGTCGCTTTTTAAAAAAGATGACACTCAGACATTCTATTCTTCTATTCCTGTTCTTTGTGCTGGGCATCATTCCTGTGAATGCCCAGGTTGAGGGCGTGCAGCTGCAGGATACGCTGAAGGAGGTGCTTGTGAAATCGCAAGCCGCCACCCGACGCTTGAACGACGTGCAAATAGGAGCAGAGAAGATAGATGTGGAGACAATGAGCCAGCTGCCGGCCATGTTCGGAGAGCGCGACATCGTTAAGAGCATACAGCTGCTTCCCGGTGTGAAGGGCGAGAGCGACGGTCTGGGAGGCTATCAGGTGCGTGGTGGCACGTCGGCCCAGAACCATATCCTGCTCGACGGCGCCTCTGTCTATAATGTGGGCCATCTGATGGGACTCTTCTCCGCCTTCAACGACGATGCCATCGGCAGCGTAGAGCTTTTCAAGGGACTTATGGCAGCACGCTACGGTGGCGGCTCTTCATCGGTGCTGACCATGAGCACCCGGGGCGGCGCCCCCGAGCATCATCATATCTCTACCACCGTAGGACTGCTCTCAGCCAAGATCGAGGCCGACGGCCCGATGGGCGACAACGGTTCCTATCTTGTGGCAGGACGCACCTCCTACCTTGACTTGTTCATCAAGGCCTCCGGCAAATACAGCAACAACGCGCTGAACTTCTATGATGTCAATACCCGCCTGAACTTCAAGCTCAGCCCTTCAGACCAGCTTTATCTCTCGCTTTTCCGTGGGCACGACGGCATGAAGGTGGAGGAACTGGTGAATATGACGTGGAGCAACACCACGGGCTCCTTAGGATGGCTTCATACGCTGAGTCCGAGGAGCTATACGCATACGCAGCTCGTGGCCAGTAACTACGCTACCGACCAAGGCATGGACGTGTATAGCTTCAACCTGAACATGAAAGGCTTTAATCGCCAACTCACCCTGCGACATCAGCAGACCTGGACTCCCAATCAGGTACATACTTTCAATGTTGGAGGTGAATCAACGCTGTTAGGGGTGAAGTCGGCGTCGTGGCGCATCGTTGCCAACAACGAATGTGAGAAACGCGAGGGATGGTTCGCCTCGCTCTGGGCCTCTGACGACGTGTCGTTTTTCAACAACCGGCTGCTCGTGTCGGCTGGTCTGCGCTGCGAGTGGTTCTCTGCATTGGGAGGCAAACCATACTACACATTTAACGAAGAAGGCGATATTCAGGATACCCTGCATTTCAAGAAAGGCAAGATAGTGAAGACCTATACCAGCCTGCAGCCCAGACTGAGCCTTACGTGGAAGATAGGTTCGCAGGTGGCGTTCAAGGCAGGATATAGCCGTCTTGCCCAGATGGTGCAGCCCATCCGCAACAGCACGATGACCCTGCCCATCGACCGTCTTGCCATGACGAGCAACTACGTCAAGCCCCTCATTGCCGACCAGGTGGCCGCAGGCATCTCCGTGATGGCCGACGATGGCGGCTGGGACTTCTCGGCCGACGGATACTGGAAGAAGCTGAAAAACGTCTATGACTTCCGCGAGGGAAAGTCGTTTAACTCGGAGATAGAGCTGGAACGCCTGATTATCGGCGGACGCGGCAGGGCCTATGGCATGGAGCTCGCCGCACACAAGAATACGGGCAGGACTACAGGGTGGGTGGCCTACACGCTGTCGTGGGTGCAGAACCAGATCGACGGCATCATGGGCGGAGAGTGGTACACTGCACCCAACGACCGCCGTCACGACTTCGTCGTTGTCCTCATGTCGCAGCTGTCGCCTTCCTGGACGTTCTCCTCCACCTGGCGCTATACCACTGGGCAGGCCATGACGGTGCCTTCGGGAAAATATGAGATCAGTGGCGAGACCCGCTACTACTTCGGCGACAGGAATCAGAACCGCGCCCCTGACTATCACCGTCTCGACCTGAGTGTGGCCCACAGCACCACGAAGGGCAAGGCCACGCGCACTTGGACCTTCGGACTCTTCAATGCCTACTGCCGCTATAACCCTTTCTTAGTGACTTTTAAAGAGGATGACACTAAGCCTTCGGGCACGAAAGCCGTAGTCACTAGCATCTTCGGCATTGTGCCTACCGTTTCGTTCACCTACAAATACTGACACACCATGCAGAGAAACGTATTATACCTCATCATACTGGCTTTGGGCATCGTTGCCGTCGTATCCTGCGAGCATGAGATAACGTTCGACTATCCCACGGCCGAGACTAAGGTCGTCTTCGACGGGCAGATCAGCAACGAGAGCACCTTCGTGCGCATCAGCCACACACGCCCCGTGGCCGATTCCACGAAGAACCACTTCATCAGCGATGCACAGGTGTGGGTAGCTTCCGACGATGGCACCGAGGAGCAGCTCTACTACGACGAGGAGCAGCAGTGCTATCTATCCTCCACAGGACTTGTGGGCTCAACAGGCCATACCTACCAGATGCGTGCCATTGTTGAAGGCCGCAACTACGAGGCCACCGCCACCATGCCCCCTCCAGCACCTGTCGATACCATCTATTTCCGCTGGATCGACGTGCTCCATCAGGTCAAGCTCTTCTTCGTCTGCGTTAAGGGGCAGGATCCCCTTCCGGGCAAACGCAACTATTATCTCATCCGGCTGCTGAGGGGTGAGGAACTGTTCCGGTGGAACCCACGGTCAGGCCGAAGCAATACCGATGGAAAGTTTGAGTATGACATCATCTGTTCCTCAGACAGCGAGACGAGTTCAGGACTCAGTGACGACGGAAAGCCCCCCTTGATGGATGGCGACACGCTGAGGATGGAACTGATGACCATCGACCGGCAGTGCTGGTACTATTTCCAGTCGATGGCAGTCAGCGACCGCACCACCACCAATCCCCTCACCAACATTTGTGGAGGCGGTCTGGGCGTTTTCATGGCTACCAACATCACCCGTCCAGACACTATTGTCTTCGACAAGGAAACGCTGCTCAGCAAGGAGAGTATCAGCAGTCATGATTCTTAATTCTAAATACCCCATAGGGGGTGAAAAAGAGGGGCAAAATGGGCTGGAGAAAACACCTTTTGGGCAAAGAGAAGGCACCTTTAAGGCTTAGAAGTGGCATTTCCATAGCCTGGAAATGCCATTTCGGAACCCTGGAAATGGCATTTCTCAGAAAATCAGATACCTAACGGCATCAGCCCTGTAAAACTTGCCCCAATGACACCCTATCTGTACAGGTATTTCGCCAGTTCCAGGGCCATGTCAATGCAGTTGTCCAAGTGCCCGCTCTCAGTCACCACATACTTTACCGTTGCTCCCACCGACTGCAGGTAGGCCACCAGTTCGTCGGAGCTGAAAAGGGGTACGAAGGTGTCGCCGGTGCCGTGCCATACCTGTACGGGGCACGAGGGAACCCAGTCGTTGGGGATGTTGAAGTGCTCGATAGTAGCGAGTAGCCGCCGATAGTCTTCATTGTCTTCGTTGAAGAAGTCCATGTTGAGGTATTGGCTGACATCGGGCCCCAGGCGGTTGCACAGTTCAAACAGGGTCAGGTCGCCTAGGCACCACTCCTTATAGTGTTCTTTCAGTTCGCCCCGGAACAGCTGTTGCAGGTCGAGACCGAGGTTTTCGTAATAGTTGGTGGAGCAGATGGCTCCCGGGATGTAGGCATTGTCGGTACGTTGTGTGCGCAACTGGTAGGCCAGTATCTCTGACGGGCGATAGGCTCCGCTGCTGATCCATATCTCGTCGGGTTCTACGCCCAGCTCGGGGTGAAGGTGGTAGTAGCGTGCCAGTGCCCATGCCTCGGAGGCGCTGAGCGAGAAGCCGGCGATGAGCGTCCAGGAGGGCATGCTGCGGCCGTATTCGTTCCGTACCAACTCGGTGGCTGCCAGCCGGAGGTCGGCCAGCATCTTTGCTATGCAGTCGTGGTAGAAATAGGGGAAGAGCATGGACTCGGTGGCTCCGCAGCCTATGAGGTCTGATTCCAAAACGACATAGCCGGCCATGCCCAGCAGCAGCTGTACGTTGGCCAGATGGCGTGAGGGACATTCCTGTCTGTTGCTATGGAACGATACGGCCTCGACCACTCCTCGGGGCTTGCCTTTCTTTGGATAATAGACCACGCCCGAAACATCTATCGGCTGGCCGTTGGGGTCGGTGGTGTGGTAGGTAATGATGTGGGCGTTGTACAGCCGGCTGCGCAGCGATGCCATGTTCATCTGCTGGGTGTAGGATGCCAGCAGCTCGTCGGAGAAGCCATACGCTTCCTTGATGGACTGCACGGCCTCGTCGAAGGAAATGACTTCGGTGCTGACGATGGTCTGCAGCACCTGATAGGGCTGGGGTTCCAGGTGCTCTTCGTCATCGCTTTGGCAGGAGGCGGCAAGCAATACCACAACAAACAGTAACAGGATCTTTGGCAGGTGCATACTTCGATGGGTCTATTTATACAGGAATTCCGCCAGGTCGATGGCCATCTTGAGGCCGTTGTCCAAGTGGCTTGAATCGGTGACCACATAATCTACTCTGACCCCTGTGGATTGCAGGTAGGCTGCGAGTTCATTGGCGCAGACGATGGGCACGTAGGTGTCGTTGGCGGAATGATATAGGTGCACGTCGCACGTGGGCTTCCAGTCGTTGGGAATTGTCAGGCGCTCGATGCTGGCACGCAGTTTCAGGTAGTCTTCGTTGTCGGGCGTGAAGAAGTCGAGGTTCAGATAGCGCCCGATGTCCGTCCCTAACCGTTCTCTCAGTTCCTCCTGTCTCATCCTTCCCGTGCACCACTCCTCATAGTGCTGGCTAAGCTCGCCTCGGAACACCTCGTGCAGGTCGAGTCCCAGGCTGTCGTAGTGGTTGATGCTGTAAATGGCGTTGGGAATGAACACGTAGTCGGTGTGGCCTGTTTTCAGCTGGAGGTCGAGCACGGCAATGGGGCGGTAGGCTCCGCCGCTCATCCATACCTGGCTGACTTTCACGTTCAGCTCGGGGTGGAGGTGATAGTAGCGTGCCAGTGCCCAGGCCTCGGATGCGCCCATGGAGTAACCTGAGATGAGCGTCCAGGAGGGCATGCTGCGGCCATAGACATTCCTTACCAGTTCGGTGGCTGCCTGCCGGAGGTCGGCATTTACCCTCGCAGCGTTGTCGTGGTAGAAATAAGGGAATGGCATGTTGTCGGTGGCTCCGCTGCCTATCATGTCTGATACGATGATGATATAACCGGCCATGCCCTGCATTAGCGAGATGTTGGCCAGTTCCTTCGACGGGCACTGGAACTTGTTCTTGTTGAAGGAGATGGCCTCGATGACTCCGTGCGGCTTTCCTGTCTTGGGGTAATAAACGACTCCGGAGGCCACTACGGGCTTTCCGTTCGGTTCGGTGGTGTGGTAGGTGATGACGTGGGCGTCGTAGTTGCGGGAACGCATGGCGGCTGTCTTCAGCCGGCTCCTGTGAGGGGCTATATCCTCTTCGCTTATCCTGCCTTGGTCTATCAGTCCTTGCAGGCATTCGTCGAAGGTGATAGTGGTGGTGGACTGGATGCCGACGAGCACCTGATAGGGCTGGGGCTCCAGACGCTCCTCGTCGTCGCTTTGGCAGGCGGCGGCAAGTAGCATGACGGCAAATAATGACAGGACGTTCAGTTTCATATCAGCCAATAACGATGCAAAAATAAGATGAAAAAACGGAATAGCCGCCTATGCTGTTGCTATTTTCTTTCCTCTTAATTTTTTTTAACGGACAAGAGGCTTCGTTCTCTTACATTATTTAATATATTTGCACACCAAGAATGTTGTTTTCCTGACTCATGCGGAAAAAGCTCATCGCTATCATCATGGTCATGGCAGGAGTGCTGACGGCTCCTGCGCAGACTGTTTTGTCACCGTCGTGGCCTCGTGCCCTGGGTGACTTTGTATTTGCTAACGGCACCATCCACCTCATTGACCGTATGGCGAATATTGGCTACTCGCACGTCACCTTGCATTCCATCCACCGGAACTTCAGATCGGGCTTCGCCTGGGATAACAACCTGTTCTTCATCAACCAGCTGGGGCATCCCTTCCAGGGCGGTCTCAGTTTCAATGCTGCCCGCAACAACGGCTTCAGCTTCGCGCAGTCTGTGCCTTTCACGGTGGCAGGAACTTTAGTCTGGGAGTTCTTCGGCGAGACTGAGCAGCCGTCCATCAACGACGTGATTACCACTACCTTTGCCGGAACTTTGTTCGGTGAGGGCTCCTATCGCCTGGCAGAGCTTGCCCTTGACGACGGCGACACGGGTGGCCGGCGCGTACTCAGAGAGGCTACTGCTGCTTTCTTGAATCCCTTACAGGGACTGCAGAGGCTCTTCAGTGGCAGGATGTGGAAGGTGAAGCGAAACGGTGCGTCTTACTCGTCAGCAGAGGCGGAAGATGAGTCAAACTGCTCGGTGACGCTGAGCGACCGCTATGTCGTTGCCTCTGACGGCGAATCGCATGGCAGTCATCATTCCTTCGTCATCATCTCAGCTGCCTATGGCGAGACGGCCGACGACGAGAGCCATTCCATCCCTTATGATTTCCTGACCGTCGATGGTGCACTGGCCTTTGGTGGCGGGCAGCCTGTCATACCGCGTCTCAGTGTGACGGCTCGCCTGTGCAGTACGCCTGTGCTCACGAAGGAGAGGACGGGCGGCGAACTGGGCCTTTATCAGTTTTATATGTATGAAGACACACGCTTGGGCGACTCGCTGCGAGGGCCGTTTCCTTTCGGCGAGACTGCTTCCCTCGGGCCTGGGGTCATCGTGAAGAGCCGGCAGAAGTCATCTGGTCTTGCCCTTGAGCAACGTCTTTTTGCTCGTGGCGTGATTTTGGGCTCTGCTGAGAGTGACTACTACAAGTGCTACGAGCGTCATTACAACATGGGTAGCGGCTATGGAGCCTCCTCGATGACCCGCCTGTCGTGGAAAGATGCCGTCAGCCTGCAACTCGACGCTTACTATTTGCACCTCTACACTTGGCGCGGCTATGAACCGAAGGACATCACCACCGTAGAAACTAATGATCTCAACGTGCTTGGCGATCGCAGTCATGCACGCCTGCTCAAGCTCGACATGCAGTTGCAGACTCGTCTTACGCACCACTGCGGCATGGCTTTTGGTGCTGGATGGTTCTTGCGCAACACTCACTACAAGTATCATCCCGACAGTCGGAAGGAAGGCTATGAACTACGTGCCGGCCTGTCGTGGAACTTCTGATCTGTTTTTTTCTCCAAAACGACATGTATATCGATACAGGCACGTAGAAGAATTTTTCGAGGAAAAGCAAAAAATACTTAAAAAAGTTTGCGTGAATGGAAAAATATTTGTAACTTTGCAGCCGCAAAAGTAGTTATTGCGCTGGCTAAATGCTATCAATACGCTGAAAAAGAACGGTTTAGCTCCCAAAAACAGGGAATAGACTGATTCTCTTTTTAAGTGTGTTTATGGGTATTTGAAAGCAAGATGACGCTTAAAAAGAGAATAAACATATTAGGAAAGAAAATCGGAATGACTTCCGTTTTCAGTGCCGACGGCAAGAACGTGCCGTGCACTGTTATCGAAGCTGGTCCTTGCGTTGTGACACAGGTCAAGACCATGGAGAAGGATGGCTACAAGGCCATTCAGCTGGGTTTTGGCGAGGCTAAGGAGAAGAACACGACGAAGCCCATGATGGGTGTGTTCAAAAAGGCCGGCACAACACCGAAGGCCCACTTGGCCGAGTTCAAGTTTGATGAGGACTACAACCTGGGTGATACCATCACCGTAGAGCTTTTCGCTGACGCAGAGTTCGTAGATGTTGTAGGCACATCGAAAGGTAAGGGATTCCAGGGTGTTGTGAAGCGCCATGGTTTCGGCGGCGTTGGCCAGAGCACTCACGGCCAGGACGACCGTCTTCGCAAGCCGGGTTCTATCGGTGCCTGCTCGTACCCCGCAAAGGTGTTCAAGGGCATGCGCATGGGTGGCCACATGGGTGGCGACCGCGTGACGACGCAGAACCTGAAAGTGTTAAAGGTGATTCCCGAGCACAACCTGCTCCTCGTGAAGGGCAGCGTGGCCGGATGTAATGGTTCAACCCTCTTAATCAAGAAGTAAAATGGAAGTTAGTGTATTGAACATCAAAGGTCAGGAGACCGGAAGAAAGGTAACCCTGAACGAGGCTATCTTCGGGATTGAACCTAACGATCACGTCGTCTATCTGGACGTGAAGCAGTATATGGCCAACCAGCGCCAGGGCAATGCCAAGTCGAAGGAGCGCAGCGAGATCAGCGGCTCTACCCGCAAGCTTGGCCGTCAGAAAGGTGGTGGCGGTGCACGTCATGGTGACATCAACTCGCCCCTGCTGCGTGGCGGTGGCCGCGTGTTCGGTCCCACACCTCGTGACTACAGCTTTAAGCTGAACAAAAAAGTAAAGATTCTTGCTCGTAAGTCGGCTCTGACCTACAAGGCTCAGGAGAATGCAATCATGGTTCTTGAGGACTTCACCTTCGAGGCCCCGAAGACTAAAGAATTCGTAAATATTGCAAAAAATCTTAAAGTCGATGGCAAGAAGCTGCTCTTCGTTTTGCCAAGTGCAAATAAAAATGTATATTTATCGGCTCGTAACTTGCAGCGTACAGATGTGATTGAGGCTGAGAAGGTTAATACGTACAAAATTTTGAACGCTGACGTTCTCGTAATCACTGAGGATTCGCTGAAAACCATCGACACAGTCTTAAACAAGTAAAAGGATATAGAAGATATGGCATTTATCATCAAACCACTGGTCACTGAGAAGATGACCAAGATCACGGAGAAGCGCCCCAATCGCTATGGCTTCATCGTGCGTCCTGAGGCTAACAAGATTGAGATCCAGAAGGAAGTCGAGGCACAGTACAATGTTACGGTTGTGGATGTGAATACCGCTAACTACGCTGGTAAGCGTAGCCAGCGCTATACGAAGGCCGGTCTCGTGAAAGGACATAAGAGCGCCTTCAAGAAGGCTATCGTTACTCTGAAGGAGGGCGATGAAATTGATTTTTACAGCAATATTGAATAATAGAAATGGCAGTACGGGATATTACTGCATCCGTGCCAGAGAAGTCTCTCGTTTACGGTAAGCGTTCTACCGGCGGTCGAAACAACACCGGTAAGATGACCGTTCGCTACATGGGCGGCGGCCACAAGAGGAAGTATCGTCTCATCGACTTCAAGCGAGAGAAAGATGGTGTACCTGCTGTAGTAAAGACAATTGAGTACGATCCGAACCGCTCGGCTCGCATCGCTCTGCTCTACTACGCAGATGGTGAAAAACGCTACATTATTGCTCCCAATGGACTGCAGGTTGGCACAACACTGCTGTCAGGGGCTGAGGCTGCGCCTGAGATTGGTAATGCACTCCCCCTCGCCAACATTCCCGTGGGTACGGTGATTCACAACATTGAGCTCCGTCCTGGCCAGGGTGCCCTGCTCGTTCGTTCGGCTGGTAATTTTGCTCAGCTTACTTCTCGTGAGGGAAGCTACTGCGTGATTAAGCTCCCTTCTGGTGAGACACGCAAGGTGCTCTCTGCTTGTAAGGCTACCGTTGGTGCCGTTGGTAACTCTGACCACGCTCTTGAGCAGTCGGGTAAGGCCGGCCGTTCGCGCTGGCTGGGTCGCCGTCCGCACAACCGTGGCGTTGTGATGAACCCGCACGATCACCCGATGGGTGGTGGCGAAGGCCGTCAGTCTGGTGGACATCCGCGTTCACGTAAGGGTCTGTACGCTAAGGGTCTGAAGACACGCGCACCGAAGAAGCTTTCAAACAAGTATATCATTGAAAGAGCTAACAAGAAGTAATCAAGAAAACAAGAGTTAAATTATGAGTCGTTCATTAAAGAAAGGTCCGTATATCAATGTCTCTCTCGAGAAGAAAGTTCTCGCCATGAATGAGAGCGGCAAGAAGAATGTCGTGAAGACGTGGGCCAGAGCATCAATGATTTCCCCTGACTTCGTGGGACACACTGTTGCAGTTCATAACGGAAACAAATTTATCCCTGTTTACATTACTGAGAACATGGTTGGCCATAAGCTCGGTGAGTTCGCACCCACACGTCGCTTCGGTGGTCATGCCGGTAACAAGAAGTAATCCCAGGGAAAATTGAAAATTGAAAATTGAAAATTGAAAATTAACAATGGGAGCAAGAAAACATATTAAGGCTGAAGAGAGAAAAGCAGCTCTTAAGACGCAGTATTTTGCAAAGCTGAAAGGCTGTCCTTCTTCTCCGCGCAAGATGCGCTATGTCGTTGACATGATTCGCGGCATGGAGGTGAACCGTGCACTCGGTGTGCTTCACTTCTCGAAGAAGGCTGCTGCCGCTGACGTGGAGAAACTTCTCCGCTCGGCTATTGCTAACTGGGAAGCAAAGAACGATCGCAAGGCCGAGGCCGGCGAGCTGTTCATCACCCGCGTGTTCGTTGACGAGGGTGTCACTTTGAAACGAATGAGACCGGCACCTCAGGGTCGCGGATACCGCATCCGCAAGCGTTCTAACCACGTGACCCTGTTCGTTGACGCTAAAACTAATGACGTAAAAGAATAATCAGCATGGGACAGAAAGTAAATCCTATTAGCAACCGTCTCGGCATTGTCCGTGGTTG
Organism: uncultured Prevotella sp.; assembly: GCA_905233825.1. Taxonomy (GTDB): domain Bacteria; phylum Bacteroidota; class Bacteroidia; order Bacteroidales; family Bacteroidaceae; genus Prevotella. The sequence continues at coordinate 19,929 of CAJOFE010000042.1, read as the reverse complement.
GGATTCAAATTGGTTCGGAGGCAAGGACTTCGGAGAGAACCTGGTAGAGGATCAGAAAATCCGTAAGTACCTCAACGAGCGTTTGGCCAAGGCCAGCGTGTCGAAGATTGTCATCGAGCGTACCTTGAAGCTGGTTACCATTACCATTTGCACGGCTCGTCCGGGCATCGTCATTGGTAAGAGTGGTCAGGAGGTCGATAATCTGAAGGACGAGTTGAAGAAACTCTTCGACAAGGAGATTCAGATTAACATCTATGAAGTGAAGCGTCCTGAGCTTGACGCTACAATCGTTGCCACGAATATCGCTCGCCAGATTGAGGGCAAGATTGCTTATCGTCGTGCTATCAAGCAGGCTATTGCCAACACGATGCGTGCTGGCGCTGAGGGTATTAAAGTCCAGATATCGGGACGTCTGAATGGTGCTGAAATCGCACGCAGCGAGATGCTGAAGGAAGGCCGTACGCCTTTACACACCTTCCGTGCTGACATCGATTTCTGCCAGGCAGAGGCTCTTACCAAGGTCGGACTGCTGGGTATCAAGGTTTGGATTTGCCGTGGCGAAGTCTATGGCAAGGTTGACCTCGCTCCTAACTTCTCGCAGGAGAAGCAGGGTGCCCGCAACAACGCCGGTGGTAACAGAGATGGTCGTAAGTTCCGTGGGGACAAAAAAAGAACTAACCGTTAAACGAAAGAGAAGCTATCATGTTACAGCCAAAAAGAGTAAGATATAGAAGACCTCAGGACGGACGTGGCAACAAAGGCAACGCCCACAGAGGTACGACGCTGGCTTTCGGTTCCTTCGGCATCAAGACCATGGATGCCAAGTGGATTGGAACCGTGAAGGTCAGGTGTGGATCCGCATCTTCCCCGACAAACCCATCACTCGCAAGCCTGCTGACGTGCGAATGGGTAAAGGTAAGGGTGATCCCGCAGGATGGGTTGCTCCTGTCACTCCCGGCCGTATTCTTTTCGAGGTCGAGGGCGTTCCCTTCGATGTGGCAAAGGAGGCTCTCCGTCTCGGTGCCCAGAAGCTGCCCGTGAAGACTAAGTTTGTTGTAAGACGTGACTACGATAAAAATGCCTGATTAGTATGAAAATGCAAGAGATTAAAGAGCTCGAGACCAAAGAACTGGCCGAGCGCATGGAGGAGTCGGTTGCCAAGTACAACCAGATGAAGTTCAATCATAACGTTACTCCGCTGGAGAACCCCTCGCTGATCAAGGCCGCACGTCGTGACATCGCACGCATGAAGACGGTGCTCCGTCAGAGAGAACTTAAGAAAGACAAGACAGGGTGTCGTTATCAGCAACAAAATGGATAAAACCATTGTTATTGCCGCCAAGTTCAAGGAGAAGCACCCTATTTATGGTAAGTTCGTCCAGAAAACGAAGAAGTACCATGTGCATGACGAGAAGAATGAGTGCAATGTCGGCGACACCGTGCTCATCATGGAAACCCGCCCTCTGTCGAAGACAAAGCGCTGGAGGTTAGTACAAATCGTAGAAAAAGCTAAGTAATTATGATACAAGCAGAATCAAGACTTATAGTAGCTGATAACAGCGGTGCTCGCGAGGCCCTGTGCATTCGCGTGTTGGGTGGTACCCGCCGCCGTTATGCCAGCGTAGGCGACGTGATTGTCGTTGCTATCAAGAACGCCATTCCTACGAGCGACGTGAAGAAAGGTACAGTGTCGAAGGCTCTGATTGTTCGCACCAAGAAGGAGATTCGCCGTGCCGATGGCTCGTACATCCGCTTCGACGACAATGCCTGTGTTCTTCTGAACAATGCAGGTGAGCTCCGTGGCAGTCGCATCTTCGGCCCTGTGGCCCGTGAGCTGCGTGCCGTCAACATGAAGGTCGTATCTTTGGCACCCGAAGTTCTTTAACATTTAAAGTATTAAAGTAATGAGCAAGTTACATATTAGGAAAAACGATACAGTCGTGGTCCTGGCCGGTGAGGACAAGGGCAAGACTGGCAAGGTGCTGAAGGTCTTGGTTGAGAAGCAGCGCGCCATCGTTGAGGGTGTGAACATCGTCAACAAGAGCACGAAGCCCAACGCCAAGAATCCTCAGGGAGGCTTTGAGAAAGTTGAGGCTCCCATTCATATCTCGAATTTAAGTTTGATTGATCCGAAGAGCGGTAAGCCCACACGTGTCTCTATCAAGCACGAGGGCAAGAACGTCATTCGCGTGGCTAAAAAGTCAGGGGAGGAGATTAAGTAATGAATACAGCACAACTTAAAAAGACCTATGCCGAGCAGATTGCTCCGGCTTTGATGAAGCAGTTCAACTACACTTCTGCCATGCAGATTCCCGTCCTGAAGAAGATTGTCATCAATCAGGGACTGGGTGATGCCACTCAGGATAAGAAAATCATCGAAGTGGCCATCAATGAGATTTCTGCCATTTGCGGTCAGAAAGCTGTCGCCACTTATTCTAAGAAGGACGTGGCAAACTTCAAGCTGCGTAAGAAGATGCCTATCGGCGTGATGGTGACCCTGCGCCGCGAGCGCATGTATGAGTTCCTGGAGAAGCTTGTCCGTATCGCTTTGCCCCGTATCCGCGATTTTAAGGGTATTGAGAGCAAGCTCGACGGCCGTGGCAACTACACACTGGGTGTTCAGGAGCAGATTATCTTCCCTGAGATTAATATCGACTCCGTCGATCGCATTCAGGGTATGAACATTACCTTCGTTACCACTGCCAAGACCGACGAGGAGGGCTTCGCTCTGCTCAAGGCTTTCGGACTTCCTTTCAAGAACGCTAAAAACGATTAAGAGATATGGCAAAAGAATCAATGAAGGCCCGTGAGGTCAAGCGTGCAAAGCTTGTTGCTCGTTATGCAGAAAAGCGTGCAGCACTGAAGAAGATTATTGCTACTTCCGACGTGAGCACTGAAGAGGGGGCTATGGCTGCCTATGAGGCTGCCCGCAAACTGCAGGACATTCCTCGCAATGCTAACCCCATCCGTCTGCACAACCGTTGCAAGATTACCGGTCGTCCCAAAGGATATATGCGTCAGTTCGGTCTGTCGCGTATCCAGTTCCGCGAGATGGCATCGAGTGGTCTCATTCCTGGCGTGAAGAAGGCCAGCTGGTAAGAGAGAATTTTCACTTTTAATATTGTCGGGGGAGTCCCGATTAATTAAACAATTATTTTTTATGACAGATCCTATAGCAGATTTTCTGACGAGGTTGAGAAACGCCATCATGGCTCATCACCGTGTGGTGGAAGTACCAGCTTCAAACTTGAAGAAGGAGATTACTAAGATCCTCTTCGAGAAAGGCTACATCCTGAACTACAAGTTCATCGAGGATGGCCCTCAGGGAACTATCAAGGTCGCCTTGAAGTATGACCCTGTAACAAAGGAGAACGCCATCAAGTTCCTGAAGCGCGTCTCCACACCAGGTCTTCGCCAGTATACTGGCTACAAAGACATGCCGAGAGTAATTAATGGACTGGGTATTGCTATCATATCTACGTCCAAGGGTGTAATGACAGACAAGGAGGCCTCGCAGCTGAAGATTGGTGGTGAGGTGCTTTGCTACGTCTATTAATTGGAGGATTGAAATATGTCAAGAATAGGAAAATTGCCAATTAGTATTCCTGCAGGCGTTACTATTGCTCAGGACAAGGACGGTGTCGTTACCGTGAAAGGCCCGAAGGGCGAGCTTTCCCAGAAAGTCGATAAGTCTATTAATGTGAAGATTGAGGATGGTCACGTGACATTCGAGATTGATGAGAACAGTCCCGTGAACCTCAAGCAGAAGCAGGCCTTCCATGGTCTCTATCGCGCACTAGTGAACAATATGGTCGTTGGTGTCAGCGAGGGATACAAAAAGGAGTTGGAACTCGTCGGCGTTGGTTATCGTGTATCGAACCAGGGCAACCTCATTGAGTTCTCCCTCGGTTATACGCATCCCATTTTCATTCAGCTTCCCAAGGAAGTGAAGGTGGAGACCAAGTCGGAGCGTAACCAGAACCCCCAGCTTATCTTGGAGTGTGCCGACAAGCAGCTGCTCGGTCTTATCTGCGCAAAAATTCGTTCTTTCCGCAAGCCTGAGCCTTATAAAGGAAAGGGTATCTTGTTTAAGGGTGAAGTTATCCGTCGCAAGTCGGGTAAGTCAGCTTCAGCTAAGTAACTTTAAATGATTTACGATTATGACGACAAAGAAAGTAGAAAGACGAATTAAGATCAAGTATAGAATTCGTAAGAATGTATATGGAACTGCTGAGCGTCCCCGCATGAGCGTTTTCCGCTCTAACAAGCAGATTTATGTTCAGGTGATTAATGATGTTGAGGGCAAGACGTTGGTCGCAGCTTCGTCGCTGGGCCTGGAGGCTATGCCTAAGATTCAGCAGGCTGAGAAGGTCGGTGAGCTGATTGCTGCCAAGGCTCTTGAGGCTGGCGTGAAGGCTGTGGTCTTCGACCGTAATGGCTATTTGTATCATGGACGTGTGAAGTCGCTCGCTGATGCAGCTCGTAAAGGTGGACTTAATTTCTAAACGATTATGGCAATGAACAGAGTTAAAGTAAATAGTGACGTAGAACTGAAAGACAGACTGGTTGCCATCAACCGTGTAACCAAGGTGACCAAGGGTGGTCGCACCTTTACGTTCGCAGCTATCGTTGTTGTTGGCGACGGCAATGGCGTGATTGGCTGGGGCCTGGGTAAGGCCGGTGAAGTACAGGCTGCTATCGCCAAGGGTGTTGAGTCGGCCAAGAAGAATCTCGTGAAGGTTCCCGTGCTCAAGGGCACCATTCCTCATGAGATGGAGGCTCGCTTCGGCGGTGCACAGGTATTCCTGAAGCCGGCAGCTGCTGGTACTGGTCTGGTGGCCGGTGGCGCTATGCGTGCTGTGCTGGAGAGTGCTGGTATTAAGGATGTGCTGGCTAAGTCGAAGGGTTCTTCTAACCCCCACAACCTGGTGAAGGCTACTATCGTGGCCCTGAGCAGCATGCGTGATGCCTATACTGTGGCAGGAACGCGCGGCATCAGTATGGACAAAGTATTTAGAGGATAATAGGAGGCAAAGACTATGGCAACAATTAAGATTAAGCAGATTAAGAGTAAGATCGGTTATCCCGTTGACCAGAAGCGTACCCTTGAGGCACTGGGCCTTCACAAGATTGACCAGGTTGTTGAGAAAGAGGACTGCCCTGCTATCCGTGGTATGATTCGTAAGGTTCATCATCTAGTAACCGTTATTGACTAAACAGTAATCACACATTAAAACGAATACGAGTTATGAAACTGAATAATTTGAAACCTGCAGAGGGCTCTACTCATTCACGCCGGAGGATCGGCCGTGGTCCTGGTTCTGGACTTGGCGGCACTTCTACCCGTGGTCACAAAGGTGCAAAGGCCCGCTCTGGTTATAAGAAGAAGGTTGGCTTTGAAGGTGGTCAGATGCCTCTGCAGCGCCGTCTGCCGAAGTCTGGCTTCAAGAACATCAATCATAAGGAATTCTTCGCTGTTAATCTTTCTACTCTTCAGAAGTTGGCAGAGGCTAAGGGCTACACCAAGATTGGCGTAGAGGAGCTGGTTGCTGCTGGTCTGACGAATGGTAAGGAACCGGTGAAGGTTCTGGCTAATGGTGAGCTGAAAGCAAAAATCGACGTGGTGGCCAATGCTTTCTCGAAGAAGGCTGAAGAGGCTATCAAGGCCGTAGGTGGTAACGCAACAATAATCTAATTAAGAAGATGAAGAAGTTTATAGACACCCTAAAGAACATTTGGAAGATTGAGGACCTGCGCCAGCGCATCCTCATCACAGTGCTGTTTGTGGCAATCTACCGTTTCGGTTCAAAAGTATTGCTGCCAGGTATCAGCTATAACCAGCTGGACGATCTGCGTAAGCAGACAGCTAATGGCCTGATGTCACTTCTCGACATGTTCTCGGGTGGTGCATTTTCCAATGCCTCTATCTTTGCGTTGGGAATCATGCCTTACATCTCAGCTTCTATCGTAATGCAGCTGCTTGCCGTTGCTGTGCCTTATTTCCAGAAGATGCAGCGTGAAGGCGAGAGCGGACGCAAAAAGATTAGCTCTTATACCCGTATCCTGACAGTGGGTATCCTGCTGTTCCAGGCACCGAGTTATCTCGTCAATCTGAAGATGCAGATTGGTGCCGCTTTCGATCCGGGCGTGAAATGGGGCGTGTATCTTGTCGTTGCCTCCGTCATTCTTGCCGCTGGCAGTATGTTCATCCTGTGGCTTGGAGAGCGCATCACGGATAAGGGTATTGGCAATGGTGTGTCGTTGATCATTATGATTGGTATCATTGCCCGTCTGCCCGAGGCCTTTGCCCAGGAGGTAGGTTCGCGCTTCGCAGCTGCTACAGGTGGTGGTCTGGTGATGTTCCTCATCGAGATTATCATTCTCTATGCTGTGGTATGTGCCGCCATCGTGCTGGTGCAGGGCGTGCGCAAGATTCCCGTGCAGTATGCAAAGCGTGTCGTTGGCAACAAGCAGGTGGGTGGTGCCCGTCAGTACATCCCCCTGAAGCTGTTCGCTGCTAATGTGATGCCTATCATCTTTGCTCAGGCTCTGATGTTCATCCCGCTGGCACTGGTTCGCTATTCTGATCCTCAGAATGCAAGCTGGTTCATGCGCTCCATGATGGATCATCACAGCTGGCTGTACAACGTCATCTTTGCTGCAATGATTATCGCGTTCACGTATTTCTATACGGCAATCACGCTGAACCCCACTCAGATGGCTGAGGATATGAAACGTAACAATGGATTCATTCCTGGTGTTAAGCCTGGTAAGGACACGGCCGAGTACATCGACACCATCATGTCGCGTATCACGCTACCCGGTTCGCTGTTTATCGCATTCATTGCTGTCATGCCCGCCTTTGCCAGCCTGCTTGATGTGCAGGATGAGTTCTCACAGTTCTTCGGTGGTACGTCGTTGCTGATTCTTGTCGGTGTGGTGCTCGACACACTGCAGCAGATTGAGAGTCACTTGTTGATGCGCCATTACGATGGTTTGCTCAACTCGGGTAGAGTGCGTGGCCGTGGCGGAATGACTGCTTACTAAGGCTGATGAAGATATTTCTGAAGACTGAAGATGAAATTGAGCTAATGCGCCAAGCGAACCAGTTAGTTGGTAAAACGCTTGGCGAATTAGCGAAACATATTAAACCGGGAGTAACGACCCTTGCGCTGGACAAGATTGCCGATGAGTTCATACGCGACCATGGTGCAGTCCCCACGTTTAAGGGTTTTCCCAATCCCTACGGCGGGCCGTTTCCAGCCAGCATCTGTACGTCGGTGAACGATGTGGTGGTGCATGGCGTCCCCGATAAGGATACAGTGTTGAAGGAGGGAGATATCATCTCTATCGACTGCGGCACCCTTCTGAACGGGTTCAACGGCGACTCTTGCTACACGTTCTGTGTCGGTGAGGTCTCGGATGAAGTGAAACGGTTGCTGAAAGTTACCAAGGAATCGCTCTATAAGGGTATAGAGCAGGCCGTCGTAGGACGCCATCTTGGTGACATCGGTAGTGCCGTGCAAGAACATTGTGAGAAGGCAGGGTATGGTATCGTACGCGAATTGACCGGTCATGGCATTGGCCGTGAGATGCACGAAGATCCGCAAGTGCCTAACTATGGCAGACGTGGAAATGGCGTCATGTTGAAAGCCAGCATGTGCCTTGCCATAGAGCCGATGATTACGATGGGTAAGCGCGACATCTATCTGAAGCCCGACCGCTGGAGCGTCTGCACGCAGGATGGCAAGCCCGCAGCTCATTTCGAGCACACGATTGTTGTCCGCCGAGGACAGGCTGAGATTTTATCAACGTTTGAAGAAATAGAAAAAAACACTACAGAGTAAAGCATGGCAAAACAGTCCGCTATTGAGCAGGATGGAACAATCATTGAGAGTCTCTCGAATGCAATGTTCCGGGTAGAACTGGAGAACGGTGTGCAGATTATTGCGCACATCTCGGGTAAGATGCGAATGCACTACATCCGCATTCTGCCCGGTGACAAAGTGAAGGTCGAGATGAGCCCATACGACCTGACAAAAGGAAGAATTGTTTTTCGATACAAATAACTTTATACAAAGACATGAAGACAAGAGCATCACTGAAGAAGCGTACCCCCGATTGCAAGATCGTACGTCGTAAGGGACGCCTGTTCGTAATCAACAAGAAGAACCCTAAGTACAAGATGCGTCAGGGCTAAATTGTTAAATAAGTATAACAAAGTAAGGAAATATCAATTTATTTCCTTACCTTTGCATGCTTTTTGCAATTTCAAGAGTTTAAACTTATTTTATTTATCATTTTTACAAACAAATGGCAATAAGAATTGTTGGAGTAGATTTGCCCCAGAACAAGCGTGGCGAAATCGCATTGACCTACATCTATGGTATAGGTCGAAGTAG
>CAJOFE010000042.1:0-11466 GCA_905233825.1 uncultured Prevotella sp. | reverse complement strand
TGAAATCATCGGCGCTGAATTCAAGGTAGAAGGTGATCTCCGCAGTGAGATCCAGTTGAACATCAAGCGACTGATGGATATTGGTTGCTATCGTGGAGTACGTCATCGTAACGGCCTTCCCGTCCGTGGTCAGAGCACCAAGAATAACGCTCGTACACGTAAGGGTAAGAAGAAGACTGTTGCAAACAAGAAGAAGGCCACGAAGTAAAGTTTAAAGTTTAAGGATTAAAGTTTAAAGTTTAAAATTATGGCAAAGAAAACAGTCGTTTCTAAGAAAAGGAATGTGAAGGTCAGCGCTATCGGCCAGCTTCACGTTCACAGTTCTTTCAATAATATTATCGTGTCTTTGGCTAACGACGAAGGTCAGGTCATTTCCTGGTCGTCGGCTGGTAAGATGGGCTTCCGTGGTTCGAAGAAGAACACTCCTTATGCTGCTCAGATGGCAGCTGAGGATTGCGCAAAGGTTGCTTACGACCTGGGTCTGCGCAAGGTGAAGGCCTATGTGAAAGGTCCTGGTAACGGACGTGAGTCTGCTATCCGTGCCATTCATGGCGCAGGAATCGAGGTAATGGAGATTATTGATGTTACTCCGCTGCCGCACAATGGCTGCCGTCCTCCGAAGCGTCGTCGTGTATAATTTTTAACGACAACTCAAACAACTTGGGGCAACATTTTTCAGTTAAGTTGTCTGTAGTTGTTCAAGTTGTCTTCAGTAAAAAAAGAAAAAGTTTTATTTTATAGAATTATGGCAAGATATTTAGGACCGAAATCTAAGATTGCCCGCCGTTTTGGAGAACCCATTTACGGTCCGGACAAAGTTTTGTCTAGGAGAAACTTCCCTCCTGGACAGCATGGCAATAACCGTCGCCGCAAGCAGTCGGAGTATGCTGTCATGCTGGCAGAGAAGCAGAAAGCCAAGTACACCTACGGAGTGCTTGAGCGCCAGTTCCGCATCCTTTTCGAGAAAGCCGCCAAGGCTGATGGCATCACTGGTGAGGTGCTGCTGCAGCTGTTGGAGAGCCGACTCGACAATGTGGTGTTCCGTCTGGGACTCGCTCCCACCCGTGCCGCTGCCCGTCAGCTGGTCAGTCATCGTCACGTAGTGGTCGATGGTAAGGTGGTCAACATTCCCTCGTTCTCGGTGAAGCCCGGCCAGATTGTCGGTGTTCGCGAGAAGTCAAAGTCTCTGGAGATTATTGGTGACGCACTTGCAGGTTTCAACCACAGCAAGTACCCCTGGATTGAGTGGGACGAGCAGCAGAAGGCTGGCAAGTTCCTCCATCGTCCGGAGCGTGCCGACATCCCCGAGAATATCAAGGAGCAGTTAATCGTTGAGTTGTACTCTAAGAACTAAATCATTAAATTAATGGCGATATTAGCATTTCAAAAACCCGATAAAGTGGTAATGTTGGAAGCCAACGACAGGTTCGGCAAGTTCGAATTCCGTCCGTTGGAGCCGGGCTTCGGTGTGACCATCGGCAACGCCCTGCGCCGCATACTCCTTTCATCGCTTGAGGGCTATGCCATCAACACCATCCGTATCGCTGGTGTCGAGCACGAGTTCTCATCCGTTCCTGGTGTAAAGGAAGATGTTACCAACATTATCCTGAACTTGAAGCAGGTACGCTTCAAGCAAGTAGTAGAAGAATTCGAGAACGAGAAAGTCAGCATCACCGTTGAGAATTCTACCGAATTTAAAGCCGGTGACATCGGCAAGTATCTGACTGGATTTGAAGTGTTAAATCCCGATTTGGTGATTTGTCATCTCGACTCAAAGGCTTCTATGCAGATAGACCTGACGATCAACAAGGGCCGCGGTTATGTAGTCGCCGATGAGAATCGCGAGTTCTGCACCGATGTCAATGTCATCGCCATCGACTCTATCTACACACCTATCCGTAACGTCAAGTTCGCTGTCGAGCCCTATCGTGTCGAGCAGAAGACCGACTACGACAAGCTTGTCCTCGAGGTGACTACGGACGGTTCCATCCACCCGAAGGATGCCCTGAAAGAGGCTGCCAAAATCCTCATCTACCACTTCATGCTCTTCTCCGACGAGAAGATCACCCTCGAGAACACTGAGACCGAGGGCAACCAGGAGTTTGATGAGGAGATTCTGCACATGCGCCAGCTGCTGAAGACCAAGTTGGTTGATATGAACCTTTCGGTTCGTGCCCTCAACTGTCTGAAGGCTGCCGACGTCGAGAGCCTTGGCGATCTCGTGCAGTACAACAAGACTGACCTCCTGAAGTTCCGCAACTTCGGTAAGAAATCGCTCACGGAGCTTGATGATTTGCTCGAGAGTCTGAATCTGTCGTTTGGAACCGACATCAGTAAGTATAAACTGGACAAGGAGTAGTCGTCGATGACCACCCACCTTGCCCATAAAACAAGTAAAAAGAAAAAATGAGACATAATAAGAAATTCAATCATCTGGGCCGTACTGCAGATCATCGCCGCGCCTTGCTTGCCAACCAGGCCATCTCGCTGATCATGCACAAAAGAATCACTACGACCCTCGCAAAGGCAAAGGAACTCAAGAAGTATGTAGAGCCCCTCATCACGAAGGCTAAGGAAGACTCTACCAACTCCCGTCGTGTAGTATTCAGCTATCTGCAGAACAAAGAGGCCATCAAGGAGCTCTTTGGTCCTATCGCAGAGAAGGTGGGCGACCGTCCCGGTGGCTACACCCGTATCATCAAGCTGGGCTTCCGTCAGGGCGATGCAGCACAGATCTGCTTCATCGAGCTCGTTGACTTCGATCCCGAAATGGCTAAGACCGAGACCAAGAAGAAGGCTACCCGTCGTAGCCGCCGTTCTTCTGGCGCTGCTAAGGCTGAGGCTCCCGCTCAGGAAACTCCCAAGGCCGAAGAGGCTCCCGTCGAGGCTGCCGAAGCTCCTGCTGCCGAGTAAATACTGGCAAACAAGCATTCATATGCTAAATAGAGCGTGCTCCCACCAAACGGTGAGAGCACGTTTCCTTTTTCTGCTATTGAAGAAACACGGATAAACGGATTTGAAGCAATTCCGTCTATCCGTGTTGAACTTTACCTTCTGGCAGGAGCGCCGAGAGCACCAGGAGCACCAGCACCACCAGGGAAGCCGCCAAAGCCGCCGAAGCCCTGCTGAGGTGCAATCTCAGGCTCGCCGAAGAACGAAGCCTCAGCGTCCTTGTCATTCAGCTTGAACACCATGAACTTCGGGTTCTGCTCCGTGCAGGGAGCCCATGCGCCACCATTCTTGCCGTTGGGGTCGCTGTACTTGGCAAAGTTCGTCCAGGCCGTCAGCATCTTCTCAGAGAGATCCCAGTCGCCCTTCGTCCAGGGACGCCAGCAATGCTTCAGGCTCTTGAACACGAACCACAGGTCAGATGAGTGGAAAGCACCACGCAGACGCTGAGTCACCTCGGGATGCGAGCCGTCGTCGGGCAACGGACGTGCAAACTCGTAGGCCCAGGCCTTGCCGCCCTTCTGTGCACGAACCTTGCAGAACTCAGCAATGTTGGGAGCCATATTACCCATATCGTTCAGCGTAAAGCCAATCATATAAGGCACGTCGGCCAGAGTACCCTCGCGGGTAGCGTCGTCGAAGCTTTTCACGCTCACGTAGCCGTCGATCATCGGCATGAAGCCCATACCCATACGCATCATGCCCATCATGCCGCCCTGTTGCTGCTGGCCGGCGCTGTTCACCTGCTGGTAGATAGTGGGCAGGGCGAAGACGGTCTCAGTGCTGGCTTGACGCATCTTCTGCAGATCGGTCATTCCTGCCCAGTCGAACATCTTCTTGGCATTATTTGCAGCATCCTCGATGCTTCCGCCACTATAACGGCCACCCATCATGCCGCCACCGTTAGGATTGGGGATGCTCAGTCCCTGGGCACTCATGATCACAGCCTTGTGGAACAGGCCACGAGCCAGCGGACTCTCGCACAGCGTACGGACGCTGCCGCCACCTGCACTCTGTCCGAAGATGGTCACGTTGTTGGGGTCGCCACCAAACTGGGCAATATTCTTCTTGATCCACTTCAGGGCTTCAATCTGGTCCAGGATACCATAGTTGCCTGATACCTTGTTCGGACTTTCTTCAGCCAGTGCCGGATGTACGAGGAATCCGAAGATGCCCAGGCGGTAGTTGATAGAGACGAGCACCACGTCCTTGGCACCCCACTCCTGACCGTCGAACTCAGGCTCCGATCCGAAGCCCTCGCGATAGCCACCACCATGAATCCACAGCGCCACGGGCAGTTTCTTGTTTACTTGGCCAGGAGCCTTCGTCCACACGTTCAGATACAGACAGTCCTCGCTGAAGGCAGCCTCCTTGCCGTAGCCCCACTCAGTGTAATAGCCACCAGTATATTGGATAGCCTGATAGCTCGGGCGACCGAAGGTATCGCATATCTTCACACCCTTCCAGGGCACTACGGGCTGCGGAGCCTTCCAGCGGTTCTCACGGATGGGAGGAGCAGCATAGGGAATTCCACGATACACATACACGTCAGGATGATCATCGGCCAGTACGCCTTGCACCTGACCACCTTCAATCGTTAACACGGGGTTGTTCTGCGCATTCGCAGACACTGCTACAAAGAGCAGGAGCGGCAATAATAGTTTTTTCATAATTTAGGTTGTTTTAAATTTTTGCGTGACTATTTCTGCGCGTCACACTTTTTCTTATGTCTTTCGGCGCAAAGATACGAAGAATTTTCGAGATAGCGAAATAACATCGCGTTTTTCACACATACGTAAATATATGTGTTACATTTGGTATATCAAAGTGATTGGTGTGTGATGTGCCGAGTCTCTTTGCGGGCTTCGCGCCAACGGGGGAAGTAATGATCCATGAGGGCGTGGAAGCGGGCTGAATGGCTGGGCTCCAAGAGGTGACAAAGCTCGTGAACGACGACATGCTCGATGCACCAGTGGGGTAGGAGAAGCAGGTAGAGAGAGAAGCTGATGGAACGGTCTTTTACGTTGCACTGGCCCCAACGGGAGATGGTGGGTTTGTAGGTGATGCGGGAGGGCTCGACACCCATTTCCTGTGCATGCTGCTGCACCAGAGGCTCGACGATGGGCTTTAATCGGCGCAGGGCCTCGTCGCGTTGCTGGCGGGTCTGCAAGGGCAGCTGGTTGTAGAAGTTGTGACGTTGTTGCTGGCTTTCGCTGGTTTTCTTCCTGGCTTTCTCAATCCAGTCGCGGTGCTCGTCAATGAAGCGCTCAACCTCTTTCTTCGGCAGTCCAAAGGGAGCGGAGACGTGCACGTCGCCGTTTTTCACGATGCGCATGCTGAGGCGGCTGGTGCGACGGTAGGTGACTTGGATTGCCATGAGGGAAAGGTAAGAAGTGAGAGGTTATGCGGTGATGAGTCGGCTGCCGTCGGGCTGCTCCTCGATGGTGACACGCACGGCATCGTCGGGCAGGAGGTCTTCTATGAGTTCGGGCCACTCGATGAAACATAGGGAGCCGGAATAGAAATAGTCTTCGTAGCCCATATCATAGACCTCTTCTATCTTTTTGATGCGGTAGAAGTCAAAGTGATAGATAGTGGTGAGGGGTGAGAGGTGAGAGGTAAGCTCGTATTCATTCACGATGGCGAAGGTGGGCGAGGTGATGACATCCTCGACGCCCAACTCCTCGCAGATGGCTTTGATGAAGGTGGTCTTGCCGGCTCCCATCTTACCGTAGAAGGCGAAGACGGTGTGCTGGCCTATCTGACTGATGAACTCACGGGCAGCCTCGCGAATCTTGCCCAAGTCCTGAATCTTGATTTCCATATTTCCTGTTTTTGCCTGCAAAGATACGAAATAAAGCTGACATACGGAAGCGATTTTGGAAGATTAACGCAATTAGTCCCATAAATAAAGACATTTCGAGGAAAATTGAGGAAAGTTCGCAAGGTGCCACTACGCAAATCGAGGCGGAATGAGGAACGAATTAGGTTTCTTATTCGTAACCCGATTGGGCTATGGTCGAAAGTTAAACTTTCTTAACCTACTACGCAAATCAAGGCATTTCTCGGCAGTTCGAACCGTTTTCACATTTCGCGTTTTTCTTTCCTAAATCTGGTGCGATTTGCGTAACAATTTATTCCCAGAAAGGTATTACTTTTGCAGCCCGAATTTTAAAAAAAGAATTAGAAGATGAGTAGAAGCACTTATTCGGTATTGTTCTATGCGAACAAGAGTAAGGTAAAAAATGGCATCGTGCCAGTAATGGGCAGAATCACCATCAATGGAACACAGAGCCAGTTCAGTTGCAAGCGGAGCATTCCACTATCGTTGTGGGATGCGAAGGGCAACTGTGCAAAAGGCAGGACGAGAGAGGCACTTGACTTGAACCGTGACCTCGACAACATCAAGGCACAGATTATCAAGCACTATCAGCACTTGTCAGACCGTGAGGCATTCGTTACGGCTGAGATGGTGCGCAATGCCTATCAAGGCTTCGGCAGTGAATATGAAACCCTGCTTGGCGCATTCGACAAGGACATTGCCAGTCTAAAAAGACGTATAGGCAAGGACAGGGCATTGGGTACCTATAAACTGCAAGTGAGGTCGAAGAACTATGTGGCAGACTTCCTTCAGATGAATTTCCGTCGCACTGATATATCCATGCAGGAACTCACGCCCGACTTCATCAAGGAATTTGCCGTGTATCTTGCTAATGACCGAGGTTTGGCCAGTTCCACCATCTGGCTGTCGTGCATGCACCTGAAAGGAGTTGTAGGCCGTGCGCATGACAACGGCAAGATACAGCGCAACGTCTTTGCTCAGTTCCACATCAGCCCCAAGTGCAAGGAGCGTACTTTTCTGACAGAGGAAGAACTGAAGGCGGTGATGGCACATGAGTTTGAAGATGCAAATCTTGCCTTTGTCCGTGACCTGAGGTCAACGGTGACAAGTGGATAGTGGGTAAGCGTCATAAGACGGGCATACCCTATCAAGTGAAACTGCTGGAAGTTCCCCTGCAAATCATCGATCGTTACCGCAACTTCCCGAAGGACAATCCCAAATCCGTCTTCGGTGAAATCAACTACTGGAGTGTATGCAAGAAGTTGAAGCCAGTGATGAAGGAGTGCGGCATTGACAAGCCGATTTCCGCACATTGCGCAAGGCATGGATTCGCTACGATGGCCTTAACGAATGGCATGCCCATTGAGAGTGTGAGCCGAGTATTGGGACATACGAACATCGTCACGACACAGATTTATGCCCGCATCACCACGCAGAAACTGGATAATGACCTAACCATGTTGAGTAACAAGTTAAACGCATCATTCAATAACATCAAATTAGCATAGAGACATGGAAGAGAGAAAAATTATCAAGTGGAATGAGTATAGCGAGTACACTGAACTGACTATACCGAGTGGAGAGATATGGATGAGCGAGTCCGAGATGGTGGACTTGTTCGGAGTGTTCATCCCCAGACTGAGAAATGCCATCAAAGCCCTCTACAAGGAGGAACTGATAAAACCATTTGAGGCAGAGCGGACAATCAAGAAGAGAGACAACCTATATATCACCGTATATAATATGGAGGTCGTTCTTCTACTTGCGTCTCGCCTTAACTCCTACCAGGCAAGGGCAGTCCGCAGGGAACTGATGGAGCGTATTGCACGCAACCATAAGCCGTTTGAAGTAATACTGACTGCAACGACAGGAAAAGGAAATTAGCGGCAAAAGAGGACGGACTTTTAGGAGGATAGATAGTGTGTTGGAACGATGGAACGCTCCAACACACAACGTCTATCCCTCCTTTAGTCCATCCGTCCATTGCAACTTTCCTGTAATCAGAAGAAGCCAAGTCGCACTGTGGGCGATGTACAAAACACGGCAATGTACGACGGGTTTGATGCTGGCGCAGGCACGGGTATTTCCCACAAACAGAAAATACCGTAGCCTATTAGGGGATTTTTCGAGCCGCACAACAGAGTCTGTGCTAAAAATCCCCAATAGGCCGAGGTGTTGCACCCCTCTGGACACCCTGCCAGAATCGTCGGCAAGAGCCGAACACAGACAGGAACGGGAGACCAACGAAACGAAATGTCAAACAAATAAATCTTAACAAGCAAATGGGATACGCAGTATTACACTTAGAGAAAGCAAAGGGCGCAGACAGCGGCATGTCTGCCCACATTGAGAGAACCATACAACCGAAGAATGCCGACCCGACAAGGACGCACCTCAACCGAGAACTTATCCAGTTCCCTGATGGTGTTCGTAACCGAACGGCAGCCATCCAGCACCGCCTCAATACGGCAGGGCTAAAGCGCAAGATTGGCAAGAATCAAGTACAGGCCATCCGCATTGTACTCACTGGCACCCATGCCGATATGGAACAGATAGAGCAGACAGGCAGACTCGATGAATGGTGTCAGGACAACCTTGACTGGCTACGCAAGACCTACGGAGCGGACAATGTGGTTTCGGCTGTGTTGCACATGGATGAGGAAACACCGCATATCCATGCTACCATTGTTCCCATCGTGCAGACGGAGCGGAAGAAACAGAAGAAGGAGCAGACCGCCAAAAAGAGATACAGGACGAAAGCACCCTCACCCCGTCTGTGTGCCGACGAGGTGATGAGCCGTGCAAATTTGATACGCTATCAAGACACTTACGCTGAACAGATGGCAGCATACGGACTACAGCGAGGCATCAAAGGTTCGGAAGCACAGCACATATCCACGCATGAATATTACCGTAGTCTCATTGCGCAAGGCGAGGACTTGCAGGCAAACATTACGCAACTGCTTGAAGAACAGGAAAAGGCAAGAGAGGTGATAGCCGAGGCGGAACAGGCAAAGAAAGACCTTGCCCGTATCAAGGCAGAGGCAAAGACAGAGGAACTGAAGATTTCTGCCACAAAGACTGCTGCCACTGCACTCAACGGACTAAATTTTCTTCTTGGCGGTAACAAGGTAAGCCGATTAGAGAAAGAGAATGCCCAACTGCATAGGGAGGTTGAAGATTTGAATGGCCAAATTGAAAGACTGCACATCGACATGCAGAAGTCAAAAGACAACCACGCAAGGGAACTCAACCGCATCAATGAGCAGCACCTGCAGGAGGTGAGCAACTTGAAGCGCATCATCGACAAGGCTTATAAATGGTTCCCAACCTTCAAGCAGGTGTTGACTCTTGAACGCGAGTGCAAGGAATACGGTTTCAATGAAGAGCAGACCGACAAACTAGTACATGGAAAGCCTATCCAGTATAATGGGTGGCTTCACTCTAATGAATACAGGCGTAATACGCTTGCCAATAATGTGACAGCACAAATAGTCAGGGAGATAAGAACCCTAGTCCTACAAATTAACGATACTCCTATTGTTATGTGGTTTAAGGAACAGTTTGGTATAGGGCAAAGTGAGGCTCAAAGAAATGGAATTAGGCGATAAAACTAACTCTTTTCTGTTTAATTAGAGAAAAGAATGCCCATTAAATGCATTTTTTTTCTAATTAGGCTCTGGTTTAACAGAAAAATTCGTAATTTTGCAAACGTTCTTAGGAACAAGACATATTGGTAAAACGAAGCGTTATGCTCGACTTGCTGATGGAAATGTGAGAAACTTCCAAGAGTTGCAAGGAAAGTGTGGCGGTTCGCGCGTATAGCGTGGGCTGGTTACAACTTCTCAACTCAAGGTATCTCACAATACGTTGAATGATAGAAAGGTTCCTTGATGGTGCTGCAAGGGGCGCGGAGATATAAGGATATGACCGAATTGAAGTTTCCTGTGACTGAACTTGAAAAGAATAGATTTCAAGTTGTCGTTGATATGGCTCTTTATGCCAAAGAATCTCTTGTTGCTGCTTGCTATAAGTTTACTGACCGATTCTTTGTCCATCAGCAAACATCTGGCAATAATGTTATAGTTGTATTTGAAACGAAGGATGGTAATGATGTTTCGGAATTTGTGGTCAAGCAGTTTTGCAACGAACTCATTGACCAACAGGTTCGCTTTAATACGAATCGGCAGTTTGGCCATATTCGTGATTTAATTGTCGAGGAAGCTTTTAAACCAGTGAACAAATGAAGAAGATTTTTTTACTTGTTGCATCAGTTCTGGCTGCGCTCCAATCTATCGCTAATCGCAGTCCTGAGGAAACGAATTCTAATCCGTTGATATTATCACCCTCTGATGGAATATATAATCATGGGTCTCACGCTTCACATGCCTCGCACTGTTCTCATTATTCAATGACTATAACAGTAAAGAAGGATTCTGCTCGTAATGTAAATCAAGAAGATAGAAAGTCTATTATCCACTCGTTAGCATTGATGCATAATTGTGCTGATAAGGACATTGATATTATGGGGCTATATATTTCCAAGAATAATGGAATCACAACCCAAGAAAGAGGCGAATCCTCCGTCGTAAGATATAAGCCAGCTCCGAATGAGAAATGTCTATATATTAGTTTCCGCAAATGGAATAGAGGGCAGTATTCTTCATTTAGCGTGCAGGAATACATCATTCCGCTTTCAAGTACTGTATCAGATTACTACCGTATAGGAGATGGGCACCATTATAATGCAGTGAAGAAAGAAAAATGGATGGTAGATTATTCTAATAGGAACAAATGACTATGAGCGAAAACTATAAAATACTCCCTTTCCGCTTTGCCCGCTTCAATGAGTCGGAGTACTTGCTAACGAATGACGTTGGCGAGTACATCTTCCTTAGCAATGAGGATTTCGAGAAGTTTATCAACAAGGAACTGGATGTGAAATCAACGGTGTTCCAAGACATTGCATCGAAGCAAATTGCCACAACAGACAATGTGGAGGACGTGGTGAATATGCTGGCGACTAAGTTCAGGACGAAAAAGAGCATATTGAAAGATTTCACCAGCCTGCACATGGTGGTGCCGACCTTGCGCTGCAATTCCAGTTGCATTTATTGTCAAGTGGCGCGAAAGAACATGGACGACCATGAGGCTGACATGACAAAGAAGACGGCAAAGAATGTCGTGAAGACTATCTTTCAGTCGCCTTCACCCTGTATCAAAATCGAGTTCCAAGGTGGCGACCCTTCGACATACTTTGAGATGGTGAAATACATCATTGAGGAAGCGGAGTGGCAAAACCTTTTCAAGAAGAAAGACCTCGGCTTTGTGATATGCACCAATGTCACGTTACTTACTCCTGACATGGTGAAGTATTTGAAGAAGCACAAGTGCGACATTTCGACCTCGCTTGACGGTCCAAAGGAACTGCACAACACGAACCGCCCGCTACAGGACACGACGCATACCCATGAGAAGTTTGAGGAGAACATCAAGATGATTCGTGAGATATGCGGACAGGATAGCGTATCGGCGCTGATGACAACATCGAAATATAGCCTCGGCCACTTCAAGGAAATCATCGATGAGTATGTGCGGATGGGCTACAACAATATTTTCCTTCGCGCTTTGAATCCGTATGGGTTTGCCAAGCAATACAAGGAGAAGATTGCATA
>CAJOFE010000041.1 GCA_905233825.1 uncultured Prevotella sp. | reverse complement strand
AAACAGTCAATATACGGTTAGCAACATTCAAAGTAATACGACTATAGAAGTGGAGTTCGAAGAGATACCAGTAGTCACAACCTATACACTATCTATCAAGGCGATGGGAAATGGTTCTGCCTCATACAACAATACGAACATTCGTAATACTACAAGTGTTTTCACAGTGAATGAGGGGATATCGGCCACCATCATCTTCTCAGCAGATGAGGGTTACAGAATTAGATCTTTGAAGAAAGACGGGAATATTGCTACCTCTGCTATCTCCAATAATCAATATACTGTGAGTAACATTCGGAGTAATACAATGGTGGAGGTGGAGTTTGAAGCCAGACCGACGGCTATCTCTTACCAGGATGTGAACTACACTATTACGTCATTTGCAGAAAGAACGGTGAAAATGGTAAAAGGCAACTATGGAAAAGTAATAGAGGTGCCGGCAAAGTTCACTTATGAAGGAACGGAATGGAAAGTGACAGGTGTTGAAGATGGCGCACTGAGTGACGACAAGAAGTTGGCAGCTGTCATTTGGAATCCTGAAGCTGTGTTCACGCCACAGGTAAATAATCCAAATCTGTTGCTTTATGTGACATCTGCCAGTTATGCTTCGTCATCAATCAAGAATGTGGTAGTGAATGGTGTTGCCAGTAATATCATATTGACGGAAGCCGCCAACGGCAATGACTTCTACTGCCCCAGAGAGTTCATTGCCCAGCGCATCAGCTATACCCATCGCTTCAGAATGACCACAGGCATGGGTGAGGCACGTGGATGGGAATCGCTGGCATTACCCTTCGAGGTGCAATACGTGACACATGAGACAAAAGGCGACATGGTGCCTTTCTCGCTGTGGAAGAGTGGCGACACCCGCAAACCTTTCTGGCTGAAAACGCTGTGGGGCAATGGCTGGACAGATGCCAGTGTCATCAAGGCAAACCTGCCCTATATTGTCAGCATGCCGAATCATCCTAATTATAAACCAGAGTATTTGGTTAGTGGTAAGGTAACCTTCTGGGCAGAGAACGTAGTGGTGAAACGAACAGCAGAAGCCGTACCCCTGTCGGTGGGTAACAAGCAATTTGTGGCTTCGTTTGCCAGTGATGCAAAGGATGCAGGCAACTATGCGCTGAATGTTGTGAATGACTACGAGGAAGATACAGGAGGAGCCGTAGAGGGTAGTCGCTTCATCCTGAACCTGCGACAGGTGCATCCTTTCGAGGCTTATATTAAAACGACATCGGGTGCCCGTTATGTAGCCATTGACGATGACAATATAACCAATGGCATTTACGAACTGCTGAGTGACAGAGAAGACAGGATTATTGTCTATGACTTGAAAGGACTGCTGATAATGGATACAAAGGAGCAGACCATGAAAGAGGTGCTGCGCCATCTGTCTTCAGGTGTATATATTATCAACGGAAAGAAAATACTGGTGAAATAGTACGGATATGAACAGGAATGGATTGATTGGACTGATAGTTGTGCTGCTTGTGGGAACGGCCACATGGGCCCAGAATGGCAAGAGGATTCAGATTATTAAATTTGAAATCAGTAATAGTGTTATCACAAAAGATGTCCTGGATCGGAACGGAATGCCATGTGCCGTGATACGTTTCTTTTCTGATGACATGAACTATGTCATTGAGCCGAATTTGGGTAAACTGAAAACAGATACCCTGATAGGAGAAATTAGGATATGGGTGCCCAAAGATACAAGGCTTATCACGGTAAGACATGAAGGAGTTTATCCCCTCGTCAATTATAAGATTCCCATGCGGATTGAGTCGAAACATGTCTATGCGGCCACTATTGATATGATTGAGGGTTCGAGAAGGGCAGGAAAAGAAGCTATATCCTCTCGTTCTCATCCTTTTTATATTGGGGCAGGCTATAGCGTAACGCCAATGATGGGACCAACAGTAGCACTAGGTCTCAGTCTGGGACATCATAATATTGAAGCAGGAGCTACCTATGGGCTGAAGGCGACGGACGACCTGTATTTATATGGTACTGAAGGAACACTAAAAGCTGGTTATCACTATACCCCCATTAAAATACAGCTAAGATATGGCTATGAAGTGAATATCATCAAGAAAGCAGTTTCCATAACCCCTCAAGTAGGTGGCTCCTATCATCTCTATATGGGGCAGAATGCAGAGAATCTTATCAATGATGGAAGCTATAAGAATGCGCAGTCGATATCGGCACTGGGAGCACTCAGGTTAACATGGAGCCCTACAAAACATCTGAAGCTACACGTTACACCTGAATATCTGGTATCCATCAAAAATGATAATGTATGTAATACCCTCTGCTGGTATGACGATGATATCAACAAATGGAATGAAGGAATGAGCCTGAATGCAGGATTAATGTTTTACTTTTAAACGGAAATGATATGAAGAAATATATATTATTCTGGTTGCTGGTAGTTGGCGTGATAGCATGTACCAATGATGATACAGGGGAAGAGTTGTTCGTTTGCAAAGACCTAATCAGTACATCACGTAGCTTGCAACTGCAAGAAGACGGGCAGGGAATGGAGCTGGCGATCAAAGCTAACTGCCACTGGATTGTTTCATCTCCTGCCAGTTGGGTAACCGTTACTCCCTCACAGGGTGTGGCTGATGGTCGGATTATTGTGACAGCAGAGAAGAATCCAAGAACAACAGAAAGAAGCTGCGAACTAATAATTAAAGCTGGCAACGCACCAGCACAAGTGGTCGTGGTGACACAATCGAAAGCATCAGAAGAAGAGAAGAAAGAACCAGGATTTGATGACAATAGACCTCCTTCTTAAACTTGTATTATAGATAAATTATTAAACAGGAACAATATAAGGATGACAAGAAAGATTGTAAGAATGTGGCTGCTGGTCGCGTTGGGAATCATACTTGTCTGCTTGTTGTGTGGCATGATATGGTCAGGACAGGAGTGGTCACCTGCAAGGATTGAAAGGATAACGGGGATAAGGGTTCCTGAATACGAGATTACTAATACTATCAAAGGGGAGAGAGGCTTCAATGGCGATTACGAAGACCAGATTGACTTGGAATTCAAATCTGTTCCCTCGGATGAGCTGTTCATGGAGATTGACAAGATGATTGCAGCAGGCAATAGCGAGTGGCGGAGAGATGGTAAAAGGTATTCGTTCTCAGTGAGGTGGGGGAATGGACACCCGGCTCCTCCAGGTGAAAGAGAGGAGGACGATGGCATGTTCAGCATCACTATAACCAGGGGAAAGAGGACAGGGGAAATCAGATGTGGCGCTTGGTGATATTTCTGTAATGGCAGGGACTGAGAAGAGCTGGGTCAAAGAAGAACGACTATAAACAAGTAACATTATGAAAAAGGTTTTTGTAACAGTTGCCGTTAGCTCGGCAATGATTGTATTCTTGTCGGCATGTAAGCAGGCAGGAAAGGTGGAACAGCAGTCTGTGGAGGAGGTGCAGGTCGCCACGGACACTGGTGACGTGGATGTAGATGCTGCAACGGTCGATGGGAAGAGCCTCAATGATATTCGCTTTGAAGGCTTTGAGCGGAAGGACTGGCTGGACAATGAGTATGTACGGACTCTACGCAGCTATCTGGATGATTTCAACAGCAGACGAATTGAGGACGAGGAACTTGAACCGTATAGGGACATCGTGAAGGGGAAGTTCGTGATTTTCTTGTCGGAACCGTGTATAGGCGGAGGTATGTATATCCATATTACGTTCATCGATCATCCCACGCAGTTGTTCAATGCATGGGTATATAGCGATGTGGATATAGCTTCGGAGACGGTTTCGGGCTACCGGGTGATGGGCATCAGTAAGTCAGAAGAGCCCATTGACGTTACGAAAGAGGAAATTCTGGAATTCGTCAGCAAGGACCCTGATTTGAAATTGTGGTAAAAAAAATATCGCCGCAAGCCTTGTGAATATTTCTTTTTGTGGGAAATATTTTGTATTTTTGCAGAAAAATTCAGAGATGGACGAGATACTACAAGATTTTATTGTTCCCATTGAGGATCAGATGCAGAACATCATCAAGGTGATTGGCGTTGGTGGTGGCGGATGCAATGCTGTGAGCCGCATGTATAACGAAGGTATTCAGGGCGTGGCATTTGCTGTGACGAACACGGATAGTGCTTCGCTGAAGAACTCACCCGTGCCTGTGAAGCTACAGCTTGGCGCTGGACTTGGCGCTGGCGGACGTCCTGAGATTGGACGGGCGGAGGCTGAGAGCAGCATCGACAGCATCGAGCGATTGCTGGATGACCAGACGAAGATGGTGTTCGTGACGGCAACCATGGGTGGTGGTACTGGTACTGGAGCTGCACCTGTGGTGGCAAAGGTGGCTAAGGACAAAGGTCTGCTGACCATTGGTGTGGTGACGATACCGTTCTATTTTGAGCATCGGCGTAAGATTATCAAGGCGCTGAAGGGAGTGGATGAGCTGCGCAAGAATGTGGATGCTATGCTGATTGTGAACAACGAGCGGTTATGTGACGTATATAGCGACACCCGTATGTCGCTGAAGGATGCTCTGGCTGAGGCTGACAATGTGCTGAAGAATGCCGTGAAGGGTATATCGGAACTCATCACCATCAGTTCTGAGGGTAATATCAACTTGGACTTCCGTGATGTTGAAACGACGATGCGCGACGGTGGTGGCGCCATCATGGCCATTGGAAGGGCCAGTGGCGAACAACGTGTGGAGCGTGCCATTCTTGATGCCCTCGATTCACCTCTGCTTCATGGAAGCGACATCAATCGTGCCAAGCGCATCCTGTTTAATATCTATGCCAGTGAGCAGAATCCTATCCGCGTGTTGGAGATGGAGGAGATTTCTGAATTCTTCGACCAGCTGGATCCTGACATTGACGTCATCTGGGGCACTTCGACCGACGACTCGCTGGGTGAAGATGCCAAGGTCATTATCCTGGCTGCCGATATGGGCGACGAGCTGCGTACTGACAAGGATGATGACTACGAGGACGACCACTATGAGAAACTGATTGGTCGGCTGTATCAACCTTTGGTAAAGCCAGCTAAAGAGGAGCCGGCTCCAGAACCTGTGTTTGAGGTGGAGGAGGCTCCACAACCGGAACCAGCCGTTGTAGTGCCTGATCCAGTGGAGGAGGAAGAGAAAGCCCCAGTTGTGGAACAGCCATTGCCAACGACGACGTTAGGTCGTTGGAAGAGTTGGCTGAACAAGAAGCTGGGTGACATCATGAATGCGGAGGAGTAGTGAATGCTTTATCGGAACCTGACACCCGAGGAAATGGCACTGGAGGTAAAGCGGCTTTCAGAGCAGTTGCAGGTGGCTGGTCGAACTGACCTGCTGCTGCATGCTCTCGGCGTGTCACTATTAGAGGAGTTGCGGCTGGAGGCAGCCAAAGGAAAATTGCAGCCTCTGCGCATCACCCGTGACTGGCGTTTCTTCGTGGGACAGTGCGAGGTGGAACTGCAGCCTGTGCACAAGGCTGTCTATCTGCTCTTCCTCGCCCATCCTGAGGGTATCGAGTTCAAACGGCTGGCTGACTACAGGGACGAGCTGGCCGACTACTACATGAAGACGGCACGGTTGCTGGACAAGGAGAAAATCATGGAGGGCGTGAACCACTTGGTGAATCCGCTTGACAATGCCATCAATGAAAAGTGCTCGCGTATTAAGAACGTGTTTTCTGCCATGATGGACGAATATACCGCCAGCTACTACATCATCAGCGGACATGCCAAGAAGCGTATTAAAGGGAGTCAGCGCATCTGGTATGAGCGGCTGAAGGTCATTGCCCTGCCAAGAGAACTGGTGATATTTGAATGAAGTGCATCTCGGAAATAAAAGAAAAATGTTGTTTTTCTTTGTATTTCACTCGATTTTCACTAACTTTGTCACCAAATTCTTCTTGATTATGAAAACCAGACTGATTTCTTTACTCTGTGCGGCTGCCTTTGCTCTTACCATTCAGGCAAAGGAGGTGCCACTGCTGGGCAATGTGATGTCCCACGAGACAATGTCGCTGAATGGTGAGTGGAACTACATCGTGGATGTGCAGGAGGAGGGTTACTACGACTATCGTATGAACCCCACGCGCTGGGGCTTCTTCCAGAATGCCAAGCCGCAACGGCCTGAAGACCTCATCGAGTATGACTTCGACAAGGCTGCAAAGATGAAGATTCCCGGCGACTGGAATACGCAGGACGAGCGCCTGTTCTTCTACGAGGGAACGGTGTGGTTCAAGACCAGCTTCCAGGCTCAGGCGCCCACGGAGGGCTATAGGACGCTGCTCTACTTCGGAGCCGTGAACTACGACTGCCGCGTGTGGGTGAACACGCACGAGGTGGGGCACCACATAGGTGGCTTCACGCCTTTCAATTTCGACATTACCGACCAGCTGAAGAACGGCGAGAACGTAGTCATTGTGAAGGTGGATAACAAGCGCAAGGCCGAGGCTGTGCCCACGCAGATTTTCGACTGGTGGAACTATGGTGGCATTACTCGCGACGTGATGCTGGTGAAAGTACCAGATGTCTATATCGAGAATTTCTCCCTGAAACTCCAGAAGGCGGAAGCGGGTGCCAAGCAACGCGAGATTCACGTCACGGTTCAACTCAACAAACCCATGGGCGGACATTTCCTGACGTTGAATATCCCTGAACTGAAAGTCTCTTTACCCCTTATGACCGATGCCGAAGGCCGTGACGTAGGCCTGATCAGGGTGCCTGCCAAGAAACTGCAGCTGTGGAGTCCTGAGAATCCCAAGCGCTACCGTGTGGAGCTGTCGATGGATGCTCTTGGCTCCATGTCTGGCGATTTCGTGGCCGACTCTATCGGCTTCCGCACCATCGAGGCGCGTGGCAAGCAGATACTGCTCAATGGCGAGCCTATCTTCCTGAAGGGCATCAGCATCCACGAGGAGAAAGCGCATGGAGGTGGACGTGCCAATTCTACTGCCGATGCCCACGAGCTGCTCAGTTGGGCAAAGGAACTGGGGTGTAACTTCGTGCGTCTGGCCCACTATCCGCACAATGAATATGCCGTGCGCGAGGCTGAGCGTATGGGTATCTTGGTATGGAGCGAGATTCCCTGCTACTGGACGATAGCCTGGACGAATCCCGATACTTATGCCAATGCTGAGCGCCAGCTGACGGACATGATCCGACGCGACCAGAACCGTGCGAACGTTATTATATGGTCTATTGCCAACGAGACGCCTCATTCTGCCCAGCGCGACCAGTTCTTGGGACGTCTGGCACAGCATGCCCGCTCGCTCGACCAGAGCCGACTGATCTCTATGGCAATGGAGGTGACGGGTGCCTCGAACTATAAGAACCGCCTGCACGACAACATGCATGAGTATGTGGATGTGGTGAGCTTCAACCAGTACATCGGCTGGTATCGCGACGTGAACGATGCTCCGAAGATGGAGTGGGAGATCCCCTACGACAAACCTGTCATCGTGAGTGAGTTTGGAGGTGGCGCGAAGTATGGCTACCACGGCGCAAAGAACCAACGTTGGACGGAGGAGTTCCAGGAGAATCTCTATATCGAGAATACGGCTATGCTTGACA
Source organism: uncultured Prevotella sp. (assembly GCA_905233825.1). Lineage (GTDB taxonomy): Bacteria > Bacteroidota > Bacteroidia > Bacteroidales > Bacteroidaceae > Prevotella. Next base: position 16,395 of record CAJOFE010000041.1, on the reverse strand, counting down.
AGATTGACGGTCTCTGTGGCACTACGCCTTGGATTCTAAAGGATTTCCGTTCGCCTCGCCGTGTGCTCGACGGCATTCAGGACTACTACAACCGTAAGGGCCTTTTCTCAGACAATGGTGAGAAGAAGAAGGCCTTCTACGTGCTGCGTGACTGGTACTTGAAGAAATGAGGAATGGGAAACGAGAAATGAGGAATGGGAAATGCGCCGAGTGGATGGCACTTCTCATTCCTCATTTTCTTATTCTCTATTGTATTACAGCAGGTTGTAGCGCTCGATGTCCTTGAAGTAGCGGTAGGTGCCAACTTTCAGCTCGTCGCAGGCAGCATCGTCAGCTACGATGATACCGTGCTGGTGCATCTGCAGGGCAGAGATGGTCCACATGTGGTTCACGCTTCCTTCGATGGCAGCCTGCAGGGCACGACACTTGGCATGTCCGTTCACCAGAATCATCACTTCCTTGGCAGCCATCACGGTGCCTACGCCAACGGTCAGCGCCGTCTTGGGCACCTTGTTGATGTCGCCCTCGAAGAAGCGGCTGTTGGCAATAATGGTGTCGGTGGTCAGTGTCTTCTGACGGGTGCGGCTACTGAGGCTGCTGCCCGGCTCGTTGAAGGCGATGTGGCCGTCGGGGCCGATGCCACCCAGGAACAGGTCGATGCCGCCTGCCTCCTCAATCATCTGCTCGTAGTGGGCGCACTCGGCAGCCAGGTCGGGAGCATTGCCGTTGAGGATATGGATGTTCTCCTTCGGGCAGTCGATGTGGTTGAACAGGTTGGTGAACATGAACGAATGATAGCTCTCGGGATGGCTCTCGGGCAGTCCTACATATTCGTCCATGTTAAAGGTGAGTACGTTCTTGAAACTGACCTTGCCCTCTTGGTAGGCCTTCACCAGACAGCGGTACATGCCGATGGGGCTGGAGCCAGTGGGCAATCCCAGCACGAAGGGCTTTTCGGCAGTTGGCTTGGCAGCGTTAATACGCTCGATGACATGATTTGCTGCCCATTGTGACATCAAATCATAGTTCGGTTCAATGATAACTCTCATACTTTCATTGTGTTTGGTTAATGTATTACGATTTTTTTGTGGTTTCTGATAACCAGGCCGCGATAGCCCCTGCCCACGCGCCGTCCTGTCAGGTCGTAGCTGGCATTGCTTTTGTCCTCCTCGTGTTTCAGTTCAACGATGCCATCAGGGATGACACCACCCATAAACTGAAAGGTGATGGCTCCTTCGGTCTCGCGAATTCCCGTGATGGGCTTCGAGAGTAGCCCCGTTCCACTGTAGGTGATGGCAGCGGGCTCCGAGGTATCGGTCAGGGCGTTGTTCGTGATACTATCCGTGACGTAAGGATAGGCCGAGCCGCTCAGCAGCCTGCTATGGCCTCCCAAGTGAGCGCCCTTGCCCACCAGGTCCTCCCAGGTGGTATAGTCCATGTTGTCGGCATGTACCAGGTCGTAGCGATGGTGGTTGGGTCGCGTGTTCACGCTGTTGTATCTCCATTCCGTCGGGCTGTAATCCACATGACTGATGAGCAAACCGTGACCTGGGATACGCAGGTCCCATCCTTTCCACTGTCTGTTCTCCAAAAGGTAGTATTCATTTTCATCTTCCGTGGGGATTTTATAGACCTTTCCGCCCTCTGCCACAGGCTTGAGGTCAGTAATAGTGGCAGGAGCATCGAGTACCTCCGGCTGTAGCCATCCCAGCATTATTTTCATATGGGCAGTCATGGTGGGCGGACACCAGCCGTTGTTGATGTAATTGCCGCCGTCCATCAATTCCCATTCGTCCCAGACCGAGAATTCGCTGCCGCTGGTGGGGTACACGTCGGGCAGTCCCAACGTATGGCAGAATTCATGGCAGATGGTGCCTATTCCTGCAAGGTTGTTCGATGCCCACATCTCATTGCTGGCCGACAACTGGAGTACATGTTCCCGACAGGTTCCCGTCGTGTAGCCAGTGTTTGGCCAGATGCTGTTTTTGGCCACTGCTGTATCTTCATTACCCCCGTAGCCGGCATAGATTACGATGAAGGAATTGGCTATGCCACTCTCGTTCCAGTCGTAGAGGCTGAAGTCCAGGTTAATGGAGTCGGCCAGCTGCATGATGGCATCGCTCATAGAGTCACCACCATATTTGCCGCATTCCTTACTGCCCTTGTCAATTTTCACTGGGCCGAAGATATCGAAGTGGGGACGGAACAATCCGTTTGACTGCTCCCGGAAATAATCGGCCACGCAGCCAGGACCTACGCCCAGGTTGTAGCCCTCCTCGTTAAAGATGCGCTGGTAGTGGTCCAGCGGGTCGTCCATTGAGAAGCTCTTGTCCGAGAACTCCATTAGAAGCACAGGCACATTATAGACACGCGTGGAGTCCCATTCGTTATATAGGTCGGGCAACGACTTCCTGGGGCTGGCAGGCACCTTGGCGACCTGTTCGCCCATCCTTTCCATGCAGTTATAGTGGACAAATCTCCTGCCCTGAGCGAAAAGGCTCAGAGGCAGGAGAAATAATAGTGTAAGTATGAGTGTCTTTACTTTCTGCATGTGGGACACCACGGTTTCAGAGTCTTAAAAAAGTCATTACCCTTGTCATCAACAAGAATGAAGGCTGGGAAATCCTCGACGTCGATTTTCCAGATAGCCTCCATACCCAACTCGGGATATTCCACGCACTCTATCGACTTGATGCTCGACTGCGACAACACTGCAGCCACGCCGCCTATCGAGCCCAGATAGAAGCCGCCATGCTTCTGGCAGGCATCAGTCACCACCTGGCTGCGGTTGCCCTTGGCAATCATCACCAGCGAGGCACCCAGGCTTTGGAATTCATCCACGTAGGGATCCATGCGGTTAGCAGTCGTCGGGCCCATCGAGCCGCATGGGTAGCCCTCTGGTGTTTTGGCAGGACCGGCATAAAGCACAGGATATTTCTTGAAGTATTCAGGCATCTCCTCGCCGGCATCGATGCGAGCCTTCAGCTTGGCGTGAGCGATATCACGAGCTACGATGATAGTGCCTTTCAGGTTCACACGGGTAGAGACAGGATACTTCGACAGTTCCTTGCGGACAGCATCAATGCCTTCGTTCAGGTCGATGGTGATGGTGTTGGCGCCCTCGCCAGCCTTGGCATATTCGGCAGGAATAAGCTCAGAAGGGTTCGAGTCCATTTTCTCTAACCATACACCCTGCGCGTTGATTTTCGCCTTGATGTTGCGATCGGCCGAGCAACTTACGCCCATGCCGATGGGACATGAGGCACCATGGCGAGGCAGGCGGACGACGCGGATGTCGTGAGCCAGGTACTTGCCACCGAACTGGGCACCGAGACCAATCTTGTGGGCCTCTTCCAAGAGCTTGTTCTCCAAGTCGATGTCGCGGAAGGCACGGCCTGTCTCGTCGCCTGTAGTAGGCAGCGAGTCATAGTATTTGATAGAGGCCAGTTTCACCGTGAGCAGGTTCTTTTCTGCCGATGTGCCACCGATGACGAAGGCGATGTGATAGGGCGGACAGGCTGCCGTGCCCAGGCTCTTCATCTTCTCCACGAGGAACGGAATCAGCGTGCCCTCGTTCTGGATAGTAGCCTTTGTCATGGGGTAGAAGTAGGTCTTGTTGGCTGAGCCACCGCCCTTTGCCACGAATACGAATCGATATTCGGCGCCCTCAGTGGCCTCGATGTCGATTTGTGCAGGCAGGTTGCAGCGCGTGTTCACCTCGTCGTACATCGTCAGCGGAGCGTTCTGCGAGTAGCGCAGGTTGTCCTGTGTGAACGTGTTATAGACACCCAGTGACAGGGCTTCTTCGTCTTCGAAGCCCGTCCACACCTGCTGACCCTTCTCGCCGTGGATGATGGCCGTACCCGTGTCCTGGCAGAAAGGCAGGATGCCACGTGCAGCCACCTCAGCATTGCGCAGGAACTGCAAGGCCACGTACTTGTCGTTGTCCGAAGCCTCAGGGTCGCTCAGGATCTGAGCTACCTGCAGGTTATGCTCACGGCGCAGCATGAACTCCACGTCGTGGAAAGCCTGCTGAGCCAGCAGCGTCAGTGCCTCTTTCGACACCTTGATGATTTTCTTGCCTTCGAACTCGGCGGTGCTCACGCCCTCCTTCGTCAAAAGCCTATACTCTGTCTTGTCCTCGCCCAGCTGGAACATCGGGGCGTACTTGAATGCGGGTTCTTTTGCCATAATATATTTTGTTTATAGTTTTCGTTTGCAAAAGTACATAAAAAAGCCGAAAGCGCAAAAACTTTCGGCATTTTATTTCTGAGAGGTATCAAGTAATTTACTTGGGGTTTTAATATCCGAAGATCTCCTCTGTGGTGAGTCGTCGGATGTTGCCTATCTGCTGGAGAGAGGCCATATCAAGCTCTTTCTCGTCGCCGAGGATGACATAGCGGTAGGGCTTGTGGGCCATCTGCTCCTGTTCAAACTTGACGATGTCCTCGAGCTTCAGGTTGGGCAGGGCATTGTAGATAACTTCATTGATATCGTAGTCGATGCCGCGATCATGGGCCGTGAGCCAGGCGTTGATGAGACCGAACTTCGTGGTGCGCTGGCTCTGCAGACGCTTGCGCAGGGCCTTGCGAGCCACCTTGAAGGCCGACTTGCTCTGAGGAATGGTGTCGAGGATGGCATGGAACTGACGCACGCAGTCCATCATCTTGTCGTTCTGGGTGATGATGTGGGTGAAGAAGTATTCAGGCTCGTCCTGATACTGGGGGTCAACGTACATGGCGTAGGCGTTGTAGGCCAGTCCTCGAGTCTCACGCAGTTCCTGGAACACTACGGTGTTCATACCACCACCGTAGTACTCGTTGAAGAGTGCCTGCACGGGTGCCTCCTCGGCATTCCACGGGCGCTGCTCGTTGTGATACATGCGCATGTAGATGTTCTTGGCATCGTAGGGGGCAATAAGAATCTCGTTCTCAGGTGTAGGTTGCATTTCGTACTTCTTGGGGGTAAGGGGCGAGAGGTAGGTAGAGGGTGCAGGGCACTTCTCTGTGATGACCTTGGCCATTTCGTCGGCAGCGAGCGGGCCGTAGTAGAGGACGGTGCTCTTGTACTGCGAGAGGTTCTTCAGTAGGTCGAGCAGCTCCTGAGGATTGGTGTCTCTGAGCTGTTGGGCCGTGAGAATGTTGCGATAGGGGTTGTAAGGACCGTAGATGCCATAGCTGACGAGGTACTGGAAGTTGACTTGCTGGCTGAGCTTGTTGTCGGCACGGCTCTTCTCTTCCTGGGCGATATATTTCTCATAAGCGGCACTGTCGGCTTTGGCATTCTGCATCAGGTCTTGGAGCAGTCCGAGGGCTTCAGGCATGCTCTCGCCCAGTCCGTTGAGGCTGACGACGATGTGGCGTGCACCCACACTGATGTTGTAGTTGCAAGCCAGCTTGTAGAACTGCTGCTTCAGCTGTTCGGGTGTCAGTTTGTCGGTACCTAAGTAGTCCAGATAGTCGGCGGCATAGTTGTAGCGCACGTCGCTCTCCTCGCCGAAGTCGTAGCGGAACTCAAGGGTGAAGCGTCCGTTCTCCTTATTCTGCACATAGACATAGGGCAGGCTCTCGCTTCCAGCGAGATTACCGAAGGTGAGATCTTTCTTGAAATCTACAAAGACGGGCTGTATGGGTGTGGGCTTAGTGTCCTGAATTTCTTTGACGAAGTCGCTAACCAGGTCGCGATTGCTGGGGATAGCGGTAATCTGGGGCTTGTCAATCTTCTTCTGGTTCTCATCAACGCCCTTCTCCTTCTTCACGCAGGCATAGCCATCGGTGAAATAGCGGTTGGCAAAGTTGACAATCTGCTCCTTCGTGATGCCTGAAATACGGTCGAGTGTTTTCACCTCCTGTTCCCAGGGTTTCTCGTTGATGAAGGCATCCACAAACATGCTGGCGCGAGCCTGGTTGCTCTCTAACGAGTTGTAGTACTGCAGCTTCAGGTTATTGATGACTGAGGGCAGCAGGTCATCGCTGAAGTCACCTTTCTTCAACTTGTCGATTTCCTCGAGCAATAGCAGGCGTACTTCGTCGAGGGTCTGTCCCTCACTGGGAATGCCCAGCAACAGGAACATCGAATAGTCTCTCAGATCGTAGGTGCCACCACCAGCCTGCAGCATCTTCATCTGCTGGTTGATGTCGAGGTCGATGAGACCTGCTGTGCCGTTATTGAGCATGTGGTCGATGACCTCAAGGGTGTCAAGCTGCAGCGACGAGGCACCATCGAAGCGCCAGGCCATCCACAGCATCTCCTGCTCCTGACCTACCACGGTAGTGTCGGCAGGTGCCGTCAGCACAGGCTGTTCGGGGAAGGTGGGCTGGGCCACGTCGTTGCCCGGCTTCCACTGACCGAAGTATTTCTCGATGATAGCCATCACCTCCTCAGGGTCGAAGTCACCCGACATACAGATGGCCACGTTGTTGGGCACGTACCACTTCTTGAAGTAGGCCTTGATGTTGCTGATAGACGGGTTCTTCAGGTGCTCCTGCGTGCCGATAGTGGTCTGCGTGCCATAGGGATGAGTGGGGAACAGCTTGGCCGACAAGGCATGCAACACTTTATCGACATCGCTCGACAGGTGGATGTTGTACTCCTCATAGACGGCCTCGAGCTCGGTGTGGAAACCACGGATAACCATGTTTTGGAAGCGGTCGGCCTGGATGCGTGCCCAGTTGTCGATTTCGTTCGAGGGGATGTTCTCCACGTAGCAGGTCACATCATCCGACGTATAGGCATTGGTACCCTCGGCACCGATGGCCGACATCAGTTTGTCGTACTCGTTAGGGATGAAATACTGGGCTGCCAGCTGGCTCACAGAATCAATCTCGTGATAGGCTACGCGGCGCTCCTCGGGATCGGTCATCAGACGATACTTCTCATAGCGCTGCTCAATGTCATCGAGTAGGGGAGCCTCGGCCTTGGCGTCAGTGACACCAAACTTGTCCGTTCCCTTGAACATTAGGTGCTCCAGGTAGTGGGCCAGACCTGTCGTCTCGGCAGGGTCGTTCTTCGAGCCTGTGCGCACGGCGATGTACGTCTGGATGCGTGGCTCTTCCTTGTTCACACTGAGGTAAACCTTCAGACCGTTCTTCAGGGTGTAGATACGGGTCTGCGACATGTCGCCCTTTACCTCTTCATACTTTTTCGAGCAGGCGCCCAGCATGAGCAGTGGCACCAGCAGTAGCAATAGTTTTTTCATCTTTTATTAAATTAGTTAGATATATCCTAAAAATCTTCAGATCATTTTTCGTAGTCAATTTCGTGGTCGAGCTTCTCTAAAAAGTCATCAAAGACATTTTGTTCCACGTCGCCCATTTGGAATTCCTTTTCGGCATCCTTGCGTATTTCAGCAATCCAGGCACGACGGGCACGTACATAGTCCTCGCGGATGCGCTCGCAGGCAGTATCATCGAGTTCTGTCAGATGATAGTAGTCGAGAATGAGCTGATAGCTCCAAGCCCAGCGATAGTCGCTGTAGTGGCTGTTGATATCGTCGAAGCGATCGAGCACCTGGGTGATGTTCTCTATGCTACCGTCCTTGATGTCATTCACCAGTCGCTGCTCCTCGCTCTCAGGCGTGAGCAGTCCAGAGAGGTCAGTCCACGGACCTTTGCCAGTTTCCGACTTCGGCATACCGAAGAAACCTTCTTTTGTGGCACGCTTCAGCACGGCACCCATATAGATGCGCAGGGCGATGTCGTAATATTTCAGACCCTTACGCAGCGACGAGGCATTGATGACGTATTCGTGGAAGTTGTAGGTAGTGACATTATCGCCACTGGCAGCACGCAGGCTCTCCAGAATCTTGATTCCCTGTAAAATCTCACCTACGGTGTAGGGGCTGAGCCAGTCGAAATTGATGATGCTCTTCTTCGACTGCTTCGATCGCTTGTCGCGCTTGGGCCATTTCTTGATATCACGATAGAGTCCCACGGTAGTGATGTTGCGCCCAGGCGACAGGTACATTGTTTCTCCGTATGCAATGAGGTAGGAGAACGGCAGGCAGCGCGTATCGGGGTGGTGCATCAGTTTGCCGAAGCATACGCTGAAGGCACCGATGGTGGCAGGCATCAGCACATACGAGCCGGAAGCCGTCTTTGTGCCACGCTCCAGTGTGCCATAGTGCAGGGGCCCCATCTTGTAGGCATGGTTCGAGAAATTGGTGTTCGAGCCGGCATTGTAGAACGAGAACTGTCCGCCAATAAGCAAGCTCGACTTGTGATGGCTGGCTGAGAACGGGCCGCAGAAGGCAGCGCAGGCCTCACCGTTGGCCATGTAGGAATTAGCGAAGAAGAGACTGGCTTCAGCCGTGAAGCCGTTGGTAATCTGGCAGGCTTCGCCCACAAAGCAGTCCTGCATCTTCACGCTGTTGTTGATAGAGCAGCCGTCGCAGATGATGCTGTTCTCACAGATGACGCCCGTGCCGATGAACACTGAGGCGTCCTCGCTGCTCAGGATGGTACACTCGTTCAGTCGTGCAGCACCGCTAATTTCGCAGTCACCCTTGATGACGGTGTTCGTGATGTCTTTCGTATTGATGATTTTCACGCGGTTGCCGATGACGCCCCGTTCAGGCGTAGAGATGCGCACCTCGTCGTCGATGAGCTGTCGCAGGCGGTTGATCAAAGCCTTATCCTCATGATGCTTCACCATAAAGGCAGCTAACTGCGAGTTCAGTTCACGGAACAGGATGACGTTGCCGTCGCCCATCTCGTTTAGCACACTGATAGTGCTTCCGGCTCCATAGCTGGCACCTTCTGTCGTTTCCAGCGTAGAGATGTTCGAGATATAGCAGTCGTCGCCAATAGTATAGTTGTTGATGAAGTTGCCGACCTTCTCAATCAGGCAGTTGTTGCCCACCGAGACATTGCGCAGCGTGGCGTCGTTGATGCCCGAGTGCTTGAAGAAGCCTTTGGCCACTTCCACCTGTTTCTCGAAACTTCCCAACTCAATATCACCATAGAAAATCACACGGTGGAAGTTATAGGGCCGGAAGTCCCTATCTACTTTTACTCTCGACCAGTCCTCGGCCCAGCAAACGTTCTGTTCCAGTACTTGAATCTCGTCCTGTGTCAGTTGTCTGTATTCTCTCATATAATGTGTTGTGTTAGATTCAATCTTCAATCTGATAGAGGAAGTCATTATAGGGATACTTCTGCACATGCAGTTCGCGCACCCTGTTATATAATAACGTGCGAAGCTCATCAATATTGTTTTTCTGCTTAGCAGAAATGAAAATGCAGTCACTGGTGCTCTTGAAATCGGGTGACTGTATCTTCGCCATCCACGTACGCTTCAATTCGTCCAACGAAATATTCTCCTTCGTGGGCTCTGTCAGGTCGTCTTCTTCCTGTGGCGTCCAGTGGTAGGCATCAATCTTGTTAAACACAATCATCGACGGCTTCTCGGCGCAGCCCAGCTCGCTGAGTGTCTGCTCAACCACGTTCAGTTGTTCCTCAAAGTCGGGATGGCTGATATCTACCACATGCACCAGTAGGTCGGCCTCGCGCACCTCGTCGAGTGTGCTCTTGAATGACTCCACCAGGTCTGAGGGCAGCTTGCGGATGAAGCCCACGGTGTCGGCGAGCAGGAAGGGCAGGTTCTCTATTGTCACCTTGCGTACGGTGGTGTCGAGTGTTGCAAAGAGTTTGTTCTCAGCAAACACCTCGCTTTTCGACAGCAAGTTCATCAACGTTGATTTGCCCACGTTCGTATAGCCCACCAGCGCCACGCGTATCAGTCGTCCACGGTTCTTGCGCTGGGTAGTCTTCTGCTGGTCAATCTCTGCTAGGCGCTGCTTCAGCAAGGTAATGCGATGCAGGATGATACGACGGTCCATCTCCAACTGCGTCTCACCAGGGCCACGCAGTCCTACGGTGCCCTTGCCGCCACCACCGCCTGAGCCACCTCCCTGACGTTCCAGGTGAGTCCACAGACGTTGCAGGCGAGGTAGCATGTAGCGATGTTGCGCCAGCTCCACCTGCGCCTTTGCCTCTGCCGTCTGGGCACGCATGGCGAAGATGTCGAGTATGAGGCTCGTACGATCGAGAATCTTCACCCCCAGCTCCTTCTCTATGTTACGCAACTGCTTGGCTGAGAGCTCGTCATCGAAGATCACCATGCCCACAGGCTGGGGAGTATCCTCCTTCCCCTCCATAGGAAGGGGCGAGCCGCTATCCACCCAGTCGCAGTACTCGTCTTCGCATTTCTTGATGTATGCTTTAATCTCTTGCAGCTTGCCGCTTCCCACGTACGTCACCTGACTGGGGCCTCCCACACGCTGTGTGAAGCGGCGTAAGGTGCGAGCACCAGCTGTCTCGGCCAGAAACTCCAGCTCGTCTAAGTATTCATTGGTCTTTGCTTCGCTCTGTTGCGGCGTAATCAGTCCTACCAATACGGCAGTCTCGGCTTTGGCTTCAGAGATGACGAATTCTTTCATGCTTTCTTTGTTCGTGTGGGCTATATGGGGATGCTTTTTCTATTCCGCCTGCAAAAATACGCAATTCTTTTGACATACGCAAATGAATGTCAGTTTATTTTGGGTTTCAGTTCATCGGGCGATTCATTGGTGAACATGCCGACGGGAGGTGCCTGACGAGTGAAGAAATGCTCGATGACGGAAGGGTCGAGTGTGAGGGCAGGCTGGAAGTCGGGGCTCTGCATGTAGGCGAGGATGGCATGACGCATCTGACGAGCTACAGGACGGTGTTCCAAATCAGAAGTGATGTCCATCGTAGTCATCAGCAGTCGTCCGTTGAGTACACGGGCCTCGATGAGCATGCCCAGCTTTCGTGAGATGTGCCAGGTGTCGATGGGCTGTATGGGTGGCTGATAGTCGAGGGGCAGTTCCATGAGGTTCATTACCTGCGCACGATTCAGCAGCTCCCACCAGTTCAGGTTCGACCACTCGTCAGTGGGGAAGTCGTACTTGAAGAGGGGATGGTCTTTCTGGATATAGGCTCCAGTAGTGTGGGGTGGGCGCATCTTGAACCACGACGTGTTCCAAAACACGGGGAGGTAGTGCTGCACTACGTCGCTGCCCAGCGTCACACGACCAGCTGCCGTCAGCAGTACGGTGCCACCTGCACGAAGCGTGTCGAGGGCGGCACTGTCAAGAGTATCTTGAATGAGAAATGAGCATTTACTCATTCCTAATTCCTCATTCTTTATTTTGGGATACACCCAGAAGTCGTAGCGATTCTGGATGGTATTCTCCACAGCGATGGCGAGGGTGAGCTTAGTGGGTCGCTTCAGGCTGTCTAAGGGCAGGTCGATGGTGCCCAGACTGATGGATTTTCCGATGGGTATGGCATGCGGGGGGAGGGAATCGCGTGCGAAGAGCATGCGGTCATCTTTCCATATCTCATAAATGGTGGTACATTCGCTTAGGTTGCCGTATAGAGCGTTCATTATCTCCACAGGCACTACCAGCCGCTCGTCGTTGGTATAGACGAACTTGGGGAAGCGTGCCATGACGACGAGCCCGTTGCAAAACTCGCGCCATTTGCGGGCATTGACATAGCCTTTCTCCTGCCAGTGCACGTTGAGTGGGCCCACGAGGGCTGTGCCCTGTCCGCTATAGTCGTTCAGACTGAGCAGCTGAAAGCCGGCATAGTCCTTCGTGCGCAGGTTGCGCTCTATCTCGAACTTATAGCAGAGCACTTGGAGCATGCCACTTGCGTGGAGGAATTTCTCAGCCATCGAGGCCATGCCGTTCTGGGCCAGCAGGTCACGGAAAATCTCGAAGTTGCCTGGCTGATAGGCACCTGTGTATTGGGAAATCTCCTTGAAATCGGGGAAGGCGCACCATTGCCCCTGCTCATGGGCGATGATAGGCGTGTTATTGGGAAGCCCCCTCCCATCCTCCCCCAAAGGGGGGCGGGGCTTGTAGTTCCTTGGGAATTCTATCTGCGAGTAGTAGTCATCGTCGCTGCTGGGGGCATGGCGATCCCAGTCCAAGCCACGGGCACCACCTTTGACGTGGTATTCGGAGCCGTCGTCCCATGCCCATCCGCCCCCCACGCTGGCACCACAATAGATGCGGGTGGAGTCGTAGTCGTGCATTTGGCGCACCCAGTCGTTGCAGTAGCTGACCCAGTCGCCTGCAGGCTCATTGCCAGCAGCCATCATGATGAATGAGGGGTGATGACCGTATTCATCGACAATGCGCTTCGACTCTTCCAACAGATATTGGTCGATGGGCTGTCCGCGACGTAGGCGCACACCATGGTTGGGCCACGAAGGGCCTTCGGGTTGCAGATAGATGCCCACTTCGTCAGCAGCCTGGAAAGCGGCATCAGGGGGACAATAGCTGTGGAAACGGATATGGTTCAGGCCATATTCCTTGCATTTCTTCATGATGCGCAGCCATTCTCCCTTGTCGGTAGGCGGATAGCCCGTCTCGGGGAAGCAGCAGTTCTCTACCGTGCCACGCAGGAACAGTGGATGGCCGTTGATCATCAGCTGGCGCCCCTCGACGCTGATGTTGCGCAGGCCGAAGGTGGTCTCATAGACATCGTCGCCAGCCTCAACGGTAAGTTGGTAGATGTTGGGGTGGAACTCATCCCAGGGCATGACGCTGTAATTCGGATTCTTTTTGGTATTCACTTGCGTGACGGGGTTGGAGTCGAACGAGAATACGACCTTGTTGATGCCTGCCACGTCAATGCTTTTGCTCCTTAGGGAATTGCCTGGCTTCCCGTTGATGATGGGCGCCACGGTGGCCTCTACGTAATAGTCGTAGAAAGGCATGAAGCGCACGTAGGGCACGTGGTTCTCCAACTGCACCTCCACCTTGAAGGTCTGGAGGTCGCTGGCTGGGATGATGCGTACTTTCTTGATGTTCAGCTTCTTCCATTGTGAACGCAGCTCCATGCGACCCGTGATGCCGTTCCAGTTGCCCTGTGTCTGGTCAGTCACGGAATGGCTGTCCTGTCCTACGCTCACGTTCTCGATGCCGTTATAGACACGGATGCTGATGTCGTTGTGCTTGCCAGCCTTCAGGTAGCGTGTCACGTCGTAGAGGTGGGGCGTGGAGAGGCTGGTTTGTTGTCCCACCTTATGACCGTTCACATAGACGGTGGTTTCAATGTGCGGACGTTCGAGGAAGAGTGTCATGCGGGTGCCTTTCCAGTCCTTTGGCACATAGACCTTCTTCCTGTACCATGCTGCTCCCACATAATGTTTCTTGGGAGTGAGGAAGAAGGGGAACTTCATGTTGCCCTCCTGGCGATAGGGCTCCATGCTGGGATTGAAATAGTAGGAGGAATCGTAGAGTGAGCCCGTCCACTGTGTCTGAAGGCTCACAGGTTCTCCCTTGTCGTTGGTGAGCATCGAGCCTGGCAGCATGACGAAATCCTGGTATTTGGTGCGCAGGGGAGAATTCTTCCCCACGATGGTGTCGCCGATGGCAAAATCCCAGGCACCAGCTAGGCTGATGATGCGTTGCGCCCTTACGGGGCTAAATGTTAAAAGAAAAATGAGGAATGATAAAGCTACTATCAGTGTTGTTCGTTTCATAGTCCTTCGTTGGTGATAGTGATACTATTGACGTGTTCGCCAGGTGTCTTGTCAGCCTCACGTGGCAGGTAGATGGGAGCGTCTTTCTGCAAAGGCAGGATGCGCAGTTCCAGCTCCGTGGTGCCCTCGGGCAGTCGCCACAGACCGTAGAGGAACGGGCGACCGTAGTAGAAGTTGTCTGCTAAGAGCTCTTTTCGCCCCTGCCCGAGGGGAGATGGCTGAAAGCCAGAGGGGAGGGTGGCATATAGACGGGCCACATCGCCCCGATAATCGATCTTCAAGAGTGAAGAGTGAAGAGTGAATAGTGAAGAGTTGGCAGGTAGCTGGATGCGATAGACGGCGGCTTGCTCGAAGTCGGCATCTGTGGGCTCCTCGGCTACACGTTGCACGCCGATGCTGATTTGCCGTTGGGGACCTGCCTCGCGCACCTTCGTATAAGCAACCTCATCGTTACTCCTTCCTCTCTCATCTTCTGACAGGAATAGATGCTCGGCCTCCTGCCTGGTGAGTAGATAGAAGTTCTTATAGACGGGCTTCTCTGTGCCCTGAGGTTTAGCATTGCGAATTGTCTTGCCGTCCTGCATGCACAGGGTGGTGGAGATGCCAGGAATCTGCATGAGGTAGATCTTTCCATTGCGATGAGCCACCAGCTGTGCTGTAGCATAGCACAGACCGTCGATATTGACAGGGAAGATGGCCATGCAACCAGCAGGGATGGTGAGACGGGGCAGCTTCACGCCACATGCCTCTAACTGTATGTCCTTCTTGGCAGACAGGTTCTGCAGACGCTCGTAGTTATTGACGAAGATAAAGGCTTTCTCCAGTCCTCCTTTCTCTGCGTGTGCCGAGCGTACGGCCCATCGTAGTTGCGTGTCATCACCTTTCCTGATGTTCTGGGCTCCAGGGAACTGTGCTTCCATAGGTGCCAGCTCTTCGCCATAGTCCTGCATGAAGAGGTGCAGTGGGCGCAGCATGTAGTATTGCGGATAGGTCTGGCCGAACTCGCCCAATGGCGCCTGGAAGTCGTAGTTCTTCACGGGCATGTCGTTGTAGTTGGTGGCACGCGTGCGCTGGTGCTCGTTCAGCGTGGTCAGGCCTACGGGGTTGGTGCCTCCGTGATACATATAGTAGCCCAGCAGGTTCGAGCCGCTGCCCAGCTTCACCAGTGCCATGGAGTAGCTGTCCTCAGGGTAGATATAGGGCCGACGATGATAGGCCACCATCATGCCACCACCCAGTTCACAGGTGAAGTAGGGATAAAGCCCTTTCCCGTCCTCCGCTGAAGAGGGGAGGGGACTGCCTTCTGTTGGGGCATCCATTGCTCCCATAGCCTCCCCTCCTTGGGAAAGGTTGACAGGGGCTTTGAAGTTGAACGCCTGGTAGTAGTTGCCTGCCGTCTCTTCGAGCGAGCGCTCCCAGAAACCATCGGCATAGTCGCCATAGAGGGGAATCATCTCGCCGAAAGGCACGGGCTTGCTCAGTTCAGGCCATCCCGTACGGGTGTAGAAAGGCAGGTCGAAGCCTATGCTGGTGGCAATCTTCTTCAGCGCCATCAGATAGTCGCCTGAGCCACGATATTCGTTGTCAAACTGGCAGGCCATCAGTGGTCCTCCGTCCTTCCACTGCAGGCCCTGTATCTGGGTGAAAATCTGCCGATAGAGCTTTTCTACAAACGACAGGAAGCGTGGGTCTTGTGAACGTGTCCTGCACCCTGACTCCAGCACCCAGTCCGGGATGCCGCCACAGCGTGCCTCGCCATGACAGTAGGGGCCTATGCGCAGTATCACGGGCAGCTGCTCCTCTTTGCATATCTCAAGGAACTGGCGCAGGTTGCGCTGTCCGTCCCATCGGAAGATGCCCTGCTGCTCCTCTACGTGGTTCCAGAACACATAGGTGGCGATGACGGTCACTCCTCCTTCCTTCATCTTCCTCACTTCCGCTTGCCATTCGTTGGCAGGCAGGCGCGAGTAGTGAATCTCACCCATCACAGGACAGACACGCTTCCCGTCGATGATGAGGCTGTGGCGATCCCATGCCACCGTTGGCACATCAGCATAGCCGTTCGGCCCTGCCGTTTTGCACAGCAAAGAATGAGCCATGAGTATTATTAAGAGCAGTTTCCTCGTCATATTTCGATCTTTCTTCATTTTGAGTGCAAAATTACAAAAAAAAACACCATTCGCCACTTACCATTCATCTTTTTTTCGTACCTTTGCACGGATGAAGTATTTATTAACACTCCTTCTGGCGATGATGACGCTGACAGCCAGTGCCCAGCAGCGTCATGGCGACGGTCTTGACGACGTGTTGCAGCATGTGCCGATGGCCAGTGTGTTCGTGCTGAAAGCCTGTGATTTTGAGAATGATACGCCCTGGCCTGAGCTGGCCTTGACGGCTGTAGCATCCTATACCATTGCCACTGTCACGACCTACTCGCTGAAGCAGATAGTCAACGAGCAACGTCCTGACAAGAGCGACCGTCGTTCCTTCCCCTCAGGTCATGCCACCTATGCCTTTGCTGGTGCCACCATGCTCACCCATGAGTTTGGTCATCTGTCGCCTTGGGTACCTATTGGTGGCTTCGGACTGGCTACGCTGACGGCTGTAGATCGTCTGCGCCGTGACCGTCACTACCTGCACGACATTTGTGCAGGAGCTGCCATCGGCGTTGGTGCCACAGAGCTTACCTACTGGCTGAAGCAGAAGTTCATCAAGTCGAAGAATATCGACCTCAGCTTCACAGGTCAGCAGCTCTATATTGCCATGCGTTGGTAAAGAATTCATGTGGGATTGTTTTGTGATTTCATAAATAATTGCAGCACAGATATTTATGCAATACCACCAAAGTTGAAAGGTACAAAAAAGTGCAATCCATCA
>CAJOFE010000040.1 GCA_905233825.1 uncultured Prevotella sp. | reverse complement strand
AGAGGCTGTAGGGTGTTTTGTCTCTTCAGAACTATCTACTCCCCTCCCGTACGGGAGGGGTAGGGGGTGGGTTCCCAATATGATTTGTTGGCTGCCTGGGGCATAGATGATTACGGTGCTGCCTTGGTGTTCTTTATCTGCCTGATGCACTTTCTCTAATAGTTCGTTCACCTTCTTCAGGACATCGGCGAGCAGTGTATCTCCGAGTCCCCCTAGAAAGTCTGGGACTTCTTCATTATGATTCATATTCATACAAATTAGAAAAATATAGTAAATACCTTGGTTCTAAAAAAGGATGCGGGCGATAACGGCAAGAACATCCACTCACAGGTATCGCCAAACACCTTGACACAGATGGATACCGCTAAAGCCCACACCATATGGTGTGAGCTAACAGCAGTCTTCCCGTGTCTCATTCTATTGGCGATTTTGTGAGTAGTACAGAAAGCTGTCGCTCTATCTACTATATTTCAAGGTGCAAAGATAGTGCAAATCGAACGAAAAACCAAATATATTTGAATTTTTCTGAGATGCAGCCTATCTTCGAGACGAGTCTCAAAGATAATGGAAATCTTTCACATTCCAAAATTATTTATGAAATAATTAGGGACTCATCATTTATGGTTAAACATGTCTTTTCATGAATTCTTTTTTTATTTGATTACTATGCCAAGAACATAGAAATGCGGAATGGACTTCACAATGTCCGACGAAAGGTCGGGCTTGATGATACTTTCACCGCAGAAACGGCTAACGCTAGTCTCTGGTTCATACCAATATGAGCCGTATAGGACAAGTGGGATAACTTTCCCCTTCTCAAAAGGCGGAACAAGTTCAAATGGACGCGACTCGTAACTGTATCTGCTTTTGGTTGGCTCCTCGGGCGCATAAATCGCCCTTAGGTTGAGCCGTCCGTTGAAGCCTCTCCCCTCGGAAAAATTGAAAGTGTAAATGGCTGTCGAGTCATTTCCAGACGGTGCAAAGCCGATGACCAGTTTCTCACCGAAGTTCATGGAAATACTGAAGCCGAGTACATCCTTCGGTTCTTCACCCTTCACGTATTCCATAACAACCGGCTCAGCCTGAGCATCCTTGAAGTCCTTCGTGTCGAAACTATAGACCATATAGCCTTGGGCTTTCAGCAACGGGAGATAATCGCTGAGTGTTGGCTCGATTGTCTTCAATTCCTGTGCCTGCCCGACAAGGGCGGCACAGGAGATGAGGATGGTAATGATAGTTTTCATTTATTCTTCTTGGTCGTGATGATGAGGCGAACATTCGGGTGCTGATCATCCTTTTCGAAAAGTTGCATACTCTCAATGTCACTATGCTGGATGCGCCATAGCTCCTCTATACTAGCTTTCTTGCCATCAATTTCTATGTCGGCATTAAGGGCATCCTGATTATCAATCTTAACTTGGTTAACCGTACCAATGAGAACAGACTTTGGGTTGTTGCCATCTATCCGCATAGAAAGATCGTTAACTTCTACTTTGGGCGAGGTAGCATTATCCTGCCTAAAAGTGATGGGTATGGAGTATTTGATTTTCTCAGGTTTGCCATTTACTTTTCCTGGTGTCCATTTCGGCATGGCGTTGACCACACGGAGGGCTTCATCATCAAAGGATGAATACGTCGGCTTTGTCACTCTCGCGTCGCTTATACTGCCATCTTTTTCCACAACAAAACTGACGACGACACGTCCTTGAGCGCCAGCCTCTTCTGCATCTTTTGGATACTGAATATTGTTGGCAAGATATTGCATCAGTCCCATGTGTCCGCCTGGGAACTGAGGCATCTCATCCGCCCTGTCGAATACATCAGGCATAACCTGCTCATTGTCCATTTCCTCTTGACGCCTTTGGGTCGTTATTATTATCACACCATTCTTGGCATCTGAGCCATAGGACTTAATGGCTGCATCTGGCCTCATCACAGCCATACGCACAACAGAATCTCTGGGGAGAGCCCGAACCTGCTCTATTGTGGCAATATTGTCATCAACAATGAGCATTGGCTTTTCGTCTTCCGGTTTGCTGTCGTAGACAATTACTGCCACGTTCTGTTCGTCCTCTTGATTCATGGTGGTTTCATAAGTTTTTTCTTTGTTGGCAACCTCAGGAGCCTTTATTGCCTCTACGACCTGTATGCCTTGATTAGCATTGATCTTGATGGTGGCATTTTTCTTGCCTTTCTTCACAGGCACCTGTTTCTGGGGCTCCTCATTGTTATAGACCATATTGGTGACGGTCTCTGCATTGAGGGCGACGGTGATGCCAACGATGGGAAGCAGGGCCAACAACTTCAGGGAGTTGCGGCGTGGAGATTTATTAACTAACATCATATTAATTCGCTTTTTGGTTGTGCTGTTATTGATGCCGTTGGCGAGGATACAGGCCTTTGTACCCGTCGCCTTCCGCATCAGTAGTTGAATGTATTGACTCACGTCTGAGCCTGACGAGAGGACGGATGCATCGGCTTCATACTCGTGGACGGTTCGCAGGTCGCGGCGCAGGAGCCATACCACAGGGTTGAACCATTGCAGGGCCGTAAGCACTTCAACGAAGACGATGTCCCAACTATGATGCAGTAGGATGTGCCCTCGTTCGTGAGCAATTATCGAAGGGTTGCGCTCCTCGTAGTCAATCCGGCTTAACACGATGGTACGCATCCATGAGAACGGTGCGACGGGCAGGTCGACAACTGCCATTGTCACGCCATCCTCCAACGAATGTAACTCACTATCTTTAATCATTCGGCGCAGATGCCGATAACTGTTTGCGATATATAGCAATCGGCAGAGAAGGCCGATTATAAAAACAGCAAAGATAACGGATGGTTGCAGGAGATTCTTCACGTTCCCCATCCGATTCGTCTCAACAGATTGAATATTAGATTCTTCCGTAGATAATGTTCCCAATTCTGTGATTACCAGTTCGGGATGATCTACTACCCGCATTGGTGCAACCTCTATTGTCTTATGTAGAGTGATGACGCACAGAGGCAAAACCAGCGATAGTAGAATGGACGATAGTAGCACGATGCGGTTCAGCCGATGCATTGTCTCACTCTCCATCAGCAGCCGATAGCAGAAATAGAATACGGCTATCAATACTGCCACCTTCAAATCGTATATCAGAAACTCTGCCATTACTTGCGGTTCTTAAGAATCTCCATAATCTCACTGACCTCTTCATCGCTTAGCTGATCGTCCTTGGCAAAGAAAGATACGAGCGATGCAAACGAGCCGCCAAAGAATGTATTCTGCACTTCTTTCATATACGCACGTGTATATTCCTCTTTACTAATTGTTGTGCTGAAGAGCTGGGCTTTTCCATGTTTCTCCGAGCTGACAAACCCTTTGTCCTTTAAAATCTTAAGGAATGTAAGTAGAGTGGTCAGAGCCGGCTTTGGTTCTGGGAATTTCTCCATAATCTCTGATGAATAGCCCTTACTCTCTGGTAATGACCAGAGTATGTTCATCACTTGCGTCTCAGCCTTGGTTAATTGCTTTTTCTCTTTCATATTCTAAACTTTTAGAGTTTCTGGCTGCAAATATACTCTAACTTTTTAGAACTTCCAAGCGTATTGCTCTAAAATATTAGAATATTAACAAGAATTAAGAAAACAGGGTAGGCTCTTATACTTTTATAGAGGAAAGATAGTCATTTCTTCCTATTATAATATAGGTAGAAAGCGAAAATGTTATAGTTCTTGCGTCCCGTTCTTAAGACTCGCTGATGCTCGAATAAGCGGCAGAGCCGAGCGGGTAGCAAGCGACCGGAGGTCGAGCGCAGTAGCAAGCGATTTTCAATCGAGCGCATGATTATCAGTTTTGTTTGGCAAAGATACGGAAAACGGCACGAAAAAGCCCTCAGCAAAGTCAGAAAATTGGGTACTGAGGGTGAAATTCTTCACTTAGGTAAAGAGATTAACGTTTTTCTTCAGTGAAGGTGATAGAAATCACCACAGTGCCAGAAGGTCTGCAAGGCTTATGCAAAAATATTGTTATTGCTGAATTTGACGTTGTCGAAATCCGTCACGACTCGGCATAGTGTAACCAATCTAATGCCGAAATAATATGTATCGTCTTTCCGTCAATCTCAACATCGCGTGTCTGTGTGAAAGCAATGAGGGTCAGACGGTTGCAGGAAAGTGCATCAGATGCCTTAACTAGTGATGACGTCTCGCGGTCGTAAGCGCGTGGACTATCAATCTCGTAGGCTACCTGTATCAGTTCCACAGCTCTATTTTTGTCGCAGACCACAAAGTCAATCTCCTTTGCTCTCGGTGCGGGCTTGTGGTAATAGACATCCAAGAAATCGTAGGCACAGCGTCTCAGCAGTTCAATATAGACTACGTTCTCCAGTCGCCAGCCAAGGTTCTCGGGAGCAAGTGCGTTATCGCGATTTCCCTGCAAACCAGTATCAACAATGTATGCCTTTTGGTTGCGTATGCGTTCCTTACTCTTGAAGGAATGGCGGGTGAGCAACTGAATCAGGAAGGCTTGGCAGAGATAATCCACGTATTTTTTCGCCGTCTTGTCGGTAATGCCGAGCAAATCGGACATCTCATCATAGTTGACTTCCTGGCAGGCATTGTTGATGAGATGATGGGCGAGTTTACGCAGTGCCTCGATGTTGCGTATCTTGAAGCGCTTCTGGATGTCTTTCCGCAAGATGGCTTCTATCAGGCTCTGCACGTAGGCCCGCTTGTTACGAAGTCCCTGCATCTCAGGAAAACCGCCATCGTGGATGTAGTCCATGAAGGCTCGTTTGCGCTCAGCATCGGCCTTGGTGGTGATGCCTTTCATGTCAATCTTGTGATATTGGCAATATTCCTGGAAGGAGAATGGATAGAGGTGTATCTCGTTGTAACGCCCTGTGAGGTGCGTGGCCAGTTCGCCGCTGAGCAATTTGGCATTGCTACCTGTGACGAAGATATGAAGGTCTGTGCGAAGTAGGCGGTTAACAAACAGGTACCACCCGTCAACATCCTGTATTTCGTCGAGCACCAGATAGGGAATGTCGGTGCCATAGAGTTGATATACACACGAAAGCACCGTATTGAGGTCTTCCGTCTTCACGTCTGCCAGACGGTCATCGTCAAGGTTGACATAGCCGTAGCGGATGCCACGCTCCAGTAGCACCTTGTGGCAGAGCGTGGATTTACCGCTTCGGCGCACACCGATAACAACCTGAGCCAGCTTCGTGTCGAACTCGAAAAGCGACTCCTCTTTACGAGCCACCCACTTCTGAGGCTTGTAGCCCTTGATTTCCTCCTGTTGCTCAGCGAGTACCTGAAGTATTATCTTCTCGTCTATCATGTCTTAACGTATTTGCTTTTTCGACCGCAAAGATACAAATAATTATTTGAATTCCGATAAAATGCAGAAAATTTTTACGTAAAATACGATAAAACAATATAAAAACGTTTGAAAAATACGATAAAAGTTTTTCGCTTCGCTCAAGGAAACTTCGGAAAACGGCACAAAAAAGCCCTCAGCAAAGCCCGGAACCAAAGGTCGCTGGCCGAAGGGAAAAGCAAATCGGGTGTTTTCATACTTTTCTTTCTTTTGCCAAGCGCATCTCCGTCAGAAGTATGTGGTTAAGGATTAAGGGGCGGAAGAGGTGTTTTTTTTGAATAATATTTCGCTATGTCGTTTTTTTTGTTTACCTTTGCACACAAATAATACAATTGTAGTAGTAAAGAGAAGTATTGTAGATGATAACACTGACGAACATAGCTATCCAGTTTGGAAAGAAGACGCTGTATAAGGATGTGAACCTGAAGTTCACAAATGATAATATCTATGGCGTGATAGGTGCCAACGGGGCAGGCAAATCGACGTTGCTGCGTGCCATCAGTGGCGATCTGGAACCAAACAAGGGTACGGTGGAGCTGGGACCTGGCGAGCGCCTGAGCGTGCTGGAGCAGGACCACTTCAAGTATGATGCCTTCACCGTGATGGACACGGTGCTGATGGGGCACCAGCCGCTGTGGAAGAACATGAAGGAGCGCGAGGCGCTGTATGCCAAGGCCGAGATGACTGAGGAGGACGGCAACCGTGCTGCCGAGTTGGAGATGGCCTTTGCCGAGATGAACGGCTGGGAGGCTGAGAGCGAGGCTGCACAGCTGTTGCAGAACTTAGGCGTGAAGGAGGATCAGCACTATAAGCAGATGAGCGACATCTCGAACAATGAGAAGGTGCGCGTGATGCTGGCGAAGGCGTTGTTCGGACATCCTGACAACCTGCTGCTCGACGAGCCTACGAACGACCTGGATCTGGATACCGTGCAGTGGTTGGAGGAATACTTGAGCTCGCTGGAGCAGTGCGTGCTCGTGGTGAGTCACGACCGTCACTTCCTAGATGCCGTCTCGACACAGACCGTGGATATAGACTTCGGCAAGGTGACGCTGTTCTCGGGTAACTACTCGTTCTGGTATGAGTCATCACAGCTGGCTCTCCGTCAGCAGCAGAACCAGAAGCTGAAGGCCGAGGAGAAGCGCAAGCAGCTGGAGGAGTTCATCAGAAGATTCTCGGCCAACGTGGCGAAGTCGAAGCAGACAACCTCGCGCAAGAAGATGCTGGAGAAGCTGAATGTAGAGCAGATCACGCCTTCGACACGCAAATATCCCGGCATCATCTTCCAGATGGATCGCGAGCCGGGCACGCAGATTCTGGAGGTGGAAGGGCTGAAGGCTGTCGATGCCGACGGAACGGTGCTCTTCGACAACGTGAACTTCACGATAGAGAAGGGGCAGAAGACGGTTTTCCTCTCTCATAACCCCAAGGCGATGACGGCACTCTTCGAGATTATCAATGGTAATCGCGAGGCTGATGCAGGTACTTATAAATGGGGCGTGACCATTACGACGGCCTACCTGCCGTTGGACAACACGGAGTTTTTCAAGAGCGAGATGAACTTGGTGGATTGGCTTTCGCAATACGGCACTGGCAACGAGGTGCTGATGAAGTCGTATCTGGGTCGCATGCTGTTCCGTGAGGAGGATGTGCTGAAAAAGGTGAACGTGCTGAGCGGTGGCGAGAAGATGCGCTGTATGATTGCCCGTATGCAGCTGAAGAATGCCAACTGCCTGATTCTCGACACGCCCACGAACCATCTGGACCTGGAGTCGATTCAGGCTTTCAACAACAACCTGGTGCAGTTCAAGGGTAACATCATCTTCGCCTCGCACGACCATGAGTTCATCCAGACGGTGGCCGACCGCATCATCGAGCTGACGCCGAAGGGCACCATCGACAAGCTGATGCAGTATGATGACTATATCTACGACGAGCAGATCAAGGAGCAGAAGGCTCGTATGTATGCTTAAACCTTAAACCTCAAATTTCAAATCTATATGAAACAGACCATTTTAGTGACGGGTGGCACCGGCTTTATTGGGAGCCACACAACCGTAGAGCTGCAAGAGGCCGGCTATGAGGTGGTGATTATCGACAACCTGTCGAACTCGAACGCCAACGTTGTCGATGGCATTGAGAAGATAACGGGTGTACGCCCTGCTTTCGAGAAGGTGGATTGCTGCGATATGGAGGCTTTGGAGGGTGTGTTCAAGAAGTACCCGAAGATAGAGGGCATCATCCACTTCGCCGCCTCGAAGGCTGTGGGCGAGAGCGTGGAGAAGCCGTTGCTCTATTATCGTAATAACCTGACCTCGCTCATCAACCTGCTGGAGCTGATGCCGAAATACGATGTGAAGGGCATCATCTTCTCTTCGAGTTGCACCGTCTATGGTCAGCCCTCGCAGGAGAACCTGCCCGTGACGGAGAATGCTCCTATCCAGAAGGCTATGTCGCCTTATGGCAACACGAAGCAGATTAATGAGGAGATTATTCAGGACTATATTCACAGCGGTGCTCCCATCAAGAGCATCATCCTGCGCTACTTCAACCCTATCGGCGCTCACCCCTCAGCACTCATCGGCGAGCTGCCCAATGGTGTGCCCATGAACCTGATTCCTTTCGTCACGCAGACGGCTATGGGCATTCGTCAGCAACTGAAGATCTTCGGACATGACTATAACACCCCCGACCATACCTGTATCCGCGACTATATCTATGTGGTCGATCTGGCCAAGGCCCACGTGAAGGCTATGGAGCGCGTGCTCGGCCAGCCCGATACTGATGCAGTAGAGGTGTTCAACATCGGAACGGGTAGGGGACTTTCTACACTGGAGGTCGTGGAAGGTTTCGAGAAAGCTACGGGTGTGAAGGTGAACTGGACCTATGCTCCGCGTCGCGAGGGCGATATTGAGCAGGTGTGGGGTAATGTGGATAAAGCCAACAAGGTGCTTGGCTGGAAAGCTGACACGCCTACTGAGGAAGTGCTGAAGAGTGCCTGGCGCTGGCAGGAGAAGCTGCGCGAGGACGGCATTCAATAGACTGTGGATTTTGACTACAGACTATAGACTTTAGATTACGGACTATAGACTATAGATTTTGGACTGAAGACTTTAGAATATAGTATAGAGGACTGAAGGCTATAGAATGATGAGACATACAGTCTCGCAAAGGGACTGATTTTGTGTTTGTGTTGTGGTGGGCTTCCGATGTGACATCGGGAGCCCATTTTCACACAAACACCTTGCTACTCGGCATCGTAGTCTTCTTCGTAGTCAGGATCGATGTCGGGTAATTCTTCTGCTTCAGAATAGTCCATCTGCACCTCGCAGTTCAATAGCTTCACGTTGTCGGTAAAGTCATCGTGGTGATGCACAATCTGGCTGTTCTTTACCGTTGTCTTGGCATAGCACAAGAACAGCTGGCCGCGGTTGTCGTGGAAATTGCACTTGTCGAAGGTGATATTCTTGCAGTATGGATCAACGTACATACCCGAGCCGTTGTTGAAGATCTCGCACTTGTCGAAACCGATATTCTCTGTACTGTACAGATCAACGCCCCTGTCGCTGCAACCATAAAGCTTGGTGCCGTGAACGGCAATGTTGGAAGAGTGGGAGGCTGAAAGGGCATTGACGCCACAGCCGAAGAGTTCACAGTCCTCTACGGTGATGTTCTTACAGTTGTTCAGCACGAGCACGTCGCCTACGCAGGTACCTGTGACCTGATGACCCATAATCAGGTTCTTGATGACGAGATTCTCGCAGTTCTCGAAGTGGAGCACATCGGCATAGCTGGGAGTAACAATCAAGAAGCCCTTGTCCTCGTGGACAGCTTCGATGATGAGGTCGTGGCGCTTGACGATGTAGAGTGAGTTGCCGTCGTACTCAGGCTCCCAGTACAGACCAGGTTCAGTCCGAGGAACATCGTTCACCATGTAGCGTCTCAGTTTTCCCTCCTCTATGAGCTCGTCGATAGCATCGGTCAGGTTCAGCGGGTCGTTCGTAATCACGCGAATGTGGCTGTTGCTCTTCAGGGCCAGGATGAAGTCGCGGGCATTGATGACATCTACCGCATCGTCTTCATCAACGTCGGGCTGCTCAGGGACTCCGACCAGTTCGGTGTTCTCCTCGTCGTCCTCGTCTTCTAAGGTATAAACTTTCTTTTTGTTGTCCTTGCATCCGGCAAGAACGAGACATGCCACCAGCATCACCGATGCCGTCCATGCCCATGCTGTCAGTTGTTTTTTCATGCTTATGAAGTTTTTTGTTGTCATTATTGGGTGCAAAGGTACGAAATAATTACCGATATTCTTGCTACAAAGAAAAAAAAATGCTAATTTTGCATCCTAAAACAAAAACTACTAATAAAACAAAGATGAAGAAGATTCTATTGATATTGCTGGTTTTGTTGCCAGCTATGATGATGGCACAGACGTTTGACTTCGATCTGACGAAGCAACAGCCAGTATATAATGAGCAGGATGGATATGGTTACGACATACTGTCTGCTCCTGACGTGAAGAAGCCTACGGCAGAGCCTTTCTACTTCTCCGTACGTGTGCCCGACGGCAACTACAGGGTGCGAGTCGTGTTGGGTGGAGTGAAGAATGGGAATACTACCGTGCGTGCTGAGGGGCGTCGCCTGATGATAGACCATATCCTGACGCCGAAGAAGAAGGACACGCAGACCGTGGAGTTCGTAGTGAACAAGCGCTCACCACAGATTGACAGTGAGAGATGTGTGAAGATCAAAGATCGCGAGAAGGCTTATCTGGCATGGGATGACAAGCTGACGTTGGAGTTCAATGGTCCGCAGCCTGCCGTGAGTAGTATCCATATAGAGCCTGCTGATGTGCCTACCGTCTATCTCTGCGGCAATTCGACCGTGGTGGATCAGAACTATGAGCCGTGGGCCTCGTGGGGACAGATGATTACGCGTTGGTTCGGTCCCGAGGTGGCTGTCAGTAATCATGCGGAGAGCGGTCTCACGGCGCGGACGTTCATCGGCTCCTTCCGTTTGGATAAAATCATGCAGACACTCAAGGCGGGCGACTATGTCTTCGTGGAGTTCGGTCATAACGATGAGAAAGAGAAACAGCCAGGTGACGGTGCGTGGTATCACTATCAGTATCAGTTGAAGATATTCATCGACAGAGTGCGTGCCAAGGGTGCCGAGATCGTGTTCCTCACACCTACGCAGCGTCGCTTCTTTGAAGCTGACCAGAAGACGCTGCAGAACACGCATGGCGACTTCCCCGCTGCCATGAAAGAGGTGGCCGAGCGCGAGCACGTGCCCCTTATTGACCTGAATGCGATGACGAAGACCTTCTTCGAAACCCTGGGCTTCGAGGACAGCAAGCGGGCGCTGGTGCATTATCCTGCCAACACCTTCCCAGACCAGCCGAAGGAGCTGGCCGATAACACTCATTTCAATCCTTATGGTGCATACGAGGTGGCGAAGTGTGTGGTCATGGGTATGAAGCAGCTTAACCTTCCTTTGGTACATTACCTGCGTCCTGAATGGCAGGACTTCGACCCTGCCCAGCCCGATGACTGGCACACCTTCCAATGGGCACCCTCGCGTATGGTGGAAGAAGCAAAGCCCGATGGTAATTAGGCAGGCTACGCCCTAAATATAAATGACAAATGATAAATGTAGGTAGTTGTTATGACACAAAATAATTTACTTGTAGAAAAGTCCATTGCTTTTGCCATCCGAATTGTGAACTGTTATAATTATCTGACAGAAACTAAAAATGAATATACGATGTCAAAGCAAGTATTCAGAAGTGGAACAAGCATAGGAGCCATTATTCAATATTGTTCTCTAAAAAATGATGTTGACGAGATTATTAGAATTCTCATCTCTACTATTAAAACGATAAAAAAGAATAACAATGAGCAGTAGAAAATACTTAGTGTCTCTGATAGTTTTATCATTTATCATTTTTCATTTATCATTTAGCCCCGCAGGGGCGCAGTCGTGGCCGACGCCAACGATAGAGGCGAAACCTGGCGCCAGATGGTGGTGGCTGGGCTCGGCAGTAGATAAGGAGAACCTGCAATGGAACCTGCGGGAGTATGCGAAACACGGTATCGGAGCTGTGGAGATTACGCCTATCTATGGCGTGCAGGGCAACGATGCTAACAACATTTCCTACCTGTCGGACAAGTGGATGGAGATGCTGCGCTATACACAGGAGCAATGCAAGGAGAACGGCATAGAGCTGGATATGGCTACGGGCACGGGCTGGCCCTTCGGAGGCCCGTGGGTGCCGCTGGAGGAGAGTGCCTGCAAGGTGCTGTTGGTTGAAAAACAGTTTGCTGGCAAGAAGGTAGAGAATCTGGAGCTTTTGCCTCCCGAGAAAGACCGCCCGTACTGTCGTCTGGAGAAGGTGATGGTTTATCCGGATCCCGAGACACTCGACAAAGAGGGTATTGTCCCCGAGGCCATCGAGGTGACCTCAGCCATGAAGGACGGTCAGCTGACGTGGACGGCACCGAAGGGCACCCCAAAAAAGACGGGGTGGCACGTTATAGCTGTCTATGCACGCTTTGGCGTGATGAAAGTGAAACGCGCTGCGCCCGGCGGCGAGGGACTGGTTGTTGACCACTTCAACAAGCAAGCCGTAGCCAACTATCTGAAGCACATCGAAGAGGCCTTCGAGCGTACAGGCACGCCTTATCCGCATACCTTCTTCAACGACTCCTATGAGGTGTCGGAAGCCACGTGGACGCCGAACTTCTTTGAGGAGTTCGAGAAACGGCGCGGCTATAAGCTGGAAGAGCGTCTGCCCCGTATCCTTATGGGCATTGCAATGGTGAAATATTCTCAAAAAGAGGCAGAAGAAAAACTGAAGAAGGGGATCTGGTCACATGTATATGTTTACATGGGACGTAAGGAACTGCAGGATTACCGCGAGACACTCAGTGACTTGCTGCTCGAGAACTTTACAGAACAATGGACGGCGTGGGCACACAAGCACGGTGCCATCACCAGGAACCAGGCTCATGGCTCACCAGCTAATCTCATTGACTGCTACGCCGCTGTAGACATTCCCGAGATTGAAGGCTTCGGACTCTCAGAGTTCGGCATCAAGGGCCTGCGCACCGATTCTGGCAAGACGCGTAAGAACGACTCCGACTACTCGATGTTCAAGTATGCGCCGTCGGCAGCCCATGTCTGCGGTAAACCCTATACATCGAGTGAGACCTTTACCTGGCTGACGGAGCACTTCCGTACCTCGCTGTCGCAGTTGAAACCCGACCTCGACCTGATGTTCTGTGCCGGTGTGAACCACATGTTCTTCCACGGTACATGCTACTCGCCAAAGGATGATGTGTGGCCAGGCTGGAATTTCTACGCCTCCATCGATATGTCGCCGACGAACTCCATCTGGCGTGATGCTCCTTATTTTATGCAATATGTGGAGCGTTGCCAGAGTTTCCTGCAGTGGGGACAGCCCGATAACGACTTCCTCGTGCTGCTGCCCGTTCGCGATATGTGGAATGGTCAGCAGGATAAACTGCTGATGCAGTTCTCCATTCATGCTATGGGCAAACTGGCACCTGACTTCATCAAGACTATCCTTGCCATCGACGAAGCCGGCTTCGATTGCGACTACATCTCAGAGCGTCTGCTGATGGGGGTTACTTATAAGGATGGCATGCTGGAGACGGCAGCCGGTACCCGCTACAAGGGACTGATTATTCCAGGCTCCTTGGAGCTTCCAGAAAGCGTCCTTCAGCACATCTGCCAGCTGACGGCCCAGGGTGCTCATGTCTTCTACGCGGATGGTTCTCGTGCGGAGGATATTGAACCGCTGAAAACGGCTGGAGGCCACAATTTCAGCGTCTGGAACATCAAAAACGTCGGTCTGCAGAAGGTTGCCAAGCCCGAGACGATGAAGACGGAGCACGGGCTGAAGGCCATACGCCGCAAGAACGACAAGGGCTACCACTACTTCATAGCCAATCTGACGCCCGAGGACATCGAGGCTGTAGAGCCGCTGGCTGTGGGTTTTAAGGATGCACTATGGTTCAATCCTCTGAATGGAGAGATAACAAGAGCAAATATTAAGGACGGTAAGATACAGATAGAACTGCGTAGCGGAGAGTCTATGATTTTGCAGACCTTTGACGAGGTGCTCACCTCTGACCTCTCACCTCTGATCTCTCACCCCAGCGACACTATCGTCGTAAAAGGCCCTTGGACGCTATCGTTCATAGAGGAATCGCCAAAGGTAGGCAGGACCTTCGCACTCGACAAGCTACAGACATGGGAGACGTTGGATGATGATTCTGTAAAGGTGACGATGGGCACGGGCGTCTATACCACCAGGTTTAAACTATCAAAGAAAGAAGCCCAAATGTCTTGGCAGATTGACCTCGGCGATGTGCGCGAGTCGGCCCGTGTCTATATCAACGGCCAGTTCATCGGCTGTGCGTGGAGCGTGCCTTTCGTACTCGACATCCAAGATGCATTGAAAGAAGGCGATAACGAGTTGCGCATTGAGGTGACCAACCTGCCTGCCAACCGCATTGCCGATCTTGACCGTCGTGGCGTGCAATGGCGCAAGATGGAGGAGATCAACGTCGTCGATATCAACTATAGGAAGACGCTCTACGACCAATGGCAGCCCATGCCCAGCGGCCTGAACTCAGAGGTGAAGCTGGTCAGCCGTTAGTCGCGGTCGTCCAGCACGCGGAAGCGGCTGCGCATATCGCGTAGCTTTTCGATGAAGATTTCGGCTGTGGCCGAGTGCTCTCCAACAGGGCATTCGGCCACGACGCGTCCTATGGGGTCGATGATGACGCTGCCTCCGGCATAGACCTCACCGGATTTCTCCGAAGGGGAACCAACCTCCCCATTTTCGGAGGGGCCGGGGGTGGTCTCTCCCGTGCGGTTCACGGCTACGACATAGCATTGGTTCTCGATGGCACGGGCACGTACCAGCGTATCCCAAGCCAGTTGCCGCTTCTCGGGCCAGTTGGCCACGTAAATAATGGCATCGTATATTAGTGTTGAGTGGTGAGGGGTAAGAGGTATATTTCTTCCGTAGCGTGAGAAGCAGGGGAAACGCAGGTCGTAGCAGGTCTGCAGCAGAATGCGCCAGCCTTGCCACTCGACGACGGCGGCCTCCTGTCCTGCCGTGAAATGTTCGTCCTCGTGGCCATAGGTGAAGAGGTGGCGCTTGTCGTAGAAGGTAACGGTGTCGGGGGTGACGAAATAGTGGCGGTTGCGGAAGCCAAGACCCCTTCTAACTCCCCCTGATTTAGGGGGAGAACATGGAAGACTGGAAGGACTGATGGCGAGGCTGCCGCTGATGGCGCAGCCTTTCTGACGGGCTGTCTGCCGCATCCAAGCGAGGGCGAGGGAGGTTTGTTCGTCCTCGGCTATGCCCTCGGGCTCGACGGCGAAGCCTGTGGCCCACATCTCTGGTAGTACATAGAGGTCGGCAGGCTCGGACTGTTGCATCAGTCTTTCTGCCCGCATAATGTTCGCCTGTGGGTCGTTCCACACAATATCAGTTTGTAAGAGTGCAATCTTCATAAATAAAAGTCTTCAGTCAGTTTGTGGTATCCTTCAGAGCCGATGACCAGCTCGGTGCGCTCCAAAGGGGTGGGATGTTTACGGAAGGCCAGGAGTACGCGCTTGGGGGGCTTTCGCTCTGCAGTCTTTACTCGGCACTCACGACTCTTGAACAACCCCGCCAGTGCGGCCTCGCTCTCCATGCGCCCCTGTTCGCTGACGGGGATGATGACACTCAGCTCGCCGTCGTCGCAGAGCAGATTGCGGGAACGCTGTATGAGGAGGCGATAGGTAAATCCCCCTCCAACCTCCCCCAAAAGGGGATGGCTTCCTGCATGGCGGGCCAACGTGCGCTGGGCGTCGGGGCTGAGCAGGGCGTCGGTGAAGTAAGGCGGGTTGCTGACGATGATGTTGAATTTTGTGGGTGAGGGGTATGTGGCGAAGTCGGCATGCTGAATGTCGATACGGTCGGCGAAAGGCGAGAGAGCAACGTTCTCGCGTGCCTGGCTGACGGCTTCGGCATCAATGTCAATGCCCACGACATGCGCCTTGGGAAAGCGTTGAGCCATCATCAAGGCGATGAGGCCTGTGCCCGTCCCGACGTCGAGAATGGAAGCCTCTCCCCGGCCCCCTCCAAATGGAGGGGGGGACTCGATGCGCAGCCTTCTCCCCTCCTTTTGGAGGGGTTGGGGGAGGCTCGCCCACGCTCCGAGCAGGGTGCCGTCGGTGCCCACCTTCATGGCGCAACGTGCCTGATGAATGGTGAATTGTCGGAACTGGAAGTAGTCGTTGGCCATACTTATTCTGTTAATGCCTGCAAAATTACGAAATAAGTGCGAGAAAAGGAAAAGAAAACGCCTTTTTCTTTCCTCTTCCGAGCGAAAAGTAAGTTCGGTGAAGCCAAAAATACAGAATATTTTTTGATTTCTGAAGAAATTTGTGTAATTTTGCAGGCTAAAAAGATTGTAATACATAAGAATGAGTGATAGTCAAAGCAATAAGGCATTCTCGATGATTGCCGATATAGATGGAGATTTCGTAAACCTCATAGACGTGGAGACGCCCAGCGAGCTGCCCATCCTGCCCGTCAGGAATCTGGTGCTGTTCCCTGGTGTGGTTTCTCCTATATTGATTGGTCGCGAGTCGAGCATGCGTCTGGTACGCAAGGCTGAGAAGACCGGCTCGCTGATAGGTATCGTGTGCCAGCACGACCCCGATGTGGAAGAACCTGGAAAGGAAGATCTTTTTGAATATGGAGTTTTTGCCAAAGTGGTGAAGCAGCTGACGCTGCCCAACGGTGCCGTGACGGCTATCATGCAAGGCCTGGGACGCATGCGCCTGCAGGATATTGTGAAAGAGATACCCTATCTGGTAGGACGTGTGGAGCCTGCTGCCGAGATACTGCCTGAGAAACACGACAAGGAGTGGAAAACGGCCATCGACGACCTGCGCCACATGGTGGAAGAGTATATCAGTGTGAGTGACGAGCTGCCCGACGAGGCGACCTTTGCCATCCGCAACATCTCCAACGATGTGATGGCGCTGAACTTCGTATGCTCCAACATGCCGTTCACCACGAAGGAGAAGAATCGCCTGCTGGCTTTTGATACGGTGAAGGAGCGTCTCTTCAGCACGATGAAGTCGCTGAACCGCGAGATTAATCTGCAGCACCTGAAGGCCGACATCCGCAACAAGACACGTGAGGATCTGGACGAGCAGCAGAAGAACTATTTCCTGCAGCAGCAGATTAAGAACCTGCAGGCCGAGATGGGCAATAACACCTCGCCTGAGAAGACAGCTCTTTTAGAGAAGGCTGCAGGAAAGAAGTGGACGGAGGAAGTGGAGAGTATCTTCTTCAAGGAGATGGAGAAGCTTGACAGCCTCCAGCCGCAGTCGCCCGACTTCAACGTGCAGCTGAGCTACCTGCAGACCTTCGTCAGTCTGCCCTGGGGCGAATATACGAAGGACGACCTCGACCTGCAGCGGGCACAGAAGATTCTGGACCGTGACCACTACGGCATGGAGAAGGTGAAGGAGCGTATCCTGGAATACATGGCTGTGCTGTCGTTGCGTGGCGACCTGAAGAGTCCTATTCTCTGCCTCTACGGCCCTCCGGGTGTGGGTAAGACTTCGTTAGGCAAGAGCATTGCTGCTGCCATGAAACGCAAGTATGTACGCATCTCGTTAGGTGGTCTGCACGACGAGGCTGAGATTCGCGGACACCGCCGTACCTACGTCGGCGCTATGCCTGGCCGTATTATTAAGAGCATTCAGAAGGCGGCCAGTTCCAATCCCGTCTTCATTCTCGACGAGATTGACAAGGTGACGCAGGCCACCATCAATGGTGACCCTGCCTCAGCCCTGCTTGAAGTGCTCGACCCTGAGCAGAACAATGCCTTCCACGACAACTATCTGGACGTGGACTACGACCTGTCGAAGGTGCTGTTCATTGCTACGGCCAACAACTTGAGCACGATTCCCCGTCCTTTGCTCGACCGTATGGAGGTGATTGAGGTGAGCGGCTACATCACCGAGGAGAAGATTGAGATTGCCAAGCGCCACCTCATCCCTCGTGAACTAGAGAATACTGGTCTGAACACCGTCAAGCCCAAGCCCACGTTCAACAAGGCCTCCATTGAGAAGATCATCGAGCAGTATAGTCGTGAGAGCGGAGTGCGCCAGTTGGAGAAGCAGATTAACAAAGCCCTGCGCAAGCTGGCCTATAAGCGGCAGATGAACGGTATCGAGCCCGTTGACATGAAGATCACCCCTTCGTCGTTGGAAGACCTGTTGGGTAAGCCGCCATTCTATCGCGACATCTACCAGGGCAACGACTATGCCGGTGTGGTTACGGGTCTTGCCTGGACCAGCGTGGGCGGCGAGATCCTGTTTATTGAGACATCACTCTCTAAGGGCAAGGGCTCGAAGCTGACACTCACAGGCAACCTGGGCGATGTGATGAAGGAGAGTGCTGTGCTGGCACTGGAATATGTGAAGGCACATGCCGAGACGCTCTCGATAGACTACCGTATCTTCGACCATTGGAACATCCACATCCACGTGCCTGAGGGAGCAACACCTAAG
Source organism: uncultured Prevotella sp. (assembly GCA_905233825.1). Taxonomy (GTDB): domain Bacteria; phylum Bacteroidota; class Bacteroidia; order Bacteroidales; family Bacteroidaceae; genus Prevotella. Next base: position 11,398 of record CAJOFE010000040.1, on the reverse strand, counting down.
GACGGCCCATCGGCAGGCATTACCATTGCCACCTCCATCGCTTCGGCACTGACGCAGCGCAAGGTGCGCAAGAACGTGGCTATGACGGGCGAGATCACCCTGCGAGGAAAGGTGTTGCCTGTGGGCGGCATCAAGGAGAAGATACTGGCAGCCAAGCGTGCCGGCATCACCGATATCGTGCTTTGTCAGGAGAACGAGAAAGATATCCTTGAGATACCTGAGATCTATCTGAAGGGTGTCACCTTCCACTATGTGGAGGATGTGCAGGATGTGTGGGCCTTTGCCTTGACCGACGAGCTGGTCAGGAATCCCCTCGACTTCACCATCCCTGACGACGAGAAAGTGAAAAGTGAATAATCTGCTACCGCTAGATGACTTTTGAACTGCAACATACTGACAATGCCTCTGAGGCACGTGCAGGCTTGATCACCACCGACCATGGTCAGATCAAGACGCCCATCTTCATGCCTGTGGGCACCTGTGGGTCGGTGAAGGGCGTGCACTTCTCGGAACTCAGAGAGCAGGTGCAGGCACAGATTATCCTGGGCAACACCTATCATCTCTATTTGCGTCCCGGTCTCGACACCCTTCGGAAAGCGGGAGGCCTGCATCAGTTCAACACTTGGGACCGTCCCATCCTCACCGACTCGGGCGGCTTTCAGGTCTTTTCGCTGACAAGCATCCGTAAGCTACGCGAGGAAGGTTGCGAGTTCCGCAGCCACATCGATGGCTCCAAGCACATCTTCACTCCTGAGAACGTCATCGACACGCAGCGCATCATCGGTGCCGACATCATGATGGCGCTCGACGAGTGTCCCCCAGGCGAGAGCGACTATCAGTATGCCAAGAAAAGTCTCGGTCTCACCCAGCGCTGGCTCGATCGCTGCATCAAGCGTTTCAACGAGACTGAGCCCCTCTATGGCCACCGTCAGGCAGTGTTCCCCATTGTGCAGGGCTGCAAGTATCGTGACCTGCGCCAGGAGGCTGCCAAGCATGTGGCCGACAAGGGTGCCGAGGGCAATGCCATCGGTGGACTGGCCGTTGGCGAGCCTACCGAGGTGATGTACGAGATGATTGAGGTGGTCAATGAGATTCTGCCCAAGGATCGTCCTCGTTACCTCATGGGCGTAGGCACTCCCCAGAACATCCTCGAGGCCATCGAGCGCGGCGTGGACATGTTCGACTGCGTCATGCCTACCCGCAACGGTCGCAACGCCATGCTCTTCACTTATCAGGGTACGATGAACCTGCGCAACAAGAAATGGGAGCACGATTTCACGCCCATCGACCCCGACGGCTGCTACATCGACCGCCTGCACACCAAGGCCTACCTCCACCATCTGTTCAAGGCGCAGGAGCTACTGGCCCTGCAGATTGCCAGCATCCACAACCTCGCTTTCTATCTCCGCTTGGTTACAGATGCTCGTGAGCATATCATCAATGGCGACTTCACCCAGTGGAAGCGCTCGGTAATCGACGATTTAGGCCGCAGAGTATGAGAAGTCCCATCACGCGGCTCGACCGCTACATCATCCGCAAGTTCATTGGCACCTACATCTTTGCCATCCTGCTGATCATCTCCATCAGCATCGTGTTCGACTTCAACGAGAACATGGCGAAGTTTGCCACGAACCACGCACCCTGGCGCGCCATCATCTTCGACTACTACGCCAACTTCGTGCCCTATTTCGCCAACCTCTTCTCGCCGCTGTTCGTCTTCATCGCCGTCATCTTCTTCACGTCGAAGTTGGCAGGCAACAGCGAGATCATTGCCATGCTGGCTTCGGGCACCAGTTTCCGGCGGTTGATGCGCCCTTATCTGCTGTCGGCAGCCCTCATTGCCGGCATCAACTATTTCCTGGGAGCCTATGTCATCCCCAGCGGCAACATCGTACGACAGAACTTCGAGACCGTCTATAAGAACAAGAAGAAGCAGACGTCGGCCAATAACGTCATGCTGCAGGTGGGGCCGGGCGTCATTGCCTATATGCAGCAGTACGACAACACCACCAAGCGCGGCTATGGCTTCGGCCTCTACAAGTTCGAGCAGAAGAAGCTGGTGAGCCACATGACGGCCACCGTCGTTCAGTACGACACCATCTCCGATGCTCGTTACCACTGGAAGGCCAGCAACTACAAGATCCGTACGCTGAAAGGCCTGCGCGAGCAGATCGACCACGGTACCGAGCTCGACACCATGATCATGATGGAGCCTATGGACCTCGTCTATTCCAAGGGCCAGCAGGAGCAGTTCACCTCGCCCGAGCTGTTGCGCTACATCTCCAAGCAGCAGGAACGTGGTTCCACCAACGTGGTGCAGTATGAGGTGGAGTACCACAAGCGCATAGCCACCTCCTTCGCCTCGTTCATCCTCACCATCATCGGCGCCTCGCTCTCTGCACGCAAGCGCAAGGGCGGCATGGGCCTTTCCCTGGGCATCGGACTGGCACTCTCCTTTGGCTACATCCTCTTGCAGACCGTTTCCGCCACCTTCGCCATCCAGGCCAGCTTCCCGCCGATGCTGGCTGCCTGGCTGCCCAACATTCTATATGTGTTCATAGCCTACTTCTGCTACCGACAAGCCCCTAATTGATAGACGATTTGACGATTTACAATTTACAATTTCTCTGCGCATGACATTTGAAGAAACCTATCTGAACGACAATATCCTCGATGCACTCTACGACATGCACTTCGAGGAGATGACGCCCATTCAGGAGAAATGCATCCCGCAGATCCTCGATGGCCACGACGTGCTGGGCGTGGCACAGACAGGTACGGGCAAGACCGCTGCCTACCTGCTGCCCATCCTGTCGATGATTGACGATGGCAACTACCCCGAGGATGCCATCAACTGCGTGGTCATGGCACCTACGCGCGAGCTGGCACAGCAGATCGACCAGGCCATGGAGGGCTTCGCCTACTACATGCCCAACGTCAGCAGCATCGCCGTCTATGGCGGCAACGACGGAGGGCGCTTCGACCAGGAGCTGAAGAGCCTGCGCGGAGGAGCGCCCGTGGTCATCGCCACGCCAGGCCGTCTGCTCAGCCATCTGAAGGTGGGCAACCTCAACCTCGCCCGCACCTCGTTCTTCGTCCTCGACGAGGCCGACCGCATGCTCGACATGGGCTTCATCGACGACATCCTCCAGATCACCAAGCTCCTGCCACAGGACTGCCAGAAGGTCATGTTCTCCGCCACCATGCCTGGCAAGGTGCGCGAGCTGGCGGTGTCGCTGCTCAACCATCCTGTCGAGGTGAAGCTCAAGGTCAGCCGTCCTGCTGACAAGATACGCCAGCAGGCCTATGTCTGCTACGACCCGCAGAAGCTCCAGATCATCGACCACCTCTTCCGCAATGGCGACCTGCAGCGCGTCATCATCTTCTGTGGGAAGAAAGACCGCGTGAAAGACATCAACCGCCAGCTCTCGCGACTGAAGATCAACTGCGCCCCCATGCACAGCGACCTCAGCCAGCAGGAGCGCGACGACGTCATGTACCGCTTCAAGGCCGGACAGGTAGATGTCCTCGTGGCCACCGACATCGTGGCTCGTGGCATCGACATCGACGATATCCGCATCGTCATCAATTTCGACGTGCCCCACGATGCCGAGGACTATGTGCATCGCATCGGGCGCACCGCACGTGCCGATCGCGACGGACAGGCCATCACCTTCGTCAACGAGCGCGATGTCAGCCGCTTCCAGCAGATCGAGCATTTCCTGGGTAAGGAAGTAGAGAAGCTGCCCCTGCCTGAAGGGGTGGGCGAGGGGCCGGAGTATAAGGCTGTCGCTGCTGGTGGCAACAGAGCAGCTTCGCATGGGCGCAGGCATGGTGGCAAGGGTCGCGGTGGTCATGGTCGCGGAGGTCATGGGCGTGGGCGCAAGGACAAGGGACGTGATGGGAAGAAGATAGCCACTACAACACCTGAGGCCTGACGGGAGAACGACAACCCAACAACACACCTGAGACTTAACGGGAGAATGATAACCCAACAACAACAACGAAACTTAACGGAGGAATTAAGATGAGAAACTTGAAACGCTTAGGTCTGCTTTGGGCACTTGCTGTGATGAGCGGCCTGCCTGCCTGCGAGCAGATGGTTTTGGATGGTGCTGACCCTGCCGAGGGGCAGCAGCACGAGGGCGCTGTGGTCATTCGTGCAAACATGTTTGATATCGTGCCTTTCGACACTCGTGCCGTTCAGAATGTGGCCGACTTCTGCACCCGCCTGTGCTTCGTGGTGTATCAGGACGGAGCGCAGCAGAAGAAAGTGCTGCAGAAAAGAGGGGACGGAGGATTCGGAGAGGTGACAATAGCACTGGAGCCGGGAACATACCAGCTGCTGGTGCTGGGACATAGCGGCAACGGCAACCCCACGCTGACGGATCCAAGCTTCCTGCAGTTTACGAACACGATAGGATTCTCGGACACGTTCTACTACTACGGCGACCTGGTGGTGGGCGGCGAGAAAGGGGTGTATGACATCGCACTGCAGCGCGCCACGTCGATGGTGCGCATCACGATCACTGACGAGGTGCCGGAGGAGGTGAAGCGCATACACATGGTGTATAAGGGTGAGACAGGGGTGCTGAACGCCGTGACAGGGTGGGGCGGCAGCGTGAACTCGCAGCAGAGCGTGTTCTACGAGATCACCGACGCGACGGCTCCACTGGTGCTGGAGGCATACACGTTTCTAAGGGAGGAGACGGGGGCGCTGAGCATCTCGATTATCGCACACAATGCGGATGGCGACATCCTGGCGGAGCGGCAGCTGGACAATGTGCCGCTGAAGAACCGTATGATGACGCTGTACGCGGGGCATCTCTTCTCGCCCTCGGACCTTGAGCATGAGTTCGGCTTCAAGGCTGAGACGGATTGGGAGGTGTACGGGAGTTTTAGTTTCTAAAGACCCCCTCCCAACCTCCCCGAGGGAAGGGGGAGAAGCCTCTCCCCCGGCCCCTCTCCAAAGGGAGAGGGGAGGAAGGAGGGAAGGAGTAAGGAGGAGACCCCCTCCCAACCTCCCCGAGGGGAGGGGAGGCAAAAGGGGAGGAAGGGGGCTAATTTCTTTTTTCGAGCAGCACGACGTTCTCCACATGTGGCGTGTGGGGGAACATATCGACGGGCTGTACGGCAGCGACGCGATAGAAAGCGTCCATGTCGTGCAGGTCGCGGGCCTGCGTGGCGGGGTTGCAGCTGACATAGACGATGCGCTGGGGGGCTGCTCGCAGGATGGTCTTCACCACGTCGGGGTGCATGCCGGCACGCGGGGGGTCGGTAATGATGACATCGGGACGGCCATGCTGGGCGATGAAATCGTCGGTGAGGATGTCCTTCATGTCGCCGGCGAAGAACAGGGTGTTGTCGATGCCGTTGATCTGGGAATTGATCTTGGCATCCTCGATGGCCTCGGGAACATACTCGATGCCGATGACCTGACGGGCGTGGCGGGCCACGAAATTGGCGATGGTGCCGGTGCCGGTATAGAGGTCGTAGATTAATGGATAATGGTTGATGGATGATGGATGATTTTGATTTTCCATTTTCCATTCTCCATTTTCCATCGGAGCAAGGGCAAACGCTCGGGCGACGGAGTAGAGGTGGTAGGCCTGCTCGGTGTTGGTCTGATAGAACGACTTCGGCCCTACCTTGAAGCGCAGGTCTTCCATGAGCTCGAAGATGTGGTCCTGGCCTTTGAAGGTGAGTATCTCCTGGTCGCCGATGGTGTCGTTGCACTTCTGGTTGTCGAGGTACATGAGCGAGGTGATCTGGGGGAACGTGTCGGCGATGTGCTGCAGCAGGGCGAGAGCTTTCCTCCCGTCATCACTGTCCCAGTTGCTGTCAGACCCCCTCTGACTCCCCCTACTTAGGGGGAGAGTTGTAGTGGCGTCATCCTCTTGCTCAGACCCCCTCTGGCTCCCCCTACTTAGGGGGAGAGTTGTAGTGGCGTCATCTTCTTGCTCAGACCCCCTCTGGCTCCCCCTACTTAGGGGGAGAGTTGATGGGGGGAGATGGAACTGGATGATGACCATCCACTCGCCGGAGTGGGAGTTGCGGATGATGACGTCGCGCAGCAGGCCTGTCTGTGCCCTGAGGTCGAAGAAGGAGAGGTCGTGGCGGATGGCATAGTCGCGGATCTCGTTGCGTATCTGGTTGTGGAGGTCGTCCATCAGCCAGCACTTCTCAATGGGCAGGATCTTATCGAAGGCGCCAGTGATGTGGAAACCGATGGCAGGAACGTCCTTAGCTCCTTCCATCCTCCCTCCGCTGGGGAGACCCTCTGTCGTAGGTTCTCCCGCTCTACGGGAAGGGGCAGGGGGGAGGCTTTCTATTTCCTCCTTCGTCAGGTAGCGCTTGTTGGCGCATCCGAAGTCGAGCTTGTTGCGGTATTCCTGCGTCTTCATGCTGCCGAGGATGGGTTGGAACGGCGGCAGTTCCACTTTGCCGATGCGGGTGAGCTGGTCATAGACCTGCTGCTGCTTGAAGCGCAGCTGCGCCTCGTAGGGCAGGTTCTGCCACTTGCAGCCGCCACAGGTGCCGAAATGCTGGCAGAAGGGGGTCGCGCGTACCTTACTATATTCTATAAAGCGCACCACCTCGCCCTCGGCAAAGGAGTGCTTCTTACGGCGCAGCTGCACGTCGCACACGTCGCCAGGCACGCACCAGGGCACAAACACCACCAGCTCGCCCCAGTGGAACAGGCATTTTCCTTCGGCTGCCACAGCCTCGATAGTCACTCCCTCTAACAGGGGTAGGGGTTTCTTGCTTCTTGTCATATTTATATGATTATATAGTCGAGGCACGAGCGTTGTGCGGTGAAAGGTCGCACCTTACCGTTGGCCACAGCCAGGTGGGCAGGGTGCTGGGCATAGGCTTTCAGGGCAGCTTCCGACTCGAGCGTGCTGTCGAGCATTACGTCGGCATTCGACGAGGTCAGCCGTCCGCTGATGTGCACCGTTAGGTCGATGAGTCCGGGCACCTTGCCTACCAGTCCTTCCAGGCCTTCCTTGATGCCAATTTTAACTGTGTTTTTTTCCTCTTCTGTCAGCTCTGGCTTCAGCGTCCAGAGAATGATGTGCTTGACCATAATTGTTCCGTTTTTCTATTTGATGTTGCAAAGTTACTAATAATTTCTCAAAGAGCGCTTATTTTTCACATCTTTTTTGGGGAGAGAAGGTCGGCGGCTTTGGCGTCACCCAGTTAGGTGAACACTGTGAAAAAAAATATCGCCACAAAAAAAATCTTTTTTTCTTTGGCGGTGTGCAAAAAATTGCGTAACTTTGCACGATTGAAATAATACACAAATTATTATAGTTAATCGTTAATTTTAAAAACTAATGAATCAAAAGAGAGTTTACCTCTTCGGCAATGGTAAGGCCGAAGGTAATGCAAAGATGCGTGAGGAACTCGGTGGCAAGGGCGCAAACCTGGCCGAAATGAACCTGCTTGGCGTTCCCGTTCCTCCTGGTTTCACTATCACTACTGACTGCTGCAACGAGTACTATCAGGTTGGCCAGCAGAAGATTATGGAGCTGCTCAACGACGACGTGACCGCAGCCGTGAAGCATATCGAGGTGCTGATGAACTCGAAGTTCGGCGACAAGGAGAATCCCCTGCTCGTCAGCGTACGTTCGGGTGCACGTGCTTCCATGCCCGGCATGATGGACACCATCCTGAACCTGGGTCTGAACGACGAGGTGGCCGAGGGTATGGTGAAGAAGACCAACAATCCTCACTTCGTGTATGACAGCTATCGCCGCTTCGTGCAGATGTATGGCGACGTGGTGCTGGAGATGAAGCCTGTGAACAAGACCGATATCGACCCGTTTGAGGAGATTATCGAGAAGGTGAAGGAAGAGCGTGGCGTGAAGCTGGACAAGGACCTGAACGTGGATGAGCTGAAGAAGCTGGTGAAGCTGTTCAAGGCTGCCATCAAGGAGCGCACAGGCAAGGACTTCCCCGACGATCCCATCGAGCAGCTCTGGGGTGCCATCTGCGCCGTGTTCCGTTCATGGATGAACGAGCGCGCCATCCTCTATCGTAAGATGGAAGGTATTCCCGACGAGTGGGGTACGGCCGTCAGCGTGATGGCAATGGTGTTCGGCAACATGGGCGACACCTCGGCTACGGGCGTATGCTTCAGCCGCGATGCTGCCAACGGTGAGCCGCTGTTCAATGGTGAGTACCTGGTGAATGCCCAGGGCGAGGACGTGGTGGCTGGTATCCGCACTCCTCAGCAGATCACGAAGATCGGCTCGCAGCGTTGGGCCGAGCGTGCCGGCATCAGCGAGGAAGAGCGTGTGGCCAAGTATCCTTCGATGGAGGAGGCCATGCCCGACACGTATGCTCAGCTGAACCAGATTCAGAAGAACCTGGAGAACCACTATCACGACATGCAGGATATGGAATTCACCGTTCAGGAGGGCAAGTTGTGGTTCCTGCAGACCCGTAACGGCAAGCGCACAGGTGCTGCCATGGTGAAGATTGCCATCGACCTGCTGCACGAGGGTAAGATCGACGAGAAGACGGCTATCATGCGCTGCGAGCCTCAGAAGCTCGACGAGCTGCTGCACCCCATCTTCGACAAGAAGGCCCTTACTCAGGCTAAGGTCATTGCCCAGGGCCTGCCCGCATCTCCTGGTGCTGCCTGCGGTCAGATTGTGTTCCACGCCGACGATGCCAAGGCTTGGCACGAGGACGGTCACAAGGTGGTGCTCGTACGTATTGAGACCTCTCCCGAGGATCTCGCCGGTATGGCTGCTGCTGAGGGTATCCTCACAGCTCGTGGCGGTATGACCTCTCACGCTGCTGTGGTGGCTCGTGGTATGGGTAAGTGCTGCGTCTCGGGCGTTGGCTCGCTGAACGTCAGCTATAAGGACAAGACCGTTGAGATTGACGGCGTTGTGTATAAGGAGGGCGATTTCATCTCCCTGAACGGTACCACAGGTCAGGTGTATGCTGGCGAGGTGCCCACGAAGGCTGCTGAGCTTTCAGGCGACTTCAAGGAGCTGATGGACCTCTGCGACAAGTATACCAAGCTGCAGGTTCGCACCAATGCTGATACTCCTCACGATGCACAGGTTGCTCGCAACTTCGGTGCCAAGGGTATCGGTCTGACACGTACCGAGCACATGTTCTTCGAGGACAAGAAGATCGTGGCTATGCGTGAGATGATCCTGAGCGACAGCCTCTCTGGTCGTGAAAAGGCACTTGCCAAGCTGCTGCCTTATCAGAAGGCCGACTTCAAGGGCATCCTCGAGGCTATGGACGGTCTGCCCGTGAACATCCGTCTGCTCGATCCTCCTCTCCACGAGTTCGTGCCCCACGATCTGCCCGGTCAGGAGACAATGGCTAAGGAGATGGGCGTGAGCTTGGAGGCTATCCAGCGCCGTGTGGATTCACTGGCAGAGAATAACCCGATGCTGGGTCATCGTGGTTGCCGTTTGGGCATCACCTTCCCCGAGATTACCGCTATGCAGACCCGCGCCATCCTCGGCGCTGCCTGCGAGCTGAAGAAGGAAGGCAAGAACCCGATGCCGGAGATCATGGTTCCGCTGATTGGTACGCTCTACGAGCTGAAGCAGCAGAAGGAAGTCATCCAGAGCACCGCTAAGGAGGTATTCGCTGCCGAGGGTATTGAGGTTGAGTTCGAGATCGGTACGATGATCGAGATTCCTCGTGCTGCCCTGACTGCTGACCGCATTGCTGAGGAGGCTCAGTACTTCTCATTCGGTACTAATGACCTGACGCAGATGACCTTCGGCTACAGCCGCGACGACATCGCCAGCTTCCTGCCCGTCTATCTCGACAAGAAGATCCTGAAGGTCGATCCGTTCCAGGTGCTCGACCAGAAGGGTGTAGGCAAGCTCATCAAGTATGCCGTGAAGGAAGGCCGCGCCGTTCGTCCTGAGCTGCGCTGTGGTATCTGCGGTGAACATGGTGGTGAGCCCAGCTCTGTGAAGTTCTGCGCTAAGATTGGCATGAACTACGCCAGCTGCTCGCCCTTCCGTGTGCCCATCGCTCGCCTCGCTGCCGCGCAGGCAGCCGTGGAGGAGTAAATTAAATCCAACAATATAAGTAAAGGGATCTGTCCGCATGGGCAGGTCCCTTTTTGTTGTGCCTAATGAATTAACTCTATTTCGGTTGAAGACTTAGGCGGTAATCGCTGGGCGACAGACCAAGATGCTTGGTGCAGTAACGGCTGAAGTATGAGAGTGATGTGAAATTCATCGCATCGGCTATCTGGGTGAGGGACAGGCGTTCATCATTCAGATAGTCTTTTAATATAGGTATGGTATGACGGTCGATGTATGAGGTGACACTATGTCCCGTCACGCGCTTGATGGTGGCAGAGAGATACTTTGGCGATACGTTCAGCCGCTCGGCATAGTAGTTCACATCACGCTCTGTTCGGCTGATGCCGGTGGAGAGTAATGTCATCAGCTGTTTCACGATGTAGGCTGTGCGGTCGGTATGGGTATCTGTGGCTTCACGCCCAGCATGGGCCTCGAAGATGTCGTACATCATCGTCAGGCAGAGACTGCCCATCAGTTTCACGAAGACGATGGAAGTCATCAAGCAGATGTCGTGCTTGTTCATCTGTCAGTTTGATGACGGGGTCTTGGTTCAGCGAGATACTGCCACCGATGCTGTAGTTGTTCGATGGCAGCAGACTTTGCAGGAACTGATAGTCGGCAGCAAACCACTCCACCTGCAAGTCTTCATGTGCCGCCAGATTCTTGACACGTTCGGGACTAGGTATTACCACGAGGTCGTTTTTGACAATGTGATAGCAATGCTCGTTGAACACAAAACTTGCCTCACCTGCCAAGCAAAGCAAGTGCATGCAGGTGTGGCTCAACTCATGGGCATTCATCCCGTAGAAGTCTGTGGAATATTGAAAATCTGCCTTCATGCGGAATTTTTCACTTTTCAGCCTTTAAAGTTGCTTGATTTGAAAACTTTTTGTAATTTTGCAGCCATGAAAGCCGAAAGAACCATATCAGCGTACAAGAACTACTTCAGAGACTTCATCAGTTCACTGACTGAAGCCGAAGCCCGGAAAGTGTTCTACGTTATTGATATGTTGAAAACACAGGAACGAGTCAATGCCAAGTTCGTCAAATACCTGCGCGACGAGATTTTTGAACTCCGTGCCGAACATGGCGGTAACATCTTCCGTGTGTTCTTCATCTTCGACGATGGAAATGTGGTAATGCTCTTCAACGGATTCCAGAAGAAGACGCAGAAGACACCGCAGAGCGAGATTAACAAGGCAATACAAATAAAAAAGGAATACTATGCAGGAAAGAAATGACATAATGAGCGTTGACGCTATGATGGACGAACGCTACGGAAAGGTGGGAACACCAGAGCGCGAGGCATTCCGTAAGGAGGC
>CAJOFE010000039.1 GCA_905233825.1 uncultured Prevotella sp. | reverse complement strand
ATTCACATCCAGCGTTTGGCGCCAACGCTTAAGCTGGGGAAAATACGATTTCATCATGCCGATGTATTCCTCTTTGGTAATAGGTTTTTCTAACCCTTCGTTAACAGCATTCACAAATTGAGCACAATGTTCAATCATCTCTTCCATCGTGCAATCTTGCAAGAACTGTCCGTCCTTGTAGCAGTACATGCAGTAATCTTCATTCTTCGTGCCGTCGGCATTGGCTTCGCCTTCGTCCGTCACGACTCTGCCATCTTCGAGCGAGCTCGGATGGCTCTCGCTGCTCCGTCCGTTCGTACCTAGCACATCATCTGTGAGCGGCATGCCGCAGCTCTGACAAAATTTCTGTTCCATATTATTTTTATTATAGGTTTCGATGCTGCAAAATTACTGATTGTTGCGGAAAGCACCAAATATCTGGGATAAACTGCATCGATTTGTGACGAATGGTTTGATTAAGTGAGTGCAAAGCCGAATAAATTTGAGCTTTGGTGAGCGTGAAAACCATCGAGCGTTGCTCAATGGTAAAGAAAACTGCCCCATTTGGATGGAATGAGGCAGCTTTCAAACCCTCCAGCCTGCGCACGAAGGCTATAGAGCACAACGATGGTGATGAATAGCATGCCCTTCATGAATTGCGGCAAACGTGGCAACAGTTGCAGCGATTGAGATGGGAATGATTGACCACATTATTATTGGGACAGTGATGAAGAGCAGAAAGACTGTTATTTTGTTCGCGAGTGTGTGAGGGAAGCAACAACGTCCGTACATCAAAATTGCCGAAAGCTGATTCACGACTTTGATCACGACAATTACTCCTGCCCACAGCCATAGCCATTGTGGCAGTTCGAGTATCGGCAGGAGCAAAGGGCACAAACACGCTATAAAGCAGATGTCTGCCAGGCTGTCGAGCAATGCCCCGGTCTTTGTCACAGTTCCGAACCTTCGTGCCAACCATCCATCGGCTATGTCGCTGATACCGCAGAGACCATAAATTATCCAAATTGCCACACCCGTCACATCACAAAGGAGCAGACCAAAAGAACCTACTATTCTGAGCGAAGATATGACGTTTGGCAGCAGACTCATTATTCCAGATTTCTCTTCGCCTGGGGATTGGACTGCCAGACAGGAGCCACTTTGGGGCAAGTATTCTTTTCCATGCAGTTGCCGCAGGTTTCGAAGCCTTTGTCTGTGGCGCATTTGCGAATTATGCACAAGGTGCTGCAGAATACAGTTTTCGTTCCATCCATACGACACCCCTCGCAGTTAATGTGCTCAGGCAGAATAGGAGCATTGTTTAACTCAGACCACAGCTTTGCGGTCTTCTTGCGAAGTGCCTGGTCGTTGTTCTTGGTGGCGACGTAGGCATCGCACTTCTCGCAGTCCAGCCCACAGAAAGCAATCATTTTATTCATATCTTAGCTTGTTTGTTTTATAATTGTCACGAGGCGTCACTGATACTGTTCAACAAAGTCGCACACCAGTCGGAAAACTGGCTCATAGCTGTCGAAGCGGACGGTCTGATATGTGTCGAAGATGGTGTGGTAGTATTGGAAGACATCGCCCTTCTCGTTCTCCAGGAAGATGCAGGGCACATGGCGCGTGGCAAAGGGATAGTGGTCGCTGTTTGCTGCCAAGTCGCCTTTGTGCAAAGCCTTGAAATGGTGTTCGCGGGCATTGATCTGCTCAAAGAGTTTGAAGCCGCGCATACCCTCATCGCTCACTTCGCAATACTGAACGGGATTATTGTCGCCAATCATATCGATATTGAAGAGGTATTTAATCTGGCTCAATGGCACGATAGGGTGTTCTGCATACCAGGTGGAGCCGCGCAGGTTGGCATCCTCGCCCGAGAAGGCAATAAAGTACATGTCGTAGGGTGGGCGATGCTTGGTGTAGTAGGCAGCAAGGGTGACGATGGCAGCAGTTCCTGAGGCATTGTCGTTGGCACCGGCATAGAAGATTTTCTTGCCCAGATTACCCAGATGGTCGTAATGTGTCGTAAAGACGTAGCAGCTGTCGTGACTTTGGCCCTCGACTTTTGCAATGACATTGAAGCACTCATAGTCCTTCAGGAATTTGTTATCGACATTCGCTTTTACGCGTTGCACGCCCTCGATGGCCTCGGGTGTTACCCAGATGATGGGTTTATCTACCACCTTCTCACCGTAGGCCTTAAAAAATTTGACCAAAGGTCGAGCCTGCTCCCGCTCGGCAGAGCTCAAACTAGTTTGACTCTGCTCTCGCTTACTCGCAGCCTTGATAGGCTCCTCCCAAGTATAGATGAGCCCTGCATTGTTACATTCCCCCGCCTTTTGTAATCGTGAGAAGGCCTCGCGATGCTTGTAGGTGAACCAGAACTCGCAAGCCACGAGACAGTTGACGTACGCTGGCTTGGCTAAGTCGGCAAATATGCGGTCAGCATCGAAGTTCAGCGTATCGACATGATAGACAGGGAATTCGCCGTGAACACCAGGCGAATACTCTCGCATGGAGAAATCCACGCCCGCCTTCAGCTTCTTGCCGTCGGCCCACATCTGCATCTTGCCGCAGAATGTGTTGATGTCTAACCTGAAGGGCTGGAGGGTCACCTCGTCCACTCCTGCCTTCTGGAATTCTTTCTGTAGGTATTTCCCAGCCTTGTTGGCACCATTCTTGGCATAGCCTCGGCCTTGGTACTTGGCACTGCTCAGTTCTTTTATCACTTGTTTATAATGTGTCAAGTCCTGCGCACTGACCTGCATGCAGACCAGCGTTAAAAGCATCATTGGGAGCCATCTTGTTTCCTTCATCTTCATGATTATAGTCTTTTCTTACTATTCAATTGTACGTTCCGTCACATCGTCATAGAAAGCAATCAAGCTTACTTGTTCTACTCTTGTTTAATCAAATTATCCATATTTGTTTTTAATTCCAATCTCAATACTCTGATAGGTCGTCCCTCGCCTTGGTATTGGTTCGCGTCTATGCAGGTTTCGCCAGTAGGTACGAAACCGCACTTCTCCATTACTCGGCCTGAAGCAGGATTATCTACAAAGTGGCCACTGATGAGCGATTTGATGTCTGTCGTATGGCGGATATGATCAATCATCAGTCGCAACGCCTCCGTGCAGATGCCCTGATTCCAATAGGGCTTCGCCACCCAATAGCCGATGAGCGGTTCACCCTCGCGGGCTGGCAGATCGCATTCGCACGAAGGGCCATAGCCCATAGCGCCAATCGGCTGACCTTCGGTCTTCCTCTGTCGCGACTCGGTAGAGTCGATGCAAGCATCGCTCTGCTCTCGCTGCTCCATCGTTTCACCAGTATCTTTTAGCACGATAGCCCATGTGTGTAACGCATCATTAAACACAGTGCGGATAATCTCTAAACTTTCTTCCACACTCTTATGTGGTGCCCATCCTGCACGGGGGCCAACGTCGGGGTCGGAGGCCCATTTGAAGAGCGTCTCCGCGTCACTGTCTCGCCAAGGGCGCAATATGATGCGATCTGTTTCCATAAACTGTTGTTTTGACCGCAAAGTTACGCATTTCTTTCTGTACCACCAAATATCTGGGATAATTAGTACAGATTTGTGACGAGTGGTAAGAAAAAACAGTTAAATATTTGGAGGGATAGGAAAAAGTTCGTATTTTTGCAACGTATATAACCTATCATGATGATGGAAAAGAATCTTGCAATGAAAAACCTGCTGCTCAGGACCATGCTGCTCATGGCAACTCTGATAGGAATCCAGAACACCGCGTGGGCTGATGACTCGGTGACGGTGGGCGATGTGTCGAACACACCATGTGCTTATAGGACGAGAGGTGAAAGTGTGATAGGAAATCCCATCCTCAAGCTGACCCGCTTTGACGGTGGCCTATATGGTGAACTGAACAATTGCGAAGTGAACTGTGCATACGGCAATATCAATGTGATATGTCAGGAAGACGGACAGAATCTTTCCATCAGCGTTGATGAAGATACAGGCGATATAGTGGCTGACTGCGTTTGTCCTATCAATATCTCTTTCACCATCTTAAACGCATTGCAGGACGAATACCATCTGATGGTGAGAGGACGTGATGTTGGCACGATATCCTTTAAGGAGCATTCCGTGGTGGAAATAGATCTGAGGACGCTGGAGCAGGCCAATGAGGAAGGTTTTGATTATCCAGTCAATGCACAAGGCTTCTGGCCCTACGAAATCACCCAGTATGTCAAGCCTGACCAGAATTTGAGCGAGAGCCTTGAGATTTACGAAATCTTCGACCAGCAACTGAGTTGTGTATTTAAGTACTATGCTTTGCCCTGTGAATACAGTGTCCTGGATGTTCAGGCAGAGCTGGCTCAGGACAGTGCGCTGGTGATCAATGTGTTGACTGATGGCATTCCGGGAGGGAACTGCAATAGAGTGGCTCACCTCTACTTTGACATCGTCAATATAATGAAAGATTCGTATCACCTGCGACTGAACCATACCATCCTAACGAAAGACTCGGAAGACCAGGGAGCAGCATGCACCGTCTGTTTGTACGAGGGCGACTTCATTTTGCCATCGCTCGGTGGTTATGTGTCAATACCTATTATTGATAATAACGACTACGCAGCAATTCTTACCAGCGTTGCTCCGCAGCAACTCACGGGTGCAGACTCTGCCGCTCCCTACTATGACTTACAGGGACGCCGCCTTACGGGCCAGCCTCAGCGCTCGGCCGAAGGACGTTTGTTCCCGAAGGGTATCAAGAAAGGCATCTATATTCGTGACGGGCGGAAGGTTGTGGTGGATTAGACCGAGCTGCAAATTGGCTAAAGGCTAAAAGCCGTCGTGTGACAAGAGTAATGTGGAAAGATTCCTTGAAGTATTGCATAGAGATAATGACAACGGTCATGGCGTGTGTCATGCTCTCTTCGTGTGCTACAATCATATCAGGAACAAAAGCAGACATTATGATTGCCGGTAACGTGGATGAGCCAGTCACCATCACTACCTCAGAAACCGTTTATCCTGACGTCGAACTGCCAGTTATGGTAAAGGTGAAACGCAGGCACCTGGGTGGCCAGCACATCCGAATAACTTCCGAGAACTATGCATTTCATGATATCGTGCTGCAGAAGTCTGTCAACGAATGGAGCATCCTCAGCGCAATTTGGTCTTTCGTTCCTTTGGGAATAGACTTGCTAACCAATGCCGTCAGCAACCCGATACAGAAAAGCTTTTTCATCACTCCCTCTGGCCAGATATCGGTAGCCGACTCCCTCCACAGAGCTGACTCGCTTCACCAAGTAGCCTTGGGACAGGCTTGGAAGGCAGCTAAGGCATTGCCTGTCAAGTATCGCCGGCACGAGCTGAATGGTGGCATCGGCTTTGGAAGTAATCAGGCTGACCACGCCACGCACTCGATGATCAACAGCTGCATGGAGCGCTATCACTTGGAATATGAAGGGGAGTGTGGCGACATCTTCGGCGAATCATACGTGCTGGCAAATGTTGAATACCACTACCGGCTAAACAGGAAATGGGATATCGGAGCACTGGCGGCTTGGGGATTGTCGAGAGAAGCATTCAGTGGCGTATATCTTGGCGAGGCACCCATGAAAGACAGGATAGGCAGTGAGTCGAGCCGCTACTTCGTAGTTGCCCCCTCAGCGAGATACACTTGGCGTGAATGGCCCAACAGCCGTTGCTACTCGCTGGTTGCACTCGGCCTGATGCGTCATCATCTTGCTTTTCACTGCGACGAGTATCTCCTTGATTCAGAATACCACCAGCATGAGCGTTCCTTCACCGACAACTATAGCGACATCAGATGGCGTATGGCTTGGCATGTCACCGCCATTGGCGCCAACAGCGGTGCAGGCCCATTCAGGTTTTTCGGCGAGCTGGGCTATGGCTGCCTTGGCGTGGTGCGTTTGGGGGTAAGCCTCGGTTTTTAACTCCAAAGCCCTCGAAGGAAACGCTGGCCCTAGTCCTTGTAGATTTCAGGGCTATTGTAATGTGTTGATGGTCATTTGCAGCTCCTCTAGGAAGCGGGCGGCGTGGCTGCCGTCCATTTGCGTATGGTGGAACTGGAAGGAGATGGGCAACGTGACCTTGAACCACCCCTTGCGATACTTTGCCCATGCTACAAATGGATTGTTATACACACCGGAGTATTGATTGACGATGCTGTCGAGCTCAGTGCCTACCACCGTCGAAGTGCCTACTATGGCGGCATCCTCATCGGCGATGTCCTGACATGAAATACTTGACGACGCTGTCATTCTCAGGTAATCGGTATTAAACTGTTCCAAATCATCAGAATAGGGAACATCGCACAGGCTGATGCCCCCTTTCTTGTTGTTCACAATCACATTGATGGCCAGACGGTCGTACTTGTACAGTTTTCCGTTTTCGGGCACCATGTAGAACTCTTCTATTTGGCTGGCGGTCTTGCCGATGCACCAGCAGAGGAGCTGATTAAACTTCATGCTCTTCCGCCGGCTTATCTTGCATAGGTGTGTCACGTCGAAGGTCTTGGTGAGCGTCACCATCGGCATGGGCGACCTCATCCACATCTCAAATGCCCGTGCCCGACTCGTTTTCTTGGGATTGATTTCCTGTTTCATCGTTGATGGAATTGCGCAGTTTTTTCTATGCAAAGGTACTTCTTTTTGTTGAATCCCGCAAATTATTGTGATTAGAACTCCACGCGATAGGCGATGTTGGGGAAGGTGAGCGAGGTGAACTTATCCACAATCTCGTGGGTGCGCAGGTCGAAGGTCTGACCTTGGAAGGTGCGCATCTGCAGGTACTCGAGGATGAAGTGGTGGGCGGTGTGGTGCTTGTTGACGGTATATTTTACCGAGAAGGCGTAGCCCACGTTCATACCCTTCTGGGCGCTGAAGGGGTTGGCACCGTCCTCAGGGATGGACTTGTCGGGACGCATCATGACGTCCTCGAAAGTCGTACCTTCAGGGATGGGCGCATAGCGGTCGCCACCCATCAGCGTGAGGCGTCCGTTGAAGCCGAAGATGTCCTTATGGCCTTTGCCTAATAGCCACTCCTTTCCACCCACGATGTTGGTGATGTAGTGGCGGTCGTGGCGCGAATCACGCCACACACCCTGCGCATCACGATACTCCGACTTGAAAAGGGTGGCGGTCAGCATACCGTAAAGACCGTCCTTCAGATAGCGCTCCAAGGTGAGGTCGATGCCGTAGTTGCGGCCTACGCCCTCGTTCACGAGTGCACGGTCTTGGAAGAACATGTTGTGGTTCAGAATGGAGTAGGTCGTGCCCTGCTCCACAGGCACGTCGAAGAGCCACTGCCAGTAGGGCTCCACCTTCAGCATGGCGTTCTCGCCTAAGCGCTGGGCAAAAGAGAACGAGATATGGTGCGAGCGGGTGAGACCGAGGTCATCGTTAGAGGATCCTATTACAAAATAGGTATCTGTGGACTCCTTGCGGCTGTTCAGGGCATATGCCAGCGAAAGCGTGCTCGATGGCGAGGTCTTGTACTGCAAGCTGATGCGAGGCTCCACCAGCCACTGGTCGTTGAGGTTGAACCACATCACGTTGATGCCTGCCACCGTAGATAGGCGACTGCTGAGTGCGAGCTTGTGACTGCTGTAGAAGCGCGTCAGGCCGGTGTTGCCCTCCGACTCATAGACGCGGTAGAGGGGGCCGCCCACAGTCTCGACCCAGTCGAGCCACGTGTTGAAGTCGAGGTGCTGGTGCTCGAAGCCGTTTTGCATCGTGTAGCGCGACGAGAACTTATGCTGATGCTGGGCGCTGAAGATGATGTTCCACTGGGCGTTGCGTCCCTGCATGTCGGGGGTCTTGGTCATCTGCTCGTCGTAGTCGTTCTGTCGCAGCCGGGTGTAGGAGCCCGTGAATGTGATGTTCGAGCGCAGGGTGCCGCCCGTGCGGAAGCGATAGGTGTGGGTGAGTCCTCCGGCACAACTCCGCTGGCGCGACCACGAGTCGTTCATGTCCCACAGCGTCTCCCATTCCGACACGTCGGGCACCTTGTTTTCGTAGTTATCCACGAGGCCTGTGGACCATATGGCGAAGGTACCGGCATGGGTGGTGGGCAGATTGATTTTGAAGCTCAAATCTTGATAGTCCAGCGTCTCGTTCTCCATGTTGATGGCATGCAGCTTCTTGGCAATCTCGAGGAAGCT
Source organism: uncultured Prevotella sp. (assembly GCA_905233825.1). GTDB lineage: Bacteria > Bacteroidota > Bacteroidia > Bacteroidales > Bacteroidaceae > Prevotella. The sequence continues at coordinate 38,713 of CAJOFE010000039.1, read as the reverse complement.
ATAACGATAGTTCACGAGGTATGAGGCCTTGCTGTTCTTGCCTAAAGGACCTTCAGAGGCGAAATCTACGCCCAGCGTACCTACCTGTACTGCATGCTCGTATTTCGAGTTGTTACCTGTGCGCATCTTCATGTCGAAAGCACCAGACAACGCATTACCATATTCAGCCGGCATCGCGCCCGTTAGGAAATCGCTGTTGGCCAGCACCGTTCCGTTCAATGAAGTAAAGATGCCGCCGCCAGCCTCCGTAATCTCTGCGAAGTGGTTGGGGTTCGATATCTCGACGCCTTCCACGCGCCATTGCAGCATCTGGGGCGAGTTGCCGTGAATCGAGATGCCGTTGGTGACGCCGCCCGTAGCCACGCCGGCAAACATCGAGGCGGTGCGTGCAGGGTCGGCCATACCGCCAGCATAGCGTGTAGCCTCTTCTACGCTGAACATACGGGCGCCCACCTGTGCCATCTCGTTCAGCGGCAGCTGCTTGTTCACTCGAGGCTTGATGACCACTTCGCCGAGTTCAGAGATGCTTTCACGCATTCTCAGCGTCAGCACCAGTTCCTTACCCGACGAGACTAATTGCTCCTTCAGCAGTACAGGTTCGTAGCCGATATATGTAGCACGGACGGAATGACGTCCTACAGGTACGTTTGCAATCACGAAGTTTCCGTTCACATCTGATACGGAGGCCAATGTAATACCAGACGATCGGTGCTCACCATCGCCTTCTACGGTAACGGTCACACCCATCATCGGCTCACCAGAGGCCACGTCGCATACTTGTCCGCGAACGATCTGTACTGTCTGGGTACTTTGTGCTTTCACCTGCGTAGCCATTATCGTAGCTATTAACAAGGCTGTTATCCTAAAGATCACTCTTTTCATCTCATTCCCTTTTTTATCTGTTTAAACATTTGCGCGGCAAAGGTACAAAAAGTTCCAGGGCTATGCAAATTTCAGGGACATAACATTCCATTATCGATACTTGCCACTAAAGAATATAGTTGCGCAGATCTCTCACAGCAGGTTTATAATTACCATGTAACCAACCACGAATACCTGTGTTCCGACTTTTTGCCCCTAATTAGTCATTTTGCTTGACCGGCGTGATGGAATATCACCAGTACCGTCAGGCACTCCTTCAGATTGTCCAAATATATAAAAAGCCGTTTCATTCTTCGTATCTCTTCTACAGTCTCACGCCAAATGACAAGCGGGCGTAAGCATCATAGAGGTTGACCTTACATTGGTCTTTCTTATAGGTGAAATTATTGAACTGCGCCTGGGCACCAATGAAGTAGTTGCTCCAGTTGTAGGCTATGCCGAGCCGCAGGTCAAGGTTGAGGCGGAGCATACTGTAGTCGGTCTCGGAGCCTGCTTCCCAGCTGTCAATTTCATCAAGCCAAGTAGTATCATTATCGTCTTCGGGAAAGGGCCTGTGCGTCTTCCCGTTGGCCCAGGTATGCGTTTCTGGGTTCCATTCCCCGTAGTCGTCAGTCGGCCCCTTTGCCGTCACTAATTCATAGTTGCAGTCGTACTTGTAAACTTTCACACGGTTGTAGAAGCTGACGGTCGGCATGGCCATCGCATTGACGACGATGCCGCGTAGCGGCACCCAGTTGTAGCCGTAGCCGATACCGATGTTGCCCTGATGCATCTTGATACGGCCGGTGTTACGGCTCAGGAGTATCATCGTCGTGTTTCTGTCGTCAGAGAAATCGAAAGCGGACATATACAAAGTGGCTCCTGCAAGCAAGGAGCCAGCAGAGCGGCGCTGGATGACGGCCTGATTGTAGGCGGCAGCCTGCGAGTAGCGGCGCCCGTTGAACACGTAGTAGCCGTTGAGATAGAGCGAAGCGATGCTTACGGGAGCGACCAGATGCCCATTCCCATTTAAATTATAAACCTCGCCATCTTCATAGATGGTTGAGGTGAGCGTCATATCGTTCATGTCAAATCCCCTCAGGCGAAGGTTGGCACCGTACTTTGCCCCGGTGGTGCTGAAGGAGAGCGTAGTTCCCTCCTTTTTGCGGAGAGACTTGGCAAAAGATATTCCCGTACCACGATAGCCTACCCACATTCCTATGGAAGACGCCATTGGTGGCTCAAAGCACATCTGATATTCGATACCGTTGCCCGCCGACGGGTCGCCTCCTACGTTGCTGTAGTCCACGTCTAACACGCTTTCTTTATAGCAGAGCACCACCCTCCAGGGCTTGTCGGGCACTTCGATGTAGTGCGGGTCCACCTTCGCCTTGGCTTTGTCGTCCAAGTATCGTTGTACCTGGTGAAGCCGTTCCATCAAGCTCGGCTTACTCTCCTGTGTAATTACGCTGTCCGTCGTATTTTGCTCCTGTGCTGCTGCATTCAAGAAGAACAACAGGCAGCAGATAATCATTCTTCCTATCATATTCTGGGGCTTTGACGGTTGCAAAGATAATACTTTTATTTGAAATGCCCAAGAAAAAGCAACGAATTTTCAAAATAATGGCAGTTTCGTTTGTGCCGCAGTTCGCAGAATTTTTAGGTATGCTCTTATCACATTCTCGCCTTCTGCTTCTCGCCTGCACCGGAGCCGCGATACTTCGAGTAGGCCTCGTTGAACTTCCAAGTGAGGTCAAGCATGAAGGTGCGACGGGCAGGGTTGTAGACGGTAATCTCTCGGATGCCATAGATGATACCTCCATTCTTGTTGGTGTTGAACATATCGTAGCAGCGTAAGTCGGCTGTCAGGGTACCGAGGCGACACAGGTTGAAGTCGCGCTGCACGCCGAGCTCGCTCCTGAAGGAATTGCGATTGAGACGGAAGTTGTTCACGTCGCCCTTCGACGACAGACGCATGCCTGCATTCAAGCGCCAGCCACCGGGCAGTTCGATGGTGTTGTCCCATCCAAAGTTGGCATACGGACGGCTGAGGGTGATCTCGCTGCCGTCGGCACAAGGCGACTTGTAGTTTTGGAATTGGGCATAGATGAACCATGTGGGATGCCAGCAGCCAATGATAGGTCTGGCGTAGGGGTTAAGGCTCAACTGGTTGTAGCCGTCGCTGCCGTTGATGGAGCGGACGAGGCTGACCATAGGATTGTCTGCGCCTGGGAAGGGCTCGGTGGCCATCGTCACGTTGTCCTTGGTGCGCGAATAGGTCACGACCATGCCTGCCCACTTGTAGGCTGCATTGAGCACAAGGTTGTGCGTATAGGTGGGCCGCAGGTAGGGGTTGCCGCTCTGGTAGGTATAGCGGTTGATGTAAACCGTCGAGCTGGTGAGGCTGGAGTAGTTGGGGCGCTCGATGTCCTTGCGATAGGAAAGCGAGAGCTGCACCTTGCCCACAGGCATGGAGAGCGTGGCAGTGGGGAACCAGTCGCCATAGTCGCGGCACACCTCATCCTCCCGCTGGCCAAAGTTGTAGTAGTCGTTCTGTAGGTGCTCGTAGCGCAGGCCTACCTGGGCATAGAGCTTGCCGAACTGTCGGCCGTACTCCACGAAGGCGGCTGCCGACTTCTCGTTGATTTCCGTGTCAGTGGCCTTCACGGGCAGCATCTCGGCTGAGCTGAAGGAATAGGCATCTGTTCTGTGGTTGTAGCTGTACTCGCCGCCGACGCTGATATTGCCCTGCCACACGGGATAACTGAGGATGAGCTTCGTGGCCCAGAAGTTGTTGCTGCTCTTGGTGCCGTTTTTCACGTCGTGGCTGGAGCGGACGTTGTTGGCGTCAATGGTCGTCTCCTCCGTGCTGTTGTCCTCATCGGTCTTGTCGAAGAGACCGTCCACGTTCCAGTCGATGCCCAGATGGCTCACCTTGCCGTTGTAATAGGCATTGAAGATGTGCTTGCTGAAGTTGTCGTCGCCGCTGATGTGGCTCTCCGAGCGCTCGGTGTGGACGCCATTGACGTAATTGTCAGTATAGAAGAAACCGTCGGAATCGCCACCCGGATGGCGGTCGTACTTGTAGAAGGCGCCGAAGCAGTGGTTCTCGTCCAGCATATAGTTCACCTGTAGCTGCGGCGACCAGCCCTTCCACACATTTTTCGTTTCCTGATTACTGCGGCCGAGGTAGAAGTCGGGGCCTACGTAATAGGTAAGGTCGTTCTCCTGCAGCGACTTGCTGTGACCGTAGCGGCCTGCCCACAACGAAGCTGTGACGTCGAGGCCGCCCTTACGGTAGTTTACGTCGAGGTTGTTGGTCAGCGTGTAGCCATACTGGTAATAGTCAGAGGTGTTGTCCTGAAAGCTGATGCCCTCGCCCTGCGCCTTCTTCAACGTGATGCGGACGACGGCCTTCGTCGAGGCTGCATAACGAGCACCAGGATTCTGCACCACATCGATATGCTGAATCTGGTCGGAGCGCAGACGCGAGAGTTCTTTCATGTCCTGCACCTTGCGGCCGTTGATATACACCTCGGCATCGCCACGGCCCAGCACCTTCACTCCGCCGTCGCGCTCAGCCTCCAGCGAAGGAATCTTCGACAGGGCATCTGAGACAGTTCCGGCCTTCTCCAGTATCGTTCCTGCGACATTCGTGCGCATGGCGTCACCCTTCACTTGGGTCTTCGGCAACTGGCCCTTCACCACAACCTCACTGAGTAGCTGCGTGTCCTCCTTCATCTGGATGGTCAAGTCCTGACCCGCATTTATATATAAGGTCTGATAGCCTATACTGGTCACCTTGAACAATCCTTGGTTCACATCCGTCACAATCTTGAACACGCCGTCCATGTCCGTCGTCGCACCCTGCACAAAGGCCGAGTCGGGCAGCGACAGCAGCACTACATTCACGAATGGCATTGGCTCGCCCTTCTCGTCAATCACTCGTCCGCCCCAATCCTGTGTCTCGGCGAAACTCATCATAGTCATCATCATCACAGCCATCAGGGCTGTCAGTCTCAAATTAATCTTTTTCATTTCTATCATGATTGTTTAAACGTTCTGTCGGTTTGACGCTGCAAAGGTATGAATAACTACACTGCTGCGCAAATAATTGGGATATTCTGCTCGGTTTTGTGACGAATGGTAACGCATAATTACTCACGATTTATATTTTTTTATATGTGTTCGTGACCTTTGGTTCATAATTGTTTTGTACCTTTGCAGCTTGAAGCTGCGAACCTGCTCACGCTCGGCCAATCATGTAAGCATGTTCTTGGACGAGCCAAGTGGTATAGCCGAGCGGTTACTCGCTTAATCGCAGCTTTGCCAACTTGTATGAATAAGGGGAGGAAACAAACCATTTCGACGAGAGTGCTCAGTGTCACGTTTGTGGCGGTGGCATTGGCCGTGTTCAAACCTTTCGGACTGGATGCGTGGCAGTGGCACGCCTATGTGCACTTGTTGGCGATATGGGTGATAGGCATCACGGTATGTATGTTGACAGACCTTATACTGAAATACATCGTCAGGATGCCGAGGAGGTATGATAAAGGCGTGAGCTACATCATTCGCCGTAACCTGTGGTTCCAATGCATCAACACGCCGCTCGTGTCGCTGATGATATGTCTCTATCGCCATTTTGTAATGAGCGACCGTGTTCCTGGTAATCAGTTCTCGCTGATGAACTTTCTGGAGACGCTGGTCATTATTGCTTTCTGTTCCTTTGCTATCGGCCTCTACTGGCGCTTTAAGTTCCGTAGTAAATATCTGGCGATGGAATTGGAAGAGATACGGGAATTGAATGAACAGCTAAAGGCCCTCCCCCTGCCCCTCCCTGCGAGGGAGGGGAGTGATTACCCTGCTGGCGAAAAATCAACGGAAATAGTATCTACTCCCCTCCCTCGCAGGGAGGGGCAGGGGGAGAGTCTGTCGGGTGAGGCTGTTTTTCTTCGTGGCACCACTAACGATTCCGTCACGCTCCAAATATCCGATCTTCTTTATATTGAGGCTGTGGGTAACTACGTGAAAGTGTGTCATCTGCGTGACGGCTTGGTGCGCACCGATATGCTCCGTGCTACGTCGAAGCAGATGGAGGATGATTTACGCTCCTATCCGATGATTGTGCGCTGCCACCGTGCCTTTCTCGTCAATCTGAGACAGGTGGAGCAAATTGTGGCCAAGTCAGGCTCCATGCAGTTGCTGATCAGGTACAGCCATGACAGTCTGCCCGTGTCGCGCAGTAATATGGCACAGGTGAAAGAGGTCATCAAGGGAACGAATAAGAGTGGAGAGTTTAAAGTTTAGAGTGAATATGTATAGGAAAATAATATTTGTATGGCTCTGTATGCTGCTGGCACTGCCGGCACTGTCGCAGATGCTGGTGGCCCATCCTTGGCAGGGGAAGCGCGTGGCCTATCTGGGCGATTCGATTACCGACCCTCGTAATAAAACGACGAATAAGAGGTACTGGGGCTTTCTGCAGGACTGGCTGCAGATAACGCCTTACGTCTATGGCATCAGCGGCCGACAGTGGAACGACATTCCCCGGCAGGCCGACAAGTGCTATGAGGAGCATGGTGACTCGGTGGATGCCATCCTCATCTTCATCGGTACCAATGACTATAATGTGGGGGTGCCCTTGGGACAGTGGTACGACGAGCGCGAGGACTCGGTCATGGTAGGCACCCATGAGCCGAAGCACATGATGCTGCGCCGGCATCGCATGCCGCAGATGAATGAGAACACCTATCGTGGTCGCATCAACATCGCGTTGGATCATGTGAAGCGTCTCTATCCCACGAAGCAAATCGTGGTGCTCACCCCGTTGCACCGTGCGGGTTTTTATGCCAACGACAGGAACTGGCAGCCAACGGAGGAGTGGCAGAACGGCTGTGGCGAGTATGTGTCGGCCTATGTGCAGGCCAGTCGCGAGGCTGCCGACGTGTGGGCTGTTCCCGTCATCGACTGGGCTTCCAGTAGCGGTCTCTTCCCTTTGATGGACGAGCACGCGCAGTATTTCCACAATGGCGACAACGACCGTCTGCATCCTAACGACCAGGGGCATGAGCGTTTGGCTCGCACGTTGATGCAGCAGCTGCTGGCGCTACCGGTGTTTTAGATTGAAGATTGAAAATTGAGATATGCAAGCAGTAATCTTAGCGGCAGGAATGGGCCGCAGACTGGGAGAATACACGAAGGACAACACGAAATGTATGGTTGCCGTCAATGGCGTCAGGCTCATCGACCGCCTGCTGGGGCAGCTGTCAGGGCAACAGTTATCACGTGTAGTTATTGTCGTGGGCTATAAGGGTCAGGAGCTGAAGGACTATATAGGCCATCGCTATGACGACCGTCTGAAAATAGAATACGTGGAGAACCCCATCTATGACAAGACGAATAACATCTATTCGCTGGCGCTGGCCAAGGACAAGCTACAGGAAGACGACACGCTGCTCATCGAGAGCGACCTGATATTCAGCGACCGTCTCTTCCCGATGATTCTGGGCAATCCGCAGAAGAACTTGGCATTGGTGGCGAAATATGAGAGTTGGATGGACGGCACGATGGTGACCATCGACAGCGACATGAACATCGTGAGCTTCGTGCCGAAGAAAGCCTTTAAATGGGCTGCCAGCGATCACTACTACAAGACAGTGAACATCTACAAGTTTTCGCGTGAGTTCCTGCAGCAGAAGTATGTGCCTTTCCTCGATGCCTACTCTAAGGCCATGGGGCTGAACGAATACTACGAGCAGGTGCTGCGTGTCATTACTATGATTGATGACTCGGGACTGAAGGCACTGCCCATCGGTCAGGAGAAATGGTACGAGATTGACGACGTACAGGATTTAGACATCGCTGAGACCATCTTTGCCGAGGGTGACGAGATGCTACACCGCTTCAACTATCGCTATGGTGGCCATTGGCGCTTCCCCAAGATGCTGGACTATTGCTATCTGGTGAACCCCTATTTCCCCACGCCGCAGATGAAAGACGAGCTTCGTGCCAGTTTCGATACGTTGCTCACGGAATATCCTTCGGGCATGCTGGTCATGCAGCTGTTGGCAGGCAAGTATTTTGGTGTCAAGCGCGAATATACTGTTGTGGGTAATGGGGCAGCAGAGCTCATCAAGAGTCTGATGGCGCTTACCTCTCACCCCTCATCCCTCACCTCAAAGATAGGTGTCATCTTCCCCACCTTTGAGGAATATCCCCATCGGCTGAAGGCAGAGCAAGTGGTACCGTTCTTCCCCGATAACAAGGACTTGAAATATACGGCCGATGACCTGATGGCATTCTTCGGCGACAAGGACATACAGACGCTGCTACTCATCAATCCTGACAACCCATCGGGTAATTTTATCCCCAAGGATGGTCTGCTGTCCCTGCTCGACTGGAGCCGATGGAAGGGCATCCGACTGGTGGTCGATGAGTCGTTCGTGGACTTCAGCGAGGACTTCGAGCACAACACGCTGATCAGCAATGACATCTTGGATGCCAATCCCCAGTTGGTGGTGATGAAGAGCATTTCGAAGTCGTATGGCGTGCCAGGCCTTCGTCTGGGCGTGCTGGTCAGTGCCGACAGGGAGCTGATTAATCAGGTAAAGGCCGACGTGGCCATCTGGAACATCAATTCGTTTGCCGAGTACTACCTGCAGATATTCGGAAAGTACGAGGCTGACTATAAACGGGCTTGCCGTCAGTTCATTGCCGAGCGCAACAGGTTTGAGCAGTTGCTCAGGCAAGTTCCCTATCTGCGTGTCATTCCTTCGCAGGCCAACTATTTCTGTCTGGAAGTGACAGGCCGTTTCACCTCTGAGGAACTGACGAAGCGCTTGTTGGCTGATTACGAGATTATGGTGAAAGACTGCAACTCGAAGAACTATTTGAAAGGAAAGAACTATATCCGTGTCTCTGTCAGGGATGCGGAGGATAACGACAGGCTGATAGCGGCACTTAATGAATTGAAAATTGAAAATTGAAGATTCTTGGACGAGCCAAGCGGCGAAGCCGAGCGGAAAATTGGGAGTTGGTAAGATGAAGGTCTGTATCTGTGGAGGCGGCAATCTGGGTCACGTCATTGCAGGATATGTGGCGGCAAAGCAGGGCTACGAAGTACGCCTGCTGACTCGTTGTCCTCAGCTGTGGGGTGAACTGACGATTGAGAAACCCGGTGGCAGCGAGACGAGGGCAGGGCTGAGCTTAGTAACTGACGACCCTCAGCTAGCCGTTGCCGATGCCGACATCGTGCTGCTGTGCCTCCCTGGATATTCCATTCGTGAGGTGCTGTTACAAATAGAACCCTACCTACGTCCACCGACGGCTGTGGGTAGCGTGGTCAGCAGTACGGGCTTCTTCTTTCAGGCGATGGAGGTGCTGCCGCCTGATATCCCCTTGTTCGGCTTGCAGCGTGTGCCCTTCATTGCCCGTGTTATAGAATATGGCCATAGGGCTCGTCTGATGGGTTATAAGGAAGAGTTGCGCGTAGCAGTAGAACATTCGTCGAAGGGTGAGGAACTGCGTAGTATGATAGAACAGCTGTTAGACACACCGACTCGTCTGATGAACAATTGCTACGAGGTGAGCCTCTCGAACAGCAATCCGCTGCTCCATCCTTCCCGTCTCTATGACTTGTGGGCCGACTATCAGCCAGGCATTGTCTATGATTGTGTGCCGTTGTTCTATGAAGAATGGACGGAGCATGCCGCCACGGTATATATGGAGATGGACGGAGAGCTGCAACAGCTGTTGGCCGTTTTGCCAGTGGAGCAGGGATGCGTGCCCAGCGTGCTTGACTATTATGAGAGTACGGATGCCCGTTCCTTGGCACGGAAGCTCCAGTCTATCGAGGCCTTCAAGGGTATTAAAGCTCCTATGAAGGCCGTGGAGGGCGGCTTCGTGCCCGATTTCTATAGTCGCTACTTTACAGAGGACTTCCCTTATGGCTTGGCTGTCGTTCAGCAGCTGGCCCATCAGAAAGATGTTGCCACACCAATGATGGATAGGTGTCTGGGGTGGTGGAATAAGATAAAACAGAAGATTGGCGATGAATAAGCTGTCGATGATACTCAACTACCTGTGGCTGCACGGTTGGAAGTATAAAGCCATGGAGCGACACCATGCTAAGGTGGAGCAGCAGCTTCGTGGCAAGCGTCCGCTGAACGTGGTGTTTATGGCCCTCGACCTGTCGTTGTGGCGCTACCAGCATCTGTACGAGCTGATGGCTCACGACGAGCGTTTCCGTCCCACCATCGTGCTGTCGCCCTGTCCCACTCGTGACAACCCTGAGGCCGATGCCGAGGTTCTACGACAGTTCTTCAGGGAGCATCACACGCCCTTCGTGGATTATAAGCAGGGACAGCCAGCTTTCGACATCCGTAAGAACCTGCAGCCTGACCTGATGTTCTATACCCAGCCCTACGAGCACTTGCTGTGTACGGAGCACGACTGCAAGGCTTTCTACGACAAGCTGCTCTGCTACATGCCCTATGGCTTCTGGTCATCGACGGGGAAGTTGGGTTACGATCTGCACTTCCATAATTTGGCATGGAGGCTCTACTATTCCACTAACTTGCACTTGCAGGAGGCACAGAAAGTGGCCACGAACAAGGGGCGCAATGTGCGTGTAGTGGGCTATGCCAATGCCGATGACTATCTGCGTCCTGAGCACGCCTCGCCCTGGAAAGCGATGGCTGACGGGCGACAGCGCAAGCGCATCATCTGGGCACCTCACTATTCGGTCATTGCCAAGAACTCGGCCTATCCTCCTCGTGCAAACTTCCTGTGGATGGCCGACTTCATGGTGGCGTTGGCACGTGAGTATGCTGGTGAGATTCAGATAGCCTTCAAGCCACATCCTGCCTTGCAGACGCAACTCTACCAGCACAAGGAGTGGGGTAGGGAACGTACGGATGCCTACTACGAGCTGTGGCGCACAATGGAGAACACGCAGATAGAGACGGGGCAGTTCATTGACCTTTTCATGACCAGCGACGCGATGGTACACGACAGCGGCTCATTCGCTGTGGAATATCACTATTCCAAGAAGCCCGTTATGTTTGTATCGAAAGACATGACACCAGTGCTCGCCACGCTAAGCGACTTTGGAAAGAAAGCCTACGGGCTGCACTATATAGGAAAGGATGAGGCTGACATCCGTCGTTTCATCGACGACGTGGTGCTGGGAGGTAACGACCCCATGCTGTCACAGCGTGAGCAGTTTTTCAGCGATTATCTGCTGCCGCCTGGTGGCAAGAGCGTGGCGCAGAATATGCTGGATGATATAGTGGAGAGTTTAGAGTTAGGAGTTGATGAGTGATACTTTGAAGGAGAAAACGGCGAAAGGTCTGCTGTGGGGAGGCTTCAGCACAGGCATCCAGCAATTGCTGGGGCTGGTGTTCGGCGTCATCCTGGCGCGTAAGCTATCGCAGGCCGACTATGGCATGATAGGCATGCTGGCCATCTTCTCTGCCATTGCTGCCTGCATGCAGGAGGGAGGCTTCATCGCAGCTTTGAACAGGAAGAAAGAGGTGACGCAGCGTGACTATAATGCCGTGTTCTGGATGAGTGTGATTACCAGTGTCTGCTTCTATCTGCTGTTCTTTTTCACAGCACCGCTTATTGCCGATTTCTATGGTGAGCCACGTCTGACGGCCTTGGCGCGCTATTCGTTCCTGAGCTTCCTCTTCGTCAGTTTCAGCATTGCCCCACGTGCCTATATCTTCCGGAATATGATGGTGCGCCAAAGCAGCATCATTAGCATTGTGGCAGTATTGCTGTCAGGATTGGTGGGCATTGTCATGGCCTATCAGGGCTATGCCTACTGGGGTCTGGCTACGCAGAACATTGTCTTTACGCTTACTGTCAGCGTGCTCAACTTTTGGTTCTCTGGATGGCGACCCTCCTTCCATATCGACTTGCGGCCTGTCAAGGAACTTTTGGGCTTCAGCAGTAAGCTCATCGTGACGAATATCGTGACGGCAGCCAACACGAATATCCTTTCTGTGCTGTTGGGAAAATATTATACTGCTCCTGAGGTAGGTGACTTTACACAGGCTAACAAATGGAACACGATGGGCCATTCGCTCATCACGAACATGCTCTACAGCATAGCACAGCCTGTGCTGACGAAGACTGACGATGACCGTCAGCGACAGAAGCAGGTGTTTCGTAAGTTGTTGCGCTTCACGGCCTTTGTCTGTTTCCCTGTCATGCTCTGCCTGGCGTTGGTCAGCGAGGAGTTCATCGTCATCCTGATTACTGAGAAGTGGCTCTCCAGTGCTCATATCTTGCGAGTGCTCTGTCTGGCAGGTGCCGTGATACCTGTCAGCTATCTCTTCTCCAACCTGCTCATCAGTCGTGGGCATTCCTCCACCTATATGTGGTGTACTATAGGGCTGTGTGTGGCTCAGTTAGTGGGCGTGGGACTCTGTGTGCCCTACGGCATCAGTCGTATGGTGCAGGTCTTTGCTGCTGTCAATATCCTGTGGCTTGGCGTGTGGTTCTGCTTCTCGCATCGCGAGATAGGTCTGAGTGTCATCGAGGCCGTCAGCGACGTAGCACCCTATCTGCTGCTATCCGTAGGTATTGTCTGTGCCACTTACTGGGTGACTTCCGATATTGGGAATATATATGTGCGCATCGTGGTGAAGGTGCTGATGATGGCCGTCGCCTATTGTGCTGCCCTTTGGGTATTGCGCTCTACCATCTTCAGGGAAGCCGTGCAATTTATTACAGGAAAGATGAAAGATAAAAGATGAAAGATTCACTCAACCTCTCACCCCTAACCCTTAAGCGCGACAGCAACATGGAGCTGCTGCGCATAGTTGCGATGATTCTCATTATGGTGGTGCATGCCAATTTCCGTGCTCTGCCCAAGCCCGATGCGGTGGCCATCGCAGCCAATCCTTCATCGGCATTCCTGCAATTCTTAGCCGAGGGCTTCTCTATCGTTGGCGTCAATGTATTTGTCATGCTCTCAGGCTGGTATGGCATCAGACCTCGTCTGGTGCGTTTCTCTGAATTGCTCTTCCAGATACTCTTCTTCGGATTGCTCTGCCTGGGCATAGAGTGTGCTGTAACAGGACAGATGCCTTCTGGGGCATTGCTCACGGTACTCATGCTGGATCCAGGAGTCTACTGGTTTGTGAAGGTCTATATAGCACTCTATCTGTTTGCTCCAGTGCTCAACCTCTTTGTCGAGCATGCCACGCGAAAGCAGTTTGAGCAGGTGCTCATGGCTGTCTTTGGCTTTATGTTCGTGTTCGGATGGCTGTTCAAGGCCACTACGTGGATAGGCGAAGGCTACTCGCTCCCCTGGTTCATGTGCATCTATCTGCTGGCCCGCTATATGCGAGTTCATCAGCCTTGGTTTACGCAGTTCCGTCGTAGTACGGACCTGTGCATCTATCTTGGCGTGGTGACGTTCCTCACGGTGGCCGTCTTCGTGCTGCGCCATTATGATCTGGGTGGCGTGCTCTATTTCTATTGCTGTCCCCTTGTGGTACTTGGGGCTATGCATCTGCTACTGTTCTTCAGTAAGTTGTCACCCTCGCTCGGAGGAGATGTGGGAGGTGACTTTATCAACTGGTTAGGCATCTCTGCGCTCTCCATCTACCTCACCCACAGCAGCAACTTCCTGAGTAAGTACTACGACGGCTACATCCGTCAGTGGTTCTACGAGGAGTCGCGCCTCACCTTTATCCTCTTTGCTGTCCTGCTCATCATCATCGTCTTCTTTGGCAGCATTCTGATTGACAAGCTCCGTCTGCTGCTGTGGCGTGCAATATTGTGTTTTCTCAAAATTAAATAGGAACGGATTATGGATCATTTCAACTATACACCTGATTTTATCACAGAACTGGCTGAGGATGAGGTGTTTGTCTTTGGCTCAAATCTTAGTGGCATGCACGGAGGTGGTGCTGCTGCTTTGGCTTACAGGCGTTTTGGAGCTGTATGGGGACAAGGTGTGGGACTGCAAGGCCAGAGCTATGGTATTCCAACCATGCAAGGTGGGGTGGAAACTATCAAACCCTATGTCGATGAGTTCATAGGCTTTGCGAAGAGTCACTCGGAGTTGCGTTTCCTTGTCACGAAGATAGGTTGTGGCATCGCAGGCTTCAGCGAGGAAGAAATAGCTCCTCTGTTTGCTGATGCCCTCTCTGTCAAGAACATCATCCTGCCTCGCAGCTTCGTGGAGATTATAAGGGAATAATAGCAGAGTAACTTTATAAAATACCTTCCTTCTTCAGAATCTCCAGCATCTCAGCAGGGGTCACGACGATAGGAGTCTTTGGAAAATGTTTCGTGTTTCCAGTCACGAGGTAAGCATCTTCCTTTGACAATGCCACCTCATAGAAGACAACGTCCTTAGGGTCAGGGAAATTCTCGCTACTTGTCATACGTTGTGAAGACATCCCCTCTTTCTTTATGGCATCAATATATAAGTTGATTGCATTGTCTGCAAAACCAAATTTGGGACGATGCAGCACTTCTGCGTACTCGCTGAGAATCTCTTCGTTATACAAGGGAATAATTCGTCTTGCAAGCATAGCCTCCATTATTAATAACGTCGGAGATTGCAGATTATTCGTAAGAATAGCCGAAACAAGAACGTTGGTGTCGATTACAGCGTATATCATGCTACCTTTTCCCTTTTTGCCCTTTTCTCACGAACCTGACGGATCTCTTCATTGATTTCCTCAAGAGTCATTTCTTGAAGGCCATTTTTACGAGCTTGTTCCCTCAAAGCGTAAAAAGCCTGAACTCCTTTTCGATAAACATCATCATTAGCCTTTATTTCAAAGGGGATTTTTCTGTATGTCACTACTGCATTAGCGAAGATGTTCATTGCGGTATTGGCGCTCATGCCAAACTGTTGGCAGAGTGCGTCAAAGTTCTGTTTCAGTTGTGAGTCCATCCTCACGGTCATAGATACCTGTGCCATAGTCCTTCTTGTTTTTTTAGTTTTACTCGGCAAAGGTAATCATTTTATTTCATTCTACAATCATTTTGACGTAAATTTTAATCAATTATATGCAAATTCTTCGCGTTTTCTTGGTAAATTGCCTTTAACCTCGTGGTGCTATGGCTGCATCGTCATAGTTTCCTTTATTCGTTATTCCCTAAGAACGATATACGTTTCGAGGGTAGAATATTTTTGTCATCGTCAGTCATCTTGTCGTAATACTCCTGCCACATATCGATGAAGTCGTTACCATCGATAAGACGGATGAACTCACGCGAGCCCATAGTCCTAAGCAAAAAGAAGGCTGAGAATCAGATGATTCCCAGTTTCTTTTTTTATTCCCTAAAAGCCACCCAAGTTCGTCAGCAAGTAAATTCCAAAGGCATCAGAATATGAAAGGGAACCAATGGGCTCCCTTTCCTTTTTCCATTATACTTTTTTACCTTTTCACTTTTCTGATGGTGTCGTCCTTCATCACCACGATATTCAGGCCCTTCTGCAGCTTGTCCAGTTTCTTGCCGTTGGGGGCATAGATGGCCTTGATACCTTGTAGCGTCATGATGTCGAGGACTCTCGTTTCATAGATAGCATACACCGTCACGTCGTTGGCAGGCACGATAACTAAAAGATAGTTCTTCATGATCAGCCATAATCTTAATCCTTTCCTTATCTTTAAGTAAAAATTCCAATTTATTGTTCTCTGATTCGTTTGAATTTGACAACAATAATAGTCAATTTCCCCCAATTTTGAGCAAGCAAAACGAGAAATCTGCCTAAAAATCATCACATTTATGTGATTTTAGCATTTCGATGCATTAAAAAAGAAGAAAAATGTGTAATTTTGCACTATGTTCTTCGGAACAGAACATTTAATTTGCTCATTCGCGGCTTTTAAATTTAACGAACTATTGATATAAAAGATGAGAGAATTAAGAATGAAACTCTTCGCCGCCATCCTTTTCCTTGGCGGCATGACGACCGCGGAGGCACAGACTTTGCGTGGCACAGTGACCGACGCCATCAGCGGCGAGGCACTTATCGGAACTACCGTCAAAGTAGTGGAGGCCGATAAAGGCACCATCAGCGACGCTGACGGCAACTTCCGCATCGACATTCCCCAGTCGGGACGATACACTATATTAATACGTCCTACATAGGCTATGAGCCTAACGTGATGAAAGAGGTGCTGGTGGCTGGCGTGAAGGAAGTCGTGGTGGACATCCAGCTGCGCGAGAACAAAAGCAATCTGGCCGAGGTCGTCGTGAAGCCCCGCGTGAACAAGGCGGCTACCGTCAATCCTACGGCCCTCATCGGCGGTGTGATGCTGTCGATGGAGGAAGCCTCGCGCTATGCTGGTGGCTACAACGACCCTGCCCGACTTGTGACGGCCTACCCGGGCATCTCGGGAGCGGCCAACAGCAGCGCCATCTCCGTGCACGGCCATGCGCCGACGACGATGCAGTATCGCTTAGAGGGCGTGCAGATCTTCACGCCCAACCATTTCAACGATCTCTGGGAGGCAGGCTTCGGCATGGTGTCGGCGCTCAACTCCAACGTCATCGGCAACTCCGACTTCTTCACATCGACGTTCAACGCCAACTACTCGAACACGCTTAGCGGCGTCTTCGACGTGAAGATGCGCACCGGCAACAACGAGAAGCACGAGAAGATTATACAGCTGGGCACCGTCTCAGAGGAGTTCATCGCCGAGGGACCGCTGTCAAAGCAGCACAACTCCAGCTACCTCTTCAACGTGCGCTACGGCTTCACCTCGCTGGCCAGCCATCTGGGGCTGATGGATTCCTACAACTGCGACATCTACTTCAACGATTTCTCGCTGAAACTCAACTTCCCCACGAAGAAAGCGGGCACCTTCTCGCTCTTCGCACTTGGCTACTACAGCGGCTCGTTGGACCAGCGCAAGGACATCGCCGACATCAAGAGCATCTACAACGCCATCGTGCTCGACGACGACCTCTATGCCCTCGTGGCTGGAGCGTCGCACAGGATTCACCTCTCAGGCAACTGGACGTGGCGCACCACGCTGGCCTACAACGGCGAGCACGCGCAGACGAAACAGGGCTACTACGCCCTGAAGCGCTCGGCCGACAACGTCCTCGACGTACCCCTGCAGTGGGAGGAGCCCGCGAAACTCGTACCCTACGGTCAGGAGAAGCTGCATGAGGACCGCCTGCTGCTGAATACCGAGTTGTCGAAGCAGGTGACGCCGGCATGGCTCATGCAGGTGGGCGCCGACTACTCCCACCGCTTCTTCCGTCTGAACTGCAGCGCCACCGACTACGTCTATTCCGTCAACCCCTTCACCACCTTCGTTGATGCTAGGGGCAACACCGGATTGGCCAGCGCCTACTGGCAGAACATCCTTAAACTCGGAAACCGGCTCACCGTCAACCTCGGTGTCGCAGCCTCCTACTTCCTCTTCGCCAAGGACTTCAGCCTGGAGCCCCGCGTAAGCATGAAGTGGGATATCGACGACCGCAACACCCTCTCTCTGGGCTACGGTCTGCACTCCATGGTGGAGCGCATGGATGCCTACTTCTTCGAGCAGAACGGCGTCCGCACGAATAAGAACCTCGGCCTGTCGAAGGCCCACAACGTCCTTGCCACCTACATGCATAAGTTCAACGACAACCTGAACCTGCGACTGAGTACCTACTTCGACTACGGCTTCGACACGCCAGTGGGCATCAACGGCTCCACCTTCTGCGCCGTGAACCGCCACTACAACTACTTCAATGAGCCCATGGTGAACGAGGGTAACACCCGCAACTACGGCATCGATGTCGGCCTGGAGCACTACATGAGCCGAGGCTTCTACGGACAGGTCAACGGTTCGCTCTTCCAGTCGGAGTACCTCGGTCAGGACAAAGTGTGGCACCCCCAGTTCTACAACCGCCGCTATATGTTCAAGATTCTCGCCGGTAAGGAGTGGATGGTCGGCAGTAAGAAACAGAACGTATTCAACCTCAGCGTGAAATACTCTATACAGGGTGGACTGCGCTACACGCCCATCGACACCGACGCGATGAACCGCCTGCTCGATCTCGGCGAGATGCCCGAGGAGCCCATCGTCAAGGCCAACGAGTCGATGAGCGGACAGTTCAGGCCTGACAATATCGTCGATCTCACCGTCAGCTACAAGTGGAACAAGCGACGCGTGAGTCACACTATCGCCTTCGAGGGCCTGAATATCCTCGGCGTGGAAACATGCCTCTTCCAGCGCTACGACCTTGCCGAGCGACGTGCCATCGACCACAAGGAGGGCATCTCCCTGCCCAATTTCTTCTACCGACTCGACTTCTAACGCATGACAACAATGAGCATGAAAAATATTCTAAACTGGATACTCGCCGCCATCCTCGTCAGTGGCGCAACGGCAATGACGGCGTGCTCGTCGAGCGAGGGCGTGCCGCTGGTCATCCTCGACACCGACATCGGGTCATCCACCGACGACCTGTTCGCGCTGGAGATGCTCTGCCGCTACGACGACGAGGGGCGCTGCCGCCTGCTGGGCGTGGTGGTGGACCGCGAGGGCGAGGACTGTGCCGCCTGTGCCGATGTGATGAACACGTACTTCAATCACGGCGATGTGCCCATCGGCTTAGTGCGCGATGGCATCGAGAGCCCGGCGGTATGGATTGACTACAGGGCGCTGCCCACCTACACGATGGACGACCGTGCGCCCATGTTCGCCCGTAGCATCAGCGACTACTCGGCGCTGCCCGACGGCTGGCAACTATACCGCCGTCTGCTTGCTGCGCAGCCCGACCACTCGGTGAGCATCTGCTCCATAGGCTTCACGGCTTGCCTGTCGCAGCTCCTCCAGTCGGAGGCCGACGACCTCTCCCCGCTCTCGGGTGTGGAACTGGTGCGGCGCAAGGTGAAGTGCCTCTACATCCAAGGCGGCTCCTTCGGCCAGTCCCCCGAGCCCGACTTCAACTTCCTTCAGGGCATGGACTTTGCCAAGACTTTGTTTCGCCTCTGGCCCTCTGATGTCGATATCATCTTCGACCCCATGGAGACGGGCAACGGCATCGAGTACCTGCCAGAGCAGGTCATCAGCGATATCTCATGGACCGACTATCACCCCATCAAGCAAGTATATATGACCTGCAACTGCAACACGGGCCAGATGATGTGGGACCCGCTGACCGTCATCAACGCCGTGGAGGGCGACCACCTCTTCACGCTGACCGACCGCGGCACCGTGGTGCTCAATAACGACGGCACGGTCATCTTCACCCCCTCGGCCACCGGCAACAGCCGCTTCCAGATGCCCGGCGATACCGCCTGGCGCTCAGCCATGCTGGAGAAAATCAGGAATTGCAATAAGACTATTTGTTATTATTAACAATAAACAAACATGAAAAAAAAGAACCTATTTTGGATGATTGCCCTGCTGTGCGCAGTTGTGCAGGGGGCAAAGGCGCAAGCCAATTGGGAGGAGGTCTATGCACTGACGAAGACCACCTCTGCAAACTGGACTCAGATTAGTTCGGGTTCCACTGATGGATATGTACTTGGTGCATCAGGTACTACCACATATTATTTCATCAATGAAAACCTGAGTTTCACCAATAACAGAACTGACAATGGTGGTAATGGTAACAGCGGCCTTAAAATTCAGGGCACGGTGTATCTTTACATCCCTTCAGGCAAAACGCTTACCTGCACGGGAGCCAATGCCGACGGTCGTACTGGTGCAGGTGCCGGTATTGAGCTGTCATCGGGTAACAAGCTCTATATTCTGGGCGGTGGTACGGTGAATGCCATGGCACCAACCGCACCTATCTCAGGCTGTACTTCGTGCAACAGGACACGAACTACAACGCCTACATCAACGACCTGCGCATCCGTCATTTCATCCGTCTCTATAGTGAGGCCGTTGCAGCCCAGCGTTTCTTCACCGTCCTGGAGCTGGCTACCCAGAGCGGCTATCATAGCTACAACACTTTTGCCCTCGCCTTCAAGCAACGCATGGGCAAGAGCGTGACGGAGTGGAAACACGAAACATAGGGATGAAACGGGCGATTTTTGAGAGACTGGCTACCAAAAATCGCAAAAATGTAACAAAATTCACAAAATTATCCCCTGTGGGCGGTCTGCGCTTGCAGGAGCGGAAGCTTTTGCGTAAATTTGTCGTCAGTAAAGTCTAAAACAAAACAATTATGAAAAAGATGAGAGAATTAAGAATGAAACTCTTCGCCGCCATCCTCGTCAGTGGCACAACGGCAATGACGGCGTGATCGTCGAGCGACGACAACCCGGCGCAGGGCGGCGGACAGGAGTACACGGGCGTGCCGCTGGTCATCCTCGACACCGACATCGGGTCACCAGTGGTCGCATGGTGGGCTCAGCAAGGGCTTCTGCTGAAACCACGAATGTCAGTACAACGCTCCATAGTGGTGATATCGGCATCGTGAAGATAGGCGAAAAGGCAGTAAAAGTACAAATCAGATAGTGACAAATAAAGATTTCCCCGCATTCCCTTCGGAGTTTGCGGGGATTTTTGTTTCGAACGGGAGTACCTTAGAGAGTTTTATCTCAAAGACACGAATAAGTGGGCAAATCGCATTATTCCGTTCTGTGAATTATTACTAATTGCTGTAACTATGTGTTAAACGGGTAACGGCCTCCTTTTTTAAACGAGCGGCCTGCTATTTTCATTTAGGAGGGCGCTATTTTCAACGAGCGACGTGCTTTTTTCGTTTTGCTGCGTCCAAAACTGCAAAAAGGTGCCTTCTTTATGGCTTGGAGATGCCTTCTTCAGGGCCAAAAGGTGCCTTCTTTATGTCTTGGAGAAGGCATCTGTTCTGTTTCTCGCGCGCGTACGCACGCGCACACTAAAATTTTTTCAAAGAAAAATCTGCACTTCTGTTACTGTTCGTTGTAAACCGCTGCTTGACAATGAGATAGATGGGTGCAGATATGGTGACAATAGTGACAGATATGATGATTTTTAGCCTCAAAAGCTGCATTTTTTGGGAGAAAAACGATGAAAAAAGTTCAAAAACACTCAAAATCGGACTGAAAAACAGCTAAATTTCCTCGTTTTTACCCCCAAATTCGGCGTTTTGGGGCAGAACTGTGACAAGAAAACAGCAAAAACCAACAAAAAACAAAAAAAATCGGCAAAAAAGAAATAATGCTATTTTGTTTTGTATTCTTTTCGCTAAATCGAAATTTTTTGTACCTTTGCAAACAAAATGGGATGATGATGGAAAAGAACGATGTTGCAGTACTGTTGATTCTGTTCACACGGACAGAGACGCTGAGGCGTACCTTTAACGTGATTCGACAGGCGAGGCCATCGCGGCTGTTTCTCTATCAGGACGGGCCTCGCAATGAGGAGGAGGCCAAGAAGATAGAGGCTGCAAGGCGTATCGTGGCTGATGAGGAGATAGACTGGGAGTGCGACGTGCAGCGTAGCTATCATACGGAGAATAGTGGTGCCTGGGCCTCGAACTACAGGGCTCAGCGGTGGGCGTTCAGCATGGCGGAGAAGTGTATCGTCATCGAGGATGACTCTACGCCCTCGCCCTCGTTCATCCCTTTCTGCGTGGAGATGCTCAACCGTTATGAGCATGACGAGCGCATCACGATGATTGCCGGCTTCAACCACGAGGAGCAGACGGAGGCTCCATACGACTATCTGTTCACGACAGTGTTCCCTATCTGGGGCTGGGCTTCGTGGCGGCGTGTGGTGGATCAGTGGGATGAGGAGTACTCTGTGTTGGACGATGACTTCAATCGCCACCAGTTAGAGGCCTATGTCGAGCATCGTGAGGGCTGGAAGGAGATGGTGAAGAAGATGCAGAAGCACAAGGCTGCAGGGAAGCCTATCTATGAGACGGTATTCTGGTCGGCCTGTATGCTCAACTCGGGGTTGACCATCGTTCCCACGAAGAACCTGATACAGAACTCGGCCATTTCGGAAGAGTCGGCTCACTTCCAGAGCTCGCTGAAGACGTTGCCTCGTCGCATGCAGCAACTGCTCACCATGAAGAGCCACGAGTTGCAGTTCCCCTTGCGCCATCCTAAGTATGTGATAGAGAACGTGGAGTACAAGCAACGGGTGTTTCGCATCATGGCGTGGGGGCATCCGTGGATTAAGATAGGGCGTAGCTTTGAGGAGCTGTATCGTAATTTGCGTTATGGCAACTTCTCTCAGATCAAGGATGCTGCCGTGCATCGTGTGAAGAAGCTGACGGGGCGTTACGACTATCAGTAGTAGAGTCTTCGCACTATTGGCTCGATAGTGGGGGCAACCATCCCTTTGATGCTTTGCCCTTGTTTCACCCGCATGCGGATTTCGGTACTCGAAACGTCTATCAGTTCCGTATTGACAACCTTGACGGAAGAGGGTAGGGAGGCTTGATGAGTCTCGTAGCCACGACGGGGATAGATGACTATCTCATGCTCGCGCATAATGTCTTCTGCACGATACCAGCGATGGAAGTTCTGCCAGTTGTCGCCTCCTATTAATAATAAGAATGTATGCTGTGGAAAGTCTTGATGCAGATGCTCCAGCGTGTTCCAGGTGTAGCTGGGCTTGGGCAGGTGCAGCTCGTAATTGCTGGCCACGATGCCCTCTTCACCGTGCAGGGCCAGTCGTGCCAGCTGGTAGCGCAGTTGGTCGTCGAGCAGGTCGGAGCTTCCTTGCTTCAACGGGTTCTGAGGCGACACCATCAGCCACACCTCATCCAGCTCGGCCAGCCTCTTCAGCTGTAAGGCCAGCGCAATATGTCCTGTGTGGATGGGGTTGAAAGAGCCACCGAAGAGTCCTATCGATTTTGGCTTTTGGCTTTTGGCTTTTGGCTTTTGGCTGTTAGTCGGCGTCATTGAGAAAATTTCTAATCAGAGAATATACTTCTCTTTTTGCGATTTCCAAATTATCATTTACTACAACTGCGTCAAACTGACTTGCGAAAGTCAGTTCGTACTCTGCCTTGGCTAATCGTGTCTCTATTGCTTCTGGAGTATCTGTTGCCCTATTCACTAGACGCTTACGGAGTTCATCAATAGATGGCGGCTGGATAAAAACACTTAAAGCCTGCTTTCCATAATAATTCTTTATATTGACTCCCCCCTTTACATCTACATCGAATACGATATTTTGCCCTGCCTCCAATTGGCATTCCACTTGTGCCTTCAGCGTTCCATAAAAGCGGTTCTCATATACTTCTTCATATTCCAAGAACTCATTATTCTCTATCTTCTCACGAAAAGCTTCTGGGGTGATGAAGAAGTAATCTACGCCATTTTTCTCGGATCCACGTGAAGGACGAGAAGTACATGAAATCGAAAAATACAAGTTGAGTTCTGGGTGGTATTTCATCAACCAGTTCACGATAGTACTCTTACCGCTACCCGAAGGTGCACTAAAAATAATTAAATGTCCACGCATATTATTTCTTTTGTCTTAATATTCCAATAAATTTTCCAAGTCCCTTCTGTATCTCTATCAATTTTGCTTTTACCTTTTCATATTCATCAGGAGTAATGTAATGCAAAGCGTTCGCTATATTTAGCTGAGTCTCTATCTCGAATGCAGAACCTAATGAAATCTCTAAGAAATGAGCAAAATCCATATCAGTGCTCCTGGATGCCCCTTCTGCAATATTAGAAGCAATTGAAACAGCAGCTCTTTCCATTTGATTAGACAAAGCAAATCTTTCATGGGCTGGGAAATGCTGACACAATTGATAAATATCCACGCAGAAAGACATAGATATTTGATAGATTTTAAACTCTCTGAAGTTTCGCATTTTTAAATCTCATCATATTGACAATAGCCAACAGCTAATAGCCAATAGCTAACGGCTATAATGCATTGAGCACTTGTTCTTTGATCTGTTCCAGTTCGTCTTTCATCTGGACGACGATGTTCTGCATCTCGGCCTGGTTCGACTTCGAGCCTGTGGTGTTGATTTCGCGCCCCATCTCCTGTGCGATGAAGCCCAGCTTCTTGCCTTGTCCGTGGCCGTCGACCATCGTCTCACGGAAATAACGCAGGTGATTGGTCAGGCGTTGCTTCTCTTCGCTGATGTCGAGCTTTTCTATATAATAGATGAGCTCCTGCTCCAGACGGTTCTTGTCGTACTCCACACCAGGAATCTGTTGCAGACCGTCGATGATGCGAGCCCTGATCTTCTCCACGCGGCTCTTCTCGTATGGCTCGATCTCGGCCAGCAGTCGTTCGATGTTATCGATCTTCTCTGTGAACTTCTTTTCTAATGCGGCACCTTCCTGCTTGCGGAAATCTACCAGTGCGGCGATGGCTTTTGTCACAGCCTCGCGTGCAGCTGCCCATTCCTCGTCAGTCAGTACCTCCGTGTCTGTCTTCGTCAGCACATCGGGCATACGTGTCAGCGTGTAGATCCAGTCTTCTGGTTCAGGAATGCCCACGCGTGCAGCCACCTCCTTCAGCTGACGGTAGTAGTTCTCTACCAATGCGGCATTCACAGGGGTAGCATCGATGCCGGCGTCTTTCTCTATCCACAGGGCGAAATCAACCTTGCCACGTTCTAATTGTGTGGCAATCATCTGACGGATCTCCATCTCCTTCTCGCGATAGAGTGGGGCGATGCGTGCCTGCAAGTCCAGTTGCTTGGAGTTGAGCGACTTGATTTCTGCGTTAATCTTCTTGTCCTTGAATACTACGACAGCCTTGCCGTAGCCAGTCATACTTTGAATCATCTCTTTCTTTGAAGTCTTTAATAATAATTTCGTGCAAAGGTACGAAAAAGGCAGGAAACAACCAAAGAGGGGGCTTTGCTTTTTGTCGTCCTATTGTTAAATAAATATAAATCTTGTGGTTTTGCAATGATGGCATGTGTTGTAAATGGAGAAAAAGCAGTACCTTTGCAGTCCGATTATTTGGGGAGAGTCTTAGAATCCCCGTGGATGTCGTGTAAATAGCGTCTGTCTTTGGCCGGATAGCGTGGTTTGTGAATCGGCATTCAACTGAAACTTTATAAAGTAAAAAAACTGTTTTTTAGTAATTAAACGAAGAAATGAACACATTAAGTTACAAGACCGTCTCGATTAACAAAGAGACTGCCAAGAAGGAGTGGGTCGTCATCGACGCTACCGATCAGGTGGTGGGACGTCTGGCTTCGAAGGTCGCCAAGCTTATTCGCGGTAAGTACAAGCCCAGCTTCACTCCGCACGTCGATTGTGGCGACAACGTCATTATTATCAATGCAGCCAAGGTGAAGTTCACCGGCAAGAAAGAGACCGATAAGGTTTATACCCGTTATACTGGCTATCCTGGCGGACAGCGCTTCAACACTCCCGCAGAGCTTCGCAAGAAGCCTTTCGGCGTAGAGCGCATCCTGAAGCACGCCGTGAAGGGCATGCTGCCCAAAGGCCCCCTCGGTCGCAGCCTGCTTAACAACCTCTATATCTATGACGGCACTGAGCACAAGCATGAGGCTCAGAAGCCCAAGGCTATTGATATTAACCAGTATAAATAATTTAAGAGATGGAAGTAATTAACGCTATAGGTCGTCGCAAGAGCTCAGTAGCTCGCGTCTATTTGTCGGAAGGTACCGGCAAGATCACGATCAACAAGAAGGACTTAACCGAGTATTTCCCCTCAGCCATTCTGCAGTACGTGGTGAAGCAGCCGCTGAACCTGCTGGAGTGCGCCGAGAAGTACGATATCAAGGCCAACCTCGACGGTGGTGGCTTTACTGGTCAGAGCCAGGCTCTGCGTATGGCTATTGCCCGTGCACTGGTGAAGGTCAATGCTGAGGACAAGAAAGCTCTGAAGACTCAGGGATTCCTGACACGTGACAGCCGTGAGG
Organism: uncultured Prevotella sp.; assembly: GCA_905233825.1. Taxonomy (GTDB): domain Bacteria; phylum Bacteroidota; class Bacteroidia; order Bacteroidales; family Bacteroidaceae; genus Prevotella. Next base: position 13,051 of record CAJOFE010000039.1, on the reverse strand, counting down.
TTGAGCGTAAGAAGCCAGGTCAGCCCAAGGCACGTCGTCGCTTCCAGTTCAGTAAGCGTTAATATTGGCTGTTGGCTTATAGCTTTTGGCTATCGGCCACTCCCAAGACTGAACAGTTTAGCATCTAAACCACTGAGACTCGCAGGCTAACAGCTCGCTCGGCTCTGCCGCAACTGTTAATAGCTAACGGCTACAAGGTGGCTGATCTAACAAGATTAAAAAAGAAAGTAAACAATTAATTAAAAGTATTTTAAGTAAAATGGCAAGAACAAATTTTGACATGCTGCTGCAGGCTGGCTGCCACTTTGGCCACCTGAAGCGCAAGTGGTGCCCCGCCATGGCTCCCTACATCTACACCGAGCGCAATGGCATTCATATCATCGACCTCCACAAGACCGTCGCTAAGATTGACGACGCTGCCGAGGCCCTGAAGAACATCGCCCGTCAGGGCAAGAAGATCCTCTTCGTAGGAACTAAGAAACAGACCAAGGAAGTGATTGCCGAGAAGGCAACCAGCATTAATATGCCTTACGTCATCGAGCGTTGGCCGGGTGGCATGCTTACCAACTTCCCCACCATCCGCAAGGCTGTGAAGAAGATGGCCAATATTGACAAGCTCATGCAGGACGGTACCTTTGGTAACCTGTCGAAGCGCGAGTTGCTGCAGGTGACCCGCCAGCGTGCCAAGCTGGAGAAGAACCTCGGTTCTATCGTCGATCTCACCCGTCTGCCCAGCGCCCTGTTTGTGGTCGATGTGATGAAGGAGGCTAATGCAGTTCACGAGGCTAACCGTCTGGGTATCCCCGTGTTTGGTATCGTTGATACCAATAGCGATCCCTCGAATGTTGATTTCGTCATCCCCGCTAACGACGATGCCAAGGACAGCGTAGAGGTTATCCTCAACGCTTGCTGCGCTGCTATTGCCGAAGGTTTGGAGGAGCGCAAGGCTGAGAAGGCCGACGAGAAGGCAGCCGAGGAACAGGCTGAGGCCGAGGTCGAGGAGGTAAAGCCCCGTCGTGCTACTGGTGCCCGTCGTACTCGCAAGGAGGCTCCCGCTGAGCCCGTTGCTGAAGTAGAGGCTCCCGCTGAGGAAGAGGCTCCTGCTGCAGAGTAAATTTTTAGAATTAAGGAATTTAAAAAATCAAGACATTATGGATTACAAGCCAAATATGGAAGATATCAAGAAGCTCCGCACCATGACTGGTGCCGGCCTGGCTGATGTGAAGAAAGCACTCACCGAGGCTGAAGGAGACTTCGACCGTGCCAAGGAACTGCTCCGTGAGCGCGGACTGGCCATCGCCGCCAAGCGTAGCGACCGCGAGACCTCTAACGGCTGCGTGCTCGTGAAGAAAGTCGGTGGCTTTGCTGCTATGGTTGCCGTGAAGTGCGAGACTGACTTCGTGGCTAACGGTGCCGACTTTATCGCTATGACCCAGAGCATCCTCGATGCTGCTGTGGCTGCCAAGTGCAAGACCATCGACGAGGTGAAGGAATTGGAGATCAACGGCCAGAAGGCACAGGAGATCGTGACCCAGCGTAGTGGTATCACTGGTGAGAAGATGGAGCTCGATGGCTACCTGACTCTCGAAGGTGACAATGTGGAGGTCTATGACCACATGGGTAAGCACATGCTCTGCACCATGGTACAGCTCAACAAGGAGAACGTCGAGGTTGGTCACAAGCTGGCCATGCAGGTGGCTGCTATGAAGCCTATCGCTCTTGACTCCAACAGCATCGATCAGAAGATTCTTGACGAGGAGTACAAGACCGCCGTGGAGAAGTCGAAGCTCGAGCAAGTGCAGAAGTATGTCGATATGAAGCTCAACAAGGCTGGCATCAACCCCGCTCATGTGGACAGCGAAGACCATATCGAGAGCAACATTGCCAAGGGCTGGATTACCAAGGAACAGGCCGACGAGGCTCGCAAGATTATTGCTGAGGCAAAGGTGGAAGGTGAGGCTCAGCTGAAGATGCCCATGATTGAGGGTATTGCCAAGGGCCGTGTGCAAAAGTTTAAGAAGGAGAGCTGTTTGGTGGATCAGGAGTTCCAGTTTGGCGATGGCGACAAGGCTAATGTGGCCGACTGGCTGAAGAAGCAGGACAAGGATTTGAAAATCGTTGCTTTCCAGCGTTTTACCCTCGTTGCAGAGTAATAGAACAAAGATTTTTATAAAAAATTTGGTATCGTTCTTTGACGATACCATTTTTTTTTGTATCTTTGCCGTCGAATCAATGAAACTATGGCCGATTGAATAAGTTTAGGACGATAGTTTTAGTGTTGCTTTCCACATTGGTGACAGGGTGGGGAGTATTGAGTGTTTCTGCTGACGATTGTCAGGAGTTGCGTTTGAAATTGCCCCAGTTGCAGGGCAAGGAGCGTGTTGCTGCTTTGGAGCAACTATACTATTGCAGCATGGAAGAAGATGACGTTGATGAGCAGTTGCGTTGTTTGGATGAGTACGTGGCAGAGGCTCGGCGTCAGGGGATGAACGATGAAGAGGCGTTTGCATTGTCGTTGCGTTCAGCTTTGTTCTACAATAACGACATGAACGACTCCATCTTCAATGCCATTCCTCGCGATATGCAACGGGTCAAAAGTCTGGGAGTCAAGCAGCACTATTTTGAGATGTGGTCGCGCATTCCAAATACTTATATCTTCTTGAATCAGAATAAGTTGGGACTTCGTGAAACGGAGGCTATGTATGAAGAGGCAAAGAAGCAGAATGATACTTTTGGTATGGGTTTGGCTTATAGCATCATGGGTACAGCTTATGCTAACCTGCGCAACTTTGATCAGAGTATTGAGGTGTTTCAGAAGTCCATATCACTGCTCTCCACTCTGAAACCATCGTCTTCTATTCTTCCAGAAACTTATACCTATTATGGCAATGCTCTAAATGAAATGAAAGATTATCGGCGACTGGAAGCGCTGACGGTGGATTGGAAAAAGTTCCTTGATGGCTATGTGGAAGAACATCATCTAGAAGGCAATCCCAATGCCGATGTCATTTGGGCCTATTACAATTTTGCCTGTGTACAGGCCGCTTTGGGACAGAACAAGTTAATGGAGGCCGAGCAGCATCTTGATGAAGCGTCCCAGCTAATTGCTTCGCCTGAAAGTTATATGGGTATGAAGTGGCTTTATTATATGGCTCAGTTGCGATTGCAGCAGAATCGCCTGACGGATGCCTTGAACTATAACAACCAACGCATGGAACTGCTAACTGAGGGAAGTGACCAGTCAGTGCGTGTGATGATTATGCAGCAGCGTGCTGAAATTCTGGAGAAACAGATGCGTTATGCCGAGGCTGCAACCCTCTATCGTGACATCTATCTGCTCAGCGACTCCTTGAATGCTCAGGACACTAAGGACCAGTTGAACGAGATGAATACCATGTATCAGCTCGACGAGAAAGAGATGGAGAACGAACGCCTTCAGATGCAGAACGAGCGCAATCAGTTCCGTTTCATCATCATCGTTGTCACCGTCATTGTGCTCTCTTTGGCCATCTTCCTCTTCTTCCGCATTCGTGCTGCACGTAGGCTGAAGCAGGCACATACCGAATTGCAGACAGCCTACTCTGACCTGCAGGCTGCCAACGAGGTCATCGAGGAGACCACTGCTGCAAAGGAGCGCATTGAGAGCGAGTTGCGCATTGCACGTGATATTCAGATGTCAATGGTGCCAAGTATCTTCCCTGAACGCGCTGACCTCGATCTCTTCGCTTCGATGACACCTGCCAAGGAGGTGGGTGGCGATCTCTATAACTTCCTTCCCATTGAAGGTACTGACAAGATGTACTTTGCTTTGGGCGATGTATCGGGCAAGGGCGTGCCTGCCTCGCTTTTCATGGCCCAGGCCACGCGCCTCTTCCGTACGCTGGCCAAGCAGCAGTTGCCTCCTGCCGAGATTGCTACTCGTATGAACGACGAGTTGGGCGAAGACAACGAGCAGGGTATGTTCGTCACGATGTTCCTCGGTCTGGTTGATATCAAGACAGGGCATCTCGACTTCTGCAATGCAGGCCATAATCCTCCTGTGCTGGTTAACGAGAGCACTGCCCGCTTTATTGAAATGGAACCCAATGCGCCTATAGGTCTGTGGCCTGGGCTGGAATATGTTGGCGAAGAGCTTGATGACATACGCCAGCAAGCATTGTTTATTTATACTGATGGCCTGAACGAGGCTGAAAACCGTCAGCAGGAGCAGTTCAGCGACGAGCGATTGCTGGAAATCCTGAATGGCAGGCCCTTCGAGAGTTCGCAACAGACCATACAGGTGCTGAAAGAAGAAGTGGAAAAACATCGCGATGGTGCTGAACCCAATGATGACCTGACGATGATGTGCATGATGATTAAGAATAATAACTAAATACCCCGTACTATTAATGAGAAAAGAACTCAAAATTAAAAATCAGGTAGGTGAACTGGAGCATGTGGCTTGCTTCATCGAGGAAATCGGTGAAGAGTTGGGACTTGACATGGAACTCCAGATGAACCTCAATCTGGTGATGGAGGAGATGGTGTCAAACATCATCTTCTATGCCTACCCTGAAGGTACCGAGGCTTCCATCGAGCTGACAGCCGAGAGCGACGGGAAAGAGTTGACCTTCGTGCTCAGCGACCAGGGTAGGGAATTTGACCCCACTCTCAAGGAAGATGTCGATATCGATACCAATCCTGCTGAGCGTGATCTCGGAGGCATGGGTATCTTTATTGTGAGGAACATTATGAACAAGGTGACCTATCAGCGTCTGGAAGGCAAGAATCTGCTCACGATGAAAAAGAAAATCTAAAGATTCCAGCGGCCGCTTTACTCTCTATAGAATAAAACTTCAAACGTCAATTTTTAAACATTAAACACAATATGACTGAGATTATCAAGGAAGGTGGAAAGACCATCATTAAGACCGACAAGCGCATTGACACTATGAATGCCGCCCAGTTTGAGAAAGATATTGAGCCCGCTCTGCAGGAGCAGGGGATGGATTTGGAGATGGACTGCACGGAGCTGAACTATATGGCCAGCTCGGGTTTGCGCATCATTCAGAAGACCATGCGTACCGTGATGATGAAGAGGGGCAAGTTCAAGATGACTAATGTGAGCCCCGAAATCTATAAGGTGCTGGCTATGACGGGATTCACCAAGTTCATGCCTATTGAGAAGAAAGAATAACCGAATGATTCCCGAGCAGCAATTGTCAGAGAAATTCCGTAAGCTGCAAGATGAATTCCAGCAGCTTAAAGCGGATTATGAACAGCTCTGCCTCGTGTTCGACAACATGGGGCAGGGCTATGAAGAGGCGTTGAACCTCTATGACAAGGCTGTAGAGTCATCGCGCATGAAGACCGATTTCATTCAGCAGATCTCCCATGAGATACGCACGCCACTGAATATTCTGAGCGGCTTCACCCAGATTCTCACCTCAGACATAGAGCTCGACGAGACCATGAAGCAGGAAGTGAGCAAGGGTATAGTAGATAACACCCAGCGCATTGCAGGCTTGGTGAACAAGATGCTGGAGCTGGCCGATGCCGGTAATCAGAGCGAGATTGAGCGCACCGACGATGTACCAGCCGTGCAGATTGCAGCACAGGCAGTTGATGAGAGTCGTATCACGATGGCTCAGCACCTGTCGTTCGATATGCAGATAGCCCCTGAGGCTGAGGCACTTATGCTTCACACTCATCTACAGCAGGCCACGCGCGTTTTGGTGCTATTGATCGACAATGCGATGAAGTTCACCCATCCTGCTGAGTCTGCAGGAGGAGTTGGTGCTGTCAAGGAGCAGGCTCATGTGCTCCTTTCAGTGCAGTGTCAGGAAGGTCATGTGGCTTTCATGGTAGAAGATACCGGCATCGGTATCCCCCCTGAAGAGTCGGAGCATATTTTCGAGGAGTTCGTACAGCTTGACGAATATTATGACGGCACAGGCATTGGCCTTACTGTCGCCCGTAGCATCGCCCGACGGCTGGGAGGTGACATTGTGCTTGACACCACCTATACTTCCGGAGCCCGCTTCGTGTTCACCCTGCCTTTATAAACTGATAAAAAAACAAATGCCGTTTTTGGGTCTTGGAAATGCCGTTTCCAAGGCTTAGAAGTGCCGTTTCCAAGGCCTGGAAATGCCGTTTGTTTCTGGCGTAGCTTTGGGCATGTTACATTTGGGAAAGTTTTTGTGATATTTTTTCCCTCAAAAGAAATGTATATTTCTTTGTTCCATTCGCTTTTTTTTAGTAATTTTGCAGCGTGTTATGTCAATGAGTGTAGAAACGATAATTAAATAATCAAAAACAATCAATAAGATGAGAAAAGGATTACTCCATCAACTAAACATGACAAGAAGGCTGATAGGGCTTTCTATGCTGTTTACATTGTTGTTCCTCCCTATTGGGGTGTGGGCGCAGAACTTTAGCGGTGGTGACGGCTCAATAGATAATCCGTACGTCATTAGAACGCCAGAAGAATTGAAGGCTTTTTCCGATGGCGTCAATGACGGAACATTGTCAGACAAGTCTTTCCAATTTCCCAGCGAGGAGGGATTCGTTACCATCGATTGTAGTAATCTCAGCGAGTTTGCACCTATTGGAAATGCCGACCATCCATTTACTGGTACGTTCCAAGGCAACAGCGTAGGTATCGATTATTTGACAGTCGATACACCAGCTGAGGATGGATATTATGGTCTCTTTGGCGTTATTGCCGGAGGCTCCGTTCAGGGTTTGGGATTAAGCAACTGCACTTTCACAGGAGGTAATAGGGTTGGTGGAGTTGTCGGCTACCTTAAAAATGGAGAGATTGGTTTTTGTACTATCTCGAATTGTACTGTCAAGACAAGCGAGGATTTGCCATCTGTATCTGCTGGTGGCATTGCAGGCTATGTTGAGAATGGAACAATCAACAAATGTACTGTAATGGGTGGTTCTGTCTCTGGTATATCCACTTCTGATGATTCAAGCAATTCAAACGTAGGTGGTATTGTAGGTTTAGCAGGTGATGTCTCAGGTACAGGCTCCATTACTATCAGTTCGTGTGAAGTCTCAGGGGTATCCATTGTGAGTAAACTCACAGTTGCAGAACGCCTCTATACGGGAGGTATTGTCGGTTGGTGCCGCTTTGGCAATATTGCCCTTAGTGGTAACAAGGTTTCCCACTCCGGCACAATCTATACTACGGTGTCTGCCGAAGATGTCGAAAGCGGGTATGGATTATTCTATTGTGGTGCTGTCATCGGTGAATCAGACGGCGCCACTTTGGAATTATCGAATAACACCTATGAATATGGTGTTACTGTCTCTACTAAGTTGCCGAATTCAGAGGCAGTAGTGAAAAATGGCTATGAACAGCGAGGCAGGGGCGACAAGATAAATGATGAAGCAACAGGTGGCACTCTTGATGCCCCTGATGTGACGGAAAACAACGGTATCGTGCTCTATACGAAGCAGTTGAATGTTGGCGACATAGCCTATGAATGTGAGTCTTATGAACCTTTAATTGGTGACGGCGTATCAGCTATAGCCCCTGGTCAGATGGTGGATATTTCATTGTATCCAACAAATACTATTGAGTCTGTCTCTTTGGTATATACACCACGGGGAGGCACTGAGCAAACGGTACCTCTTAATAATGTGTCACAGATGGATGATCACTACGAATATGAGTTTGAAATGCCTGATGCTGATGCAACGCTTAGTTATACTATGGTACAAGGCTATGATTTGTGGGTTGGAGGTGTGCAGGTGACAAGTGCCAATGCTCAGGACATTACTGGCGACAACATTAAAGCAGTGACAGAAGGTAATCCCTATTCTGTTTCTTATAACGAAACAACCAACACGCTTTCCCTTGTAAATGCAAAAATAGAAAGTGATGGTATAACCTGTGAAGGAGATCTGAACGTTTCAGTTGCTAATTCCACTATCATTAGGGGAATTACTTGTGGAGGAGATCTGAACATTTCCTCTATTGGCACAAACTCTATATATTATCCCGTCACCTCGTCGAGTACAACGGGGGCAACGCTGACACTCCAGCATGGTGACGATGAAGCGGCTACATTGACTTTGATGTACCAGGGAGAGTCGTCAGGCTTTACTTCTGTAGTGTATGATGGTATGTATCTCTCGGCAGAAAACAGGCGTGATGTTAAATTCAGTTCTACACGTCAACGTTTTGAAGAGAGTGAATGGGCATGGGCTTCTACTGTATATCTCTCCAGTACCAAGACTTACGAACTCTGGATAGGAAATACTAAAGTTACAGAAGCTAACCTAAACAATATCCTGGGCTCTGATGAAAATGTAACGGCTTCATTTAATCCGGAAGGGAACATACTGACGCTGAATGGAATGACGCTGATAGGAACAGGTGTGGAAGATGATGGTATTATCAGCCGTCTGAGCAATCTGACCATTTCCATCAATGGAGATAATACAATCATTTGTAATGACTCTTGTACTGCCATCAGGGCTGATATGGAAGGTGCACAGACCTTAACCATCGTGAAGGGTAGCGATAACTGTTCGTTGGCATTTAACTCAACTCAGGCAGCTATCAGAGATTTCAGCTCACTTACCATTACTGACTTGGTTTGGAATGACGACTATACATATAAGCTCGATAATACTCTTTATAATTTTGGCGAGGGTTACAGGCTTATGAAGGCAGATGGCGATGAGGCAAGAGCAAATGTTTCCACAGGTTTTGTACCTACCCTCAGTGATGAAAGCGCTGATTATGGTATTACCATTTATACTTATGATGAACGGCAACAAAGCGAAATCTCAACAACTATTACAGATGAGAACGCGGCTGACGTGCTGGGCGACGGTGGCTCTGTGTCATTCGTTGTCACACACGACCAGCAAGGGGCACCGACTAACATACTCACGCTGAATAATGCTGTTTTTGGCGGTCTCTCTGTTGGCTTGGAATGCGGTTATCCTGATTTGACCATTTCATTAAGGGGAACAAGTGTGATAAGGTCTGCAGAATCATTCATTGTCATGACTGCTAATACACCGTCGTTAACATTCACGACATCGAATAACACCCCAGGTTCATTGGCGTTCGAGAATCCTTTCGGAGATTCTGTGTGTGATAATCCTGAAGAGATTGATGCCGTCCTCTTTACTGGTGTGCATCCTACTCTTGAGGGTGACTTGGAATTAAAGCAGAAGAGCAAATCATGGGTCATTGGAGCCCGTGAATCTGAATACCTGGATACAGATCCCGATGACGGCTTAGATCCTATCATTGATAATGAGGAACCTGTGGTTGTCGTGCAGATTGACAATACTGATGGCCAGTATAATTATCTGGACGGTGTGACCATCGGTGAGGTGCACTATACCTTGGGTGCTGATCAGGGTTACTATGATGATGCCGATGGAACCCCAGGCGTTCGCATTGTGGTGGGCATGGACGATGCAGAAGTTGAGGCTGCTATTGCTGAAGGTGCTCCTGGTTCAGATGCCTTCGACAGTCAATTCAGAGGTATTACGATAAAGGCGCCTGCAGGCATTGGTAGGGTACTTGTCAATGTGAAGAAGGAGCCAGGAGCTGTGTTGAGGGTAAAGGTCGGCGATAACCCTGCCTATTCCCCAGAGATTTCAGAAACGTCTTATGATCCTATTGAAATCACATACGCAGAAGACGACGATACTTATATCTATATCTATTTGCTGAATACTTCGCCTGTTGATCCTTCCGAGAGTCGAATGAGAGTTCCTCATCTTGAGAAGGTACAGACCATCTCTGTAAAGATAACAGGCTATAGCGGCAAATCATCAGCCCTGTTCTCCTCGGAAGGAGGAAACAACACAGCAGCTATTTATGACCTGTCGTGCGTAGGATATACTTCTGGCAACACTTCGGTAACGATGTCATCTGTTTCAACGTCTTCCTCAGCTCATGCCCGTGTCAAGCATGCTCCCATGCAGAATGTTTCTGCAATTTCCTATACCATCACTGAACTTGGAAAGGATGTGTTTGACGAGATTACTGATAAGAGCGTTATTCGCTTTATCGACATGATGGGAACAGCTGTTAAGGGCTTGACGGTCAACCGTAGTGCTGGCGTGTTTGCAGGCTTTGATGACGATACGTTCATCTATCTGCCAGAAGGAGAAGGTAACGAGAGTGGCGTCGAGCCGAATGTCATTATAGGTGATGTCTGCAAGCAGCTGACGCTTGATGATGCCATGAATTACCAGGCTCCGGCATCCTTGACTTTCACTGCTCAGAACGCCCAGTTCAGCCGTACCTTCACTATTGGCAAGACTGCTACAGTCTTCCTGCCGTTCACGATTCCTGCAGCTCAGGCCTCGGCTTTGGGTACCTTCCACACCTTTAAGGAGATTTCGGGCAATAGTGCCGTGTTCAATGCGGCTGAGACGGGCGACATTGTTGCCAACATGCCCTACATCTTCGTACCAAGCGAAAATAGTATCGCTGTTACTGATGTAGAGGTAAAGGGACTGGGAGGCAGTACCGCCAGTAATGGTACGCTCTATGGTACTTACGAGCGCATAGAGTGGGCTACTGATCCTGATGATATCTACGGCTTTGCCGCCAATGATTTTACTGACGGCAGCGGTATTTCGCAGGGAGAATTCTTCAAGGTAAAGGCTGGCTCGTTTATCCTTCCCTTCCGTGCCTACATTCAGGCGTCGAATGCTTCTTCGCGCCTGCAAGTAGTCATTCTGGGCAATGACCAAACGGGTATTACGACCGTTAGCAATCACGCCGTTGATAATAATGTATGGTATTCGCTCGACGGACGTCCCTTCGTGGGCAAGCCTGTCAAGCAAGGTATCTATATTCATAACCATAAAAAAGTAATTGTAAGATGAAAAAGGAATATATTACCCCTACTTGTGAGATTGTGAAGTTGGAAATCCCCATGCTGCTCGTTACTAGTGGAAGTGGAGAGTTAGGCGCTCCTGCCACCGGTGACTGCTTTGGTGAAGAGGATGAATAAGATGTTAATTCAACAATAGAGAAAATGGATACAAGTACCATGCTAACAAAAGGCACGAAGCTGCACAATGGCAGTTATTGCATTGAGCGACCACTGTCCTCGGGCGGTTTCGGCAATACTTATCTGGTGACAAACGCTTTTGGCGAGCAACAGGCGCTGAAGGAGTTCTTCATGCGTGGAGTGAACATGCGTAACGGCAATGCCGTGACGGTCAGCGTCCCTGACAATCATGCTTCCTACGACAGCCAGAAGGAGAAGTTCAAGAAAGAGGCTGTGCGTCTGCGCAACCTGAAGAACGACCACATCGTGAAGGTACACGATTTGTTCGAGGAGAACGGCACCGTCTATTATGTGATGGACTATATCAATGGCGAGTCGATTGCCGAGCAGATGAAACGCACAGGAAAGCCCATCTCCGAACAGCAGGCCTGGCAGATACTGCCTCAGGTGCTCGATGCCCTGAAAGCAGTACACGAGCAGAAGATATGGCATCTCGACATCAAGCCGGGCAACATCATGCTCGACAAAAGCGGCAATGTGTTCCTCATCGACTTCGGTGCCAGCAAGCAGATCGACAGCAAGGGCAGCCAGACCTCATCGGCCATGTGCTATACCCCTGGCTATGCTCCCGTTGAGCAGGTCGAGCAGGCAATGGACAAGTTCGGCCCCTGGACTGATTTCTATGCCTTAGGTGCTTCGCTCTACTACATGCAGACGCAGCAGCAGCCTCCTTCATCTACGGCTTTAGCCGAGGGTGATGCCTTCCATTTCCCTGCAGCCATGAGTAAGAACATGCAGGACCTTATCTGCTGGATGATGAAGCCTGCCCGTAAGAATCGCCCACAGTCGGTTGATGAGATCAACCAGAAGGTGGCACAGCCCGAGCATCTCGCAGAGGAGACGGCTGTACAGCAGGATGAGGTTGCCACTGCATTGCATGATGACAGCTCGACCGAGTTGCACCATGCCGGCGATGACAATACGACGAAGAAAGGCGGCTGGTGGAAATACCTGTTGGCACTCCTCATCGTGGCAGGTCTTGGTGCTGGCGCCTATTTCATGTTCTTCAATAAGAGTCCTGAGGAGAAGCGTGCTGAGGCAGCTCAGGCAGAATATGAGGAAAAGGTGGATGAATGCAAGAAGAAGATCAAGGATGCCGACAACTTCCCCGAACTGCTGGCAGCCAAGGAACTGCTGACTGACGTAGAGGACATGGACGATATTCACGGACGCGTCATGCCCGATGTCTATAACCGTTACGAGGACTTGAAGAAGCTCTACGATAAGATGGTGAAGAAGCAGCGCGAGGAATACATCGATCTGGCCGACCAGCTGGTAGATCGCAATGAATACAAGCAGGCCATCGATCTCTATAGCGAGGCCATCGAAGCCCTTCCCGACGATGACGAGCTGAAGGAGCTGCGCGAGGGCATCGCCGAGAAAGTGGGCTTCCTCGATGTCATCGACGTGCAGTTTGCCAATTGCGAGCGCGACGGTACCGACATTGAGGAGGTGGGCACTACCCTCCATGCAGCCAACATGCGCTATCTCTTCCCCAAGGTCATCTACAATTCGCTGATGCCCGAGGGTCACGAGCTGACGCAGGTAGAGCTCTATTATAAGATATACAACCCCGACGGTCTGCTCAATTTCAGCTCCAATTCCCCGTCAGGCTACACCAACAAGGCCACTATCAGCGTAGTGGTGGGCGAGGTCAATCGGGGCGAATGGCTGCATGGTTGGGGCAACGCCACCGAATCCACCTACGTGGCTGGCGAGTATAGGTTCGAGCTCTATTACCGGGGACGAAAGATCTATTCCGGCAATTTCCGCTTGTATTAAAGGTACAGGTGCATAACGGAAACAAAGAGAAAGAAACTTTTGAAGTTGGAATTTAGATTTTAGAATTTAGAGGTGTTGCCTTTGGCAATTTAGATTTTAGAGGTTAGATTTTAGAGGTGTTGCCCTTCGGGCAAGTAAAATTTTAGATGTTAGAAGTCCTTTCTCCTTACTCCTTCTTCCTTCTTCCTTTCTACTTGCCGAAGGCAACACATCTTACTTCTTCGCTC